>NZ_JBNMIQ010000010.1:0-101310 GCF_050873365.1 Brotaphodocola sp. | reverse complement strand
TGGTTACACAGAAGATGCGGATTATGTAGGAGCTGTTAATATCAAAAAACGGGCAACGGATATCGAAATCATGGAATTATGTGAGAAATATAAATATAATCACCATTTGCTTCAGAATTCCATAAAGATTGTTTATGCCGATAGATTTAAAACTTACCGGCAAGTAGCATCCTTATGAGAAACGGCAATATCCCACAGGTATGGTCTGTGGTGTATTGCCGTTTGGTAGTAAGGAACATATGAACTATCATCGTCTTGGTACAGCATGTCTGTATCTGGATTGTCTGGCGGAGATCTGTCTGGTTTGTATGATTCATACAAATTGGTCTTATTTCCAATAGATCGTCATTGAATAGCTTTGCATTTTCAGATGCTCGGCCATTCAATGACCGAGTAGTTCACATCGAAGTCGATTGCATCTGAGAGTAAAGATTGCAGTGATGCAGAATCTGGACCGATTTGTAGGAATGGAAGACGTGAAAATCAGAAATGTGGCGAAAGAAATTTTTCAGATAGAATTGCGGGAAGAACTTCTTAGAAAGAGAGATTAAAGAAAAAAATAGGGGGAGAGATACAATTGCATCTCATGGAATATATTCCGTTGAAAGATAATACATTAGAGCCTTCTTCTCCATATTACTCATTTCTTCAGCGTGGAAAAGAAGAAATGGAACAGAAAATTTATTATAACTAAACATGGGAAAATAAAAAAATGGAAAATACAAGGATCATGTAGAAATACATGATCTTTGTGTTATATGGAGTTGAGAAAAGGAAAGGGATAACATTAAAGAAAATCGCAATATAAAATTTATAAATACATAATTTGAAGTCTCAGCGGAAATCGAGTACAATAAATAATACGATACAAGATTAAAAGATGTAGCAAAATCAAAAACATATCAAACAATAACGGAGTAGGAAGCAAGTTTGTAATTATTTATTTGTGAGTTGCAAAATACATTGCGAAAGGAAAAGGGAATATGGGACTTATTCGAGCAGGAATTGGGGCACTGGGTGGTACACTGGCGGATCAGTGGAAGGAATTTTTCTATTGCGATGCTCTGCCAAATGATGTTTTGATGAGAAGAGGACAGAAGCGCACGGGTAGACGTTCTTCCAATACGAGAGGAAACGATAACATCATTTCCAATGGTTCCGGGATTGCGGTGGCAGATGGTCAGTGTATGATTATTGTGGAGCAGGGTAAGATCGTGGAAGTCTGCGCGGAGCCGGGTGAATTTACCTACGATACGTCCACAGAGCCATCTATTTTTGTAGGAAGTCTGGGTGAGGGCATTAAGGCGACGTTTAAGACAATTGGAAAGCGTTTTACTTACGGCGGAGATACGGGAAAAGACCAGCGCGTGTATTATTTCAATACGAAAGAGATCATTGACAATAAGTTTGGCACGCCGAGTCCGATCATGTTTGAGGTCGTCAATAAGCGAATCGGGATCAGCCGTACCGTGCAGGTTCGCTGTAATGGTGTCTACACCTATGTGATCTCTGATCCGTTGCGTTTTTATACGAGACTTTGCGGAAATGTAGAATATGAGTTTACGAGAGATCAGATTGACGCTCAGCTGAAAGCAGAGTTTATTGATGCCTTACAGCCAGCTTTTGGAGAGTTGGCGGAGCAGGAGCTTCGTCCGGCGCAGATCCCGGCAAAGGCAAATGCGCTCAAGATGGCGATGAACAATGCCTTAAAGCAGGAGTGGATCGAGAATCGAGGCATTTCGGTTGAAAAGATTGCGCTGAATCCGATTACCCTGACGGAAGAGGATATGAAGAAGATCAATGAAATGGAGGATGCAGCGAGTGTCGGTGCGAATCCATTCATGATGGCGGGACGCATGACGAATGCAACTGCGGATGCCATGCAGACTGCGGCAGGAAATTCTGCTGGTGCGATGACTGGATTCATGGGAATGGGAATGACCGGAATGGGGGCGCAGGGCGGATTTGCCTCGGCTCAGAACCTTTATAATATGGGGGTCCAGAACCAGATGAACCAACAGATGCTCAATCAGCAGATGGCAAGTGCTAAGGATGCCGGGCTTGGTCTTGGTGCGCTGAATGGAATGAGTGGCGCAGGAGCATCTTTACAGACATCTTCACAGGCGGGAGCATCGGAGAATGGAGATGCATGGAAATGTAGCTGTGGAGCAATGGCGACCGGAAAGTTTTGTTCGGAATGTGGAGCAAAGAGACCAGAGCCGGTGAAGATTGGTTCATGGAAGTGCAAATGCGGAGCGATTGCAACGGGTAAATTCTGCTCGGAGTGCGGTTCACCGAGACCGGTCGATGAGAGCTGGACTTGTTCTTGCGGAACGGTAAATAAGGGAAAATTCTGTTCAAACTGTGGGGCAAAGAATCCGTATCTTGGATGATTGAGTTTAAATCATAATCGCCGATTGTTCGTGTATTGTGAGAATCGTGAAATGTGAAGATAAGCGATATGCAGACATATATGACTCAGAGTGGATGTGCAGTGATTCTGGGAAGAGGTCAGCAGAGCTGACTAGAATCATGCGTCAGATTTCTGCTAGCATTTGACTTGAATACGTAAATATATATACAGGATACAGAGGAGAAACTCATGGGAATCATGGGAAAAGTGAGGTGATGAGGATATGCCGACAATGCAGGAATATAAATGTCCTTGTTGCGGGGGATCGATTGCGTTTGACAGTACCGTTCAAAAAATGAAGTGTCCATTCTGTGACACGGAATTTGAGATGGAGACGCTTCAAAATTATGATGCAGAATTGCAGAAAGAACAACCGGATCAGATGAAATGGGAGACGACTGCCGGAAAGGAATGGAAAGCAGGCGAAACGGAAAGTCTTCGATCATTTATCTGTAACTCCTGTGGGGGAGAAATCATCGCAGATGCCAATACAGGTGCGACGTCCTGTCCATTTTGCGGAACACCGATCGTGATGATGGATCAGTTTTCCGGAACTTTAAAGCCTGATCTGGTGATTCCATTTAAACTGGATAAAAAGTCAGCGAAGCAGGCTCTTAACAGATATTTGACTGGAAAGCGTCTTTTACCCAAGATTTTTAAAGATCAGAATCACATTGAGGAGATCAAGGGAATTTATGTTCCATTCTGGCTTTTTGATACGGATGCAGATGCTCAGGTGCGCTATCGGGCGACGAGAGTGCGCAGTTGGAGTGATCGGAATTATCACTATACAGAGACAAGTCATTTTCTGGTTCATCGGGAAGGCAAAGTGGCATTTGAAAATGTTCCTGTGGATGGTTCTGCCAAGATGGCGGATGAACTGATGGAATCGATTGAGCCGTATGATTGTTTGCAGGCAGTGGATTTTCAGACGGCTTATCTGGCGGGATATTTGGCGGATAAGTATGATGTGACGGCAGAAGAGAGCATTGAGCGGGCAAATATGCGTGTGAGACATTCCACAGAGGAGGCATTTCGGAATACGGTGCAGGGATATGCCACAGTTACGCCGGAAAACAGCAGGATTCAGCTTCACGCTGGAAGGGCAAAATATGCGCTGTATCCGGTGTGGATCTTGAATACAACCTGGAATGGGAAGAAATATACGTTTGCGATGAACGGTCAGACCGGAAAATTTGTCGGGGATCTTCCTGTTGATAAATCGGTTGCCGTGAAATGGATGCTTGGTTTGACGGCTGTGTTCAGTGTTCTCACTTATGGTGGAGTCTACCTGTTACATCTGGTGGGAATTTAAACGGGGAGGGACAACAGAAGAATGAAAAAGAAAAAATTAAAGCGATTACGGCTGTTTCTGTGGATGCTCCTTGTCTGCCTGATGTATTGTGGTTTGATGGTGATGCCAGCTTTTGCCGAGGGTGAATTTGCGAATGAGTATGATCGGGTCAACGATCAGGTTGGAGTTCTCACGAAAGCGGAAGAGTATGATCTTCGGGAACGCTTAGATGAAATCAGTGTTCGCCAGAAGATGGATGTGACTCTTGTGGTAACTCCGGATCTGGGTGGTTATAATCGTGTGTCAGATTATGCAGAGAATATCTATGAATCTTGTAAGTTTGGTTATGGAGAGGAGAAAGATGGAATCTTGCTTCTCATCAGCATGGAAGATCGTGATTGGTACATTGACACGCATGGGTTTGGGATTACTGCGTTTACAGATGCCGGAATTGAATACATAGGGGAAGCGATGACACCGGATCTTGCAGATGGAGACTATGCGCAGGCTTTTGAGACTTATGCCTCGCTGTGCGATGATTTTATCACGCGTGCGAGAAACGGAAATCCTTATGACAATGAAGATTTTTCGGAAGAGAAAATGCCGGTGATGTGGATTCCTCTTTCTATTTTGATTGGAGCGGGACTTGCCGGAGTGGTTGTTGGCAGTATGGTCAGTGGAATGAAGACGGTTCGTCCGCAGGCAACTGCAAACAGCTATGTAAAAAAAGGCAGTTTTCATTTGAATGCAAGCCGTGATCTTTTCCTTTATCACACGATTACGCGCACCGCAAAACCGAAGGATAACAAACCATCTGGAGGTGGTGTACATAACAGTGGGACTATGCATGGAAGCAGTACGCACAGATCGGCTTCCGGTTCGACTCACGGAGGTCGAGGTGGAAAGTTTTAATGGGAAATGTTAATTGTGCGCAATTGCGTGCCAATGAATAATGAATTTTGAAGGAAAGATAGATGGTTTTCGTTGGCATATGGGAAAAATGTTGGAAATTAGGGTTACGGAAATATGATAGCAGGAAGAATTGTAGACCGTTTTCCAATAGCGGAAAAAGGTACGTTATATGAGCTGAATTTGAGCCATGGACAGAACATTAAGATAGGAGAGATTTTGTTTGATCTCAGGGGAAATCGTTTTCGGGTTCAGGCGATTGAACAGATTACTCCAGCAATAGATCGTCTTGATTGGAAATTTGAAAGAGAATCTATTGGAGTCTTGTTTGAACTTGTAGATCATGTGCAAGTGGAAGGAACACTCTTATTTGATGATGGCGAGGATGTGAAGAAAATCTGTTTTTTATTTTGTAATCATCCGTTGTATCCTCAAAAAGTGGATGAGGATTATCTGGCCGAGTATCAAGTCGCGAAAGAAAAATATCCATGTGCCTTATTTAGCTATGAGGATTTGGAAAAAGGAACATTATCTTTGTATGGCGATGGTATTTCCGGGATGGTTGTCTATCGAGGCTGGATGATGAAACCGGAAATGTACCGAATCTTCTATCGGCTCTTGAAAAATCAGGGGATTTATTTGATCAATTCGCCAGAAGAGTATGAGAATTATCATTTGCTTCCAAACTGGTATCCGGATTTTCATGGGCAGACAGCAGAATCCGTATGGGAAACACGGGGAGATCTTGAGAGTGCCATTCAGATGACAAAAGATCTTAAGGGTTCTTACCTTGTAAAAGATTATGTTAAGAGCAGAAAACATGAATGGTATGATGCTTGTTACATTGAAAATATTGCAAATCAGGAAAGCGTAAGAAGGGTAATTGGAAATTTTATAGAACGTCAGGGTGAGAATCTTGTCGGAGGAGTGGTTCTTCGCAAATTTGAACGCTTAAAGCGGATTGGTTTTCATGAAAAGAGTGGAATGCCGTTGTCGGAAGAATACCGGGTGTTTCTTTTTGTAGGTCGAATATTGAAGATGGGAGATTACTGGACGGATCAGGGAGAGCGTCGTCTTCTACCGGAAGAAGAAAAATGGGTGGAAGAGATTGCGAAGATGGTGAAGAGTAATTTTGTGACGATCGATCTGGCAAGGCGTGAAAACGGAGCGCTTATGATTATGGAATTTGGAGATGGTCAGGTTTCTGGTTTGCAACAGATTCATCCGAAAGATTTTTATCAGGCATTTGAAAAAAATCTAAATAAATGCTAAAGCTAAATGCAAGTTGTAAGTGGACAGATAGATCGGTAGAGTAGGTTAGTCACAACAGATCAATCATCAAGGGATTAAGCATAAAGAAATGACTCATTAAGAATGCAATAGGAACGGAGCAACCGAATAGATATTATGACAAATATAAAAGCAGTCTTTGTTGACATTGATAATACACTTCTGAGTTTTGACGAGTATGTCAGACAGACGATGAAAAATGGGTTTGAGCATTTTAATTTGAAACCGTATGAACCATATATGTATGACATTTTTGAGAAAGAAAATAATGCGCTCTGGCGAAAGATTGAGCAGGGGGTATTGACATTTCCGGAGTTACAGAAAATCAGATGGAATCTTGTGTTTGAAAAACTGGGGATTTCTTTTGATGGTCCGGTGTTTGAGCGATATTTCCGGGAGGCTCTTCATGAGAGTGCGATTGAGGAGCCGGGTGCGCAGGAAATGTTGGCATATTTAAAACAAAAATATATTTTGTGTGTGGCGAGCAATGGACCGTATGAACAGCAGGTGCATCGCTTGGAGCTTGCCGATATGCGAAAATATTTTGATTATGTGTTTGTCTCAGAAAGAATGGGAGTGTCAAAACCGGCACGAGAATTTTTTGAGAAAGCATTTTCTCAGTTAAATGAGAATAGAACCGATAAAATCTCTCCGGAAGAGACGATGATCATCGGGGATTCTTTGACCTCTGATATGGCAGGGGGATTGCAGTATGGGATGAAGACTTGCTATTATCGGAGAAATTCTGGGAGCGCAATGCCGGATGAGAGGATTAATTTTGTGATCGATCATTTGGATCAGGTTTTCCGGTACATTTAAGAACTTTTATTTGTAATTTAGATTTTAAATTTGCAATTTAGAAAAAGAAAAACGCAAACTTTCTCAGGAGAGAATGCTCCCTCCTGAGAAAGTTATTTGCATAAAGTGGATTGTAATTTACATTGCTTTATAGGCATTTCCCCATGCGACCATAGAGTCGAGAATCGGCTTTAAAGAATGACCGAGCTCGCTGAGGGAGTATTCGACTCTCGGCGGAACTTCCGGGTAAACGGTGCGGACGATCAGACCATCGCTTTCCATAGAGCGAAGGCTGTCTGTGAGTACCTTCTGGCTGATGCCATCCAAATCTTTTTTCAGTTCATTAAATCTCCAGGGTCTCTGGAGAAGATTTCTGATAATCAGTAATTTCCACTTGCTTCCGATCAGGGCAACGGTCGTGGCAACGGGACACTCTGGTAATTCTTCTTTTGTCAGCATAAGACATAGCCTCCTTATAGAAAGTTATAAAAAGATTTTATCATACACATAGGAAGGTGTATGAAGCGATTGAAATTGAATCTATTATTTTTTATATGATTTTGCGATATGCATATATGTATATTAGATTCAATTTGAATGTTATATTCGAATTATAATTCAACATTAAAATTGATGTCAAGGGGTTACAAAAAGGTAACCTAAGTTACCTTGAAGTGATTATGTAATAAAAAAGTGCGTACTTCTGTTTCGGAAAAAGGTTTGCTATGATGAAGATGTAACAGGAAAGCGCAACACAAAAAGACAGTAACAAATCGTAACAAACGACAGAGCAACAAGGTAACCAAGTAACAACACAAAGCAAGAAAGAAACACAGCAACACAAAACAAAAAGTGGCATGCGAGTCAGAGACGAGTATGCAAGAAAAATGGAGGAAAGACTTATGGCATTATCAAACATTGCAGGATGGAATGAGAACGCACAGGCAGGTAGCGCATGCGGAACAGCATGTGGAGCAGGTGATCAGCCGGAGCAGAAGCCGGTAGCATGCGGAACGGCATGTGGAGCAGGAGACCAGCCAGAGCAGAAGCCGGCAACATGCGGAACGGCATGCGGAGCAGGCGATCAGTCGGAGCAGAAGCCGGTAGCGTGCGGAACGGCATGTGGAGCAGGCGATCAGCCGGAGCAGAAGCCGGCAGCGTGCGGAACGGCATGTGGAGCGGGAGATCAGCCGGAGCAGAAGCCGGCAGCGTGCGGAACGGCGTGTGGAGCAGGTGATAAATAAAAAATAAGAAATTGCGACAAAACATGAAATGATAGCTAACATGAAAAGATCGCAGAAACAGATAATAAAAACAAATAACAAGAAGAAATAACAAAAAATAACAGGAAACAGGAAATTTAAAGCAGTTAATAAAGCAGTTAAAAAATAGGCAATAACAATTGATAATAGTTAAAAACAGGTAAGAACAATTAAGAACAGTAACTGTTAGTGGTTGAGTGAGAGGAACGGAGAGGATAGGATATGAGTCAGTATTTTGCTTTTCAATGGCATATCACAGATGAGTGCGATCAGCGTTGTAAGCATTGTTATATTTTCTCAGGAAAAGGATGTCAGGAATTGAAAAGCATGACCTGGGAGCAGATGCAGGAAGTGGTGGCAAATTGTGAAGATTTTTGCGAGGTTTATCACAGAGTGCCCTACTTTTATATCACTGGCGGAGATCCTATCCTTCATCCGGACTTCTGGAAGCTGATGGTTTTGCTCAAGAGCAAGGGCATTCCATTCACGCTGATGGGAAATCCGTTTCACCTCAATGATGAGATTTGCAGAATGTTGAAGGTTTGCGGATGCGAGAAATATCAGATGTCGTTGGATGGAATGAGAGAGACGCACGACTGGTTCCGAAAACCGGGAAGTTTTGATCTCACCTTAGAGAAAGTGGGATGCTTAAACCGCGCCGGAATCACGAGTGTGATTATGAGTACCGTGTCAAAGACGAATATGAATGAGATTCCGGATATCATTGATGCGGTGGTAAATGCGAATGTAAAAGTATTTGCATTTTCGCGCTATGTGCCGACTGGCGGAGAAGTGGATACGAGCATGACTCCGCAGGAGTACAGAAATCTTCTTGAGATCTGTGATGCGAAGTATAAGGCATATCAGAAAGCGGGATGCAAGACTTATTTTAATAAAAAGGATCATCTCTGGACGCTGTATGAGTATGAGACCGGACAGTTTACCTTGCCGGATTATTCTTTCCAGAGTTTAAAAAATGCGACGACAGAGATCGGAAATGTAGAAAGAGAAAATGCGGGGACAGAGAATACAAAAACAGAGAATGAGATGATTTATGGTGGTTGTAATTGCGGAAACTGTCATATCACAATCTCGTCAAACGGCGATGTGATGGCATGCCGGAGAGTCACCAACAGCAGGGTGGCAAATGTGTTTGAGGACCGGCTGGCGGATGTGTGGGTTTGCCAGATGGAGCGGTATCGGGAATTTGATAAGTTTAAGAAATGTAGCAAATGCGAGCTGAAGGCATGGTGCAGAGGATGTCCGGCAGTCGCAAATGGTACAAGCGGTGATTTCTACGGGGCAGACCCGCAGTGCTGGAAAACAAAAAATGATAGGACGGGGGAGATGCTTCCATGTTGATGGATCTTATAAAGAGTAGACATTCGATCAGAAAATATACGGATCAACAGATTGAGCGTGCAGATCTGGAAAAAATTCTTGAAGCAGGAAATTTTGCCCCGAATGCGGGTGGTGGACAGAGAAGCATGATGGTGGCAATCCACAATGCAGAACTTGCGAAAAAAATCGGAATCATGAACATGGCTTCGTTTAATCGTGCAGGACTTCTGGGTGCTTATGTCTCAAAAGATCAGCCGAGTGTGATTGACGATCCGACGATAAAAAATGGATTTTATGGAGCCCCAACAGTCGTTGCAATTTTCGCACAGAGCAATTTTATGTTTCGGATCGCAGATGCCTTCTGCATTGCGGAGAATATGGTTCTTCAGGCGACAGAACTTGGAATCGCGTCCTGCATCATTTCAAGAGCAGAAGTGACATTTTCAAGTGAGGAAGGACAACGGATGTTGAAAGAGTGGAATGTTCCAGAAAATTACACCTGTCAGTGCTTTGTAATCCTTGGATACATCGATGGAGAACAGCCTGCAACCAAACCACGCAAACCGGGTCGAATTAAAATAGTGGAATAGGGAAGTTCATAAAAGATAAAATAGGGGGGGTGGGATTAAAAATGGATTTATCCACATGTTTAATGAAAATGAAACTTGTCGGGGTACTCGCATTTGCAACGGTGGATGCAAACGGGGCACCTCAGATCAGAAATATCAGCGCAATTCACTATGAGCCGAATGCGTTGTATTTTCTCACAGCACGCGGAAAGAATTTCTGCAAGGAACTGCTTGAGGATGGCAGAGTACAGATTTTGTGCTACACAAAGTATAAAGAGATGATTCGCCTGTCTGCAAGAGCGCATGCAGTCCCGCAGGAAGATCAGAGAAAATGGGTGGACAAGATTTTTGAGGAACAGCCGTACCTCGCAAATGTGTATCCGGGAGATACGCGTGAGATCACGACGATTTTCTGCATTGATCAGGGAGAACTCGAGTACTTTAATCTCGGGGTGAAGCCGATTTTCAGAGAGACATACAGCCTTGGAAATGCTAAAATACAGGAGAAGGGGTATTTTATAACCGACAAGTGTATTGGCTGTGGCAAGTGTATGAAGGTTTGTCCGCAAAGTTGTATTGTTAAAGTGGACAATGAAAATGGAAGTGAAGGGAAGAATGGAAAGAGAAAGCCATTTGTGATTAACCAGAATCACTGCCTGCACTGCGGAAGCTGTTTTGAAAATTGTCCGGTCGGAGCAGTGGTGAGAAAATAAGATTACGGCATCATTGGATGCTTTTATGCCATTTTGTATCATTTTATTTTGTATCATTTTATATTATTTTATATCATATTATTTTATGCCGTTTTATTGTTTCACGGTTATATTGTTATTGCCGGATTGTCGGAGAGAAGATGGGCTGGAAAGAGAGGGGACAGATGTTTAGTTGGAGATTTTCGAGGGACAGAGTAGATGAAAAAGAAAAATCTGTCTCTGATAGAACCGGAGAGATCGAGCGACTCAGAGAAGAATTGGATCGGGCGGACGCTGTGATCATTGGTGCGGGAGCGGGGCTTTCTACCTCTGCCGGTTTTATCTATACGGGAGAGCGGTTTGATCGATATTTTCAGGATTTTGCAGAGAAATATCAGTTTCAGGATATGTATTCCGGAGGTTTTTATCCGTATTCGACGCTGGAAGAGCACTGGGCATATTGGAGCAGATATATTTATATCAACCGCTATATGAGTCCGCCGAAGGATGTGTATCAGAAACTTTACGATCTTGTAAAAGAAAAAGATTATTTTGTGCTGACGACAAATGTCGATCATTGTTTTCAGAATGCTGGATTTGATAAACACCGCCTGTTTTACACGCAGGGGGATTATGGTCTGTTTCAGTGTAGCAAACCGTGTCATGCAGACACTTACGACAATGAGAAGGTAATCCGTGAGATGGTCGAAGCACAAGGATATCAGATTGGCGAGGACGGCACTTTGAATTTGCCGGAGCACACGATTCCCAAAATGGTGGTTCCGTCGGAGCTTGTTCTGCGTTGCCCGAAATGTGGAGCACCGATGAGCATGAATCTTCGCGCAGATGATACGTTTGTGGAGGATGAGGGCTGGCATCGCGCTTCGGAGCGATACGCAGACTTTCTGCGCAGACACGAGGATATGAAGGTACTTTTTATTGAGACAGGGGTCGGCTACAACACACCAGGTATTATAAAATTCAGCTTCTGGAATATGACACAGCGGTGGAAACATGCGGTATATGCGTGCCTGAACAAAGGCGAGGTGTATGTACCGGAGGAGATCCGAAAGAGAGCGATCGGTATAGATGGCGATATCGGGGAGACACTGAACCAAATTTAAAAACGGGCAGGAAAGTCAGTTAAAGGAAAAAAGGACAGAATGAGCATTTCATCTTGCAAGATGGAAGTTCATTCTGTTTTTGTGTTATAAGGCATTATGGGTAAGATATTGAATAGATGGTATGGGATTGAATATATGACATTATATAGATGGTATGGGATATCAAACATGTGCCAGTGCGATAATGTACTCGTTAATGATTATTAGATTGATGGAATGTTATGGTACATATTGTACACGGTCAGACATTTTCTGAACGGAAAATGCCGTATGATACAGTGCTGATAGAATTTTTTTATAACGCTAGGAATTGCATCTGAGAATGAAATCGTTTAAAATTTATATATAGGTTTATGCGATAGGGTCTTAGAAATAAAAGTGGGAGTATTTTAAACTTTGAGTTTTTTGATAGGAAAGAGAGTCAGAAATGGAGAGAGTAAAGAAAAATTTTGGTTTTGGATTTATGCGTCTTCCGATGAAAGATGGAGAGGTGGATATTCCGGAGACCAACCGGATGGTGGATGCCTTTCTTGATGCGGGTTTCAATTATTTTGATACTGCGCACGGCTATCTTCAGGGGAAGAGTGAGTTGGCACTGAGAGAGTGTTTGACGAGTCGTTATCCGCGTGATCGCTACATTGTGACGGACAAGCTCACCGCCAATTTTTTCAAATCGGAAGCAGATATTCGTCCGCTCTTTGAGAGTCAGCTCAAAGCCTGTGGAGTCGATTATTTTGATTTTTATCTGATGCATGCACAGGGCGAGGGAAACTATTCTCATTTTAAGGAGTGTCATGCCTATGAGACTGCGTTTGCACTGAAGGCGGAGGGCAAGATTCGCCATGTGGGTATCTCCTTCCATGACCGTGCAGAGGTTCTGGAGAAGATTCTGACAGAGTATCCGGAAGTGGAAGTTGTTCAGATCCAGTTTAACTATGTGGATTACGATGATCCGGCAGTACAGAGCCGTAAATGCTATGAGGTGTGCCAGAAGTTTGACAAGCCGGTTATCGTCATGGAGCCGGTGAAGGGCGGAAATCTGGTTAATCTGCCGGAGGATGCAAAGGCAGTTTTAGAGGAACTGCACGGTGGAAGTCCGGCAAGCTATGCGCTTCGTTTTGCAGCGGGATTTCCGGGAATGATGATGGTGCTTTCCGGCATGAGCAATATGGAGCAGATGGAGGACAATATCTCCTTTATGCGCGACTTTAAGCCGTTGAATGAGACCGAACTCAATGCGGTTAAAAAGGTGCAGGAGATTTTTAGAAGCAAACATCTGATTCCGTGTACCGCCTGCCGTTACTGTACCGATGGATGTCCGAAACACATCTCCATTCCGGATCTGTTTGCAACGATGAACACCAAGCAGATTTATAATGACTGGAATGCAGATTACTATTACAATGTGGTTCACACGGCTCCGGGACGTAAGGCGTCGGACTGTATCAAATGCGGAAAATGTGAGAAGGTTTGTCCTCAGCACCTGCCGATTCGAGATCTTCTCGTAGATGTAGCAAATGAATTTGAGAAGAAGTCGGACGAATCAGAAGAATAAAAATAAGAAAAGAATTAGGAAGAAGTAAGAACAAATAAGAGAAGTAAGAAAAAGGAAACGTAAAAGAAATAAGAACAATAAGAAAAATAAGAGGAATAACAAAATCAGAAATAGACAAAAATGATGTGAGGAGAATCGAGGGCGGGAAATGAAAACCTTATATTTAGATTGCAATATGGGGGCGACGGGAGAGATGCTGGCATCGGCATTGCTGGCGATTCACCCAAATCCGGATCAGGTGATCGAACGGCTGAATGAGTTAAACTTGCCGGGAATCCGGTTTCAGGTTGAGTCGATGGCAACGGGTGGACTTGTTGGTACCCATATGAAGATTTTGAGAGATTCTGCTGTTTTTGAAGAAGATTCTCTTGCTTCGGGTTCGCAACGTTTTTCTCCTCGTCCTCAGTCACTCTTTCTGGATTCTTGTTCTCATCAAAATCTGATGGATGATTTATCGGAATGTTGCCCGGAGGAGATTCGAGAAGATGTGCAGGCGGTTTTTCGGTTGATTGCAGAGGCAAAATCTGCTGTCTGTGGTTATCCGATTGAGCTGATTGAATCAATTGAATCGATCGAAGCAAAAGCAGATTTGCCAATGAATGATAATGATTTGGGCGACGAGAAGGAAACTGGAACTGGATCTCGAGCGCAAGAAGATGGAAATGGTGTCTGGAAAGCTGCAAAGATCAGGGAGGCAGAGAATGGGACGGCGATCGCGGAAGTGATCGCTGTCTGCGTTCTGATGGATGAATTGAAACCCGAGAAGATCGTGGCATCTTGTGTTCAGGTCGGCAGTGGACTAGAGCGCAGAAATCATGGATTTTTCCCGATTCCATCGCCTGAGATTGCTTGGATGTTGCGAGGAGTGCCGACTTATGGAGGACAGATTCGCCAGATTCAGGCAGATTGGACTCAGGAAAATCGGACTCAAAAAGATCAGATTCAAAAAGATCAGATTCAAAAGGAACCCTGTGATCTGACAGGAGCGAGTCTGATCAAACATTTTGTTCAGGAGTTTGGCAGTCAGCCTCGGATGCGAGTCGAAGAAATCGGATATGGATTTGTGTTTGCCGATTCTTTAAATACAGATCATACCGGGATGATGAGGATTGGAGCGGATACCGGAATCGTGATGCGCGCAATGATCGGTGAGAGCGCAGAGAATCAGGACAGTGTGCTGGAACTTTGCTGTAATCTGGATGATATGACGCCGGAGCGAATCGGATTTGCGATGGAGGAGTTGTTTTTTGCGGGAGCTCTCGATGTCTATACAACACCGATTGGAATGAAGAAAAATCGTCCGGCAGTTCTGTTGACGTGCATGTGCCGTGCGGAATTGCGAGAGCGGATGATTAAGCTGTTATTTCTTCACACGACGACGCTTGGGATCCGGGAAAAGGTCTGCAATCGTTATGTCATGAAGCGTTTCATGGAAACGGTGGAGACGGAATACGGTCCTGTGCGAATCAAACATGTCTCTGGTTGGGGCGTTGAGCGGGAGAAAGCAGAGTACGATGATCTGGTCAAAATTGCACGACAGCAGAATCTCTCGATCTCTCAGGTGGATGATCTGGTGAAAAGACAGAGAGATTTGAACAAGAAATAATAATAATACAAAATAATAAATGATAATAAAAAGTAACCATAACAGATAGGACAGTAGGGAAGAAACAAGATGTCTAAGAAAATTTTGATTATCAACACGGGAGGAACACTTTCTTCTGTGAAGGGAGCAAATGGTCTTGTGCCGGGAATCAGTGGCAAGGACATGATGGAAGAGCTGAAAATGGTCTCGAAAAATCTGACGCTTGAGACAGAGGATTTCTGTTCTCTCGACAGTGCCAATATCGGACCGGAGGACTGGGCGGGGCTTGCTTCGTGCATTGCGCAGAGAAGCCACGAGTATGATGGAATCGTGGTGATTCACGGCACAGACACTTTGGCGTATACGTCTTCGATGCTCTCCTTCATGCTCCAGAATATATCGATTCCGGTTGTGGTCACGGGAAGTCAGCTCTCAATGGCGAATCCGGTGGCAGATGCTCTGGAAAACTGTCGCTGTGGAATCCATATGTCCGCGAGCGGATGCCCCGGAGTTTTTGTCGCCTTTAATCGAAAAGTGATTCTGGGTTGTCGCGCTTCCAAGGTGAGGACGATGAGTTTTGATGCGTTTGAAAGTATCAATTATCCCTATGTCGGCGAGATCAGTTCTCTTGGACTTCAGATTTTCCGGGAAAATCTTGTGGAGAAACGTGGCATTTTCAGACCGCAGACTGCCTATTCGGACAAGGTTGCTCTTCTGAAACTTTATCCGGGTATCACGCCGGATGTCTTGGAACTTCTCTATGAGAGAGGTTGCCGGGGCGTGTTTATTGAGGGATTTGGACTTGGTGGAATGCCATTTTTGAAGAATGATTTTATCGGAGCAGTTGGAAAGGTAGTCGAGAAGGGAATGTTGGTTCTCGTCGGAAGCCAGTGTCGGTATGAGGGAAGCAATCTTTCCGTTTATGAGACAGGGCGACTGGCACTCGAAAAAGGGGTTCTCCAGGCTTACGACATGACAGCTGAGGCGGCGATGACGAAACTGATGTGGGTGCTTGGTCAGACCGATGATCTTCGGGAGATGAAAGAATATTTTTCAGTTGACATTGCCGGAGAAGTGAAAATTCGATCATGAGGATAATCATGAAGACAAGGTTGAGTGACAAGTTCACAAAAACTCGAAGAAACATTTAGGGGAATGGGGGAGATGATGAAAAATTGAGAAATATTTGGAGAGATGGAATCTATGGTCTTGCCGTCGGGGACGCGCTTGGAGTGCCGGTAGAGTTCACTTCGAGAGAGGAGAGAAAGGCAGATCCGGTGATGGAAATGCGCGGGCATGGAACGCACAATCGGCCGGCAGGAACATGGTCGGATGACACGAGCATGGTGCTCGCGACGCTTGACAGCATCGGCAATCAACGAAAACTTGATCGGAAAGATATGATGAAACGGTTTTCAGACTGGTGTCTGTATGGAGAGTATACGCCTTTTGGAGAGGTCTTTGATATTGGAAATGCGACGCGTCAGGCGATTCTTCGATATGGACAGACAAAAAGTCTGGATGAGTGTGGGGGCAGAACCGAGTATGATAATGGAAATGGCTCACTGATGCGGATTTTGCCAGTCTGTCTGTTTCTGTTTGAGAGACAGAAGAAAATCTGTACTTCGGAGGATGAGTGTATTTACAAGATTCATGCGGTGTCTGCTCTGACGCATGCGCATTTGAGAAGCCAGATGGCGTGTGGAATTTATTATTTTTGTGTGAAAGCAGTTTTGGAACAGAAGGGAAGTCTGATCGAACGTTTACAGCAGGGAATTGATCAGGCATATGAGTATTACCGGCATGATTTAAGAAATTATGCAGAACTGCAACATTTTCAGAGACTGATGCACTTGGAGAAATTTCGAGAAGTTCCGGAGACGGAGATTTCGAGCAGTGGATATGTGGTAGACACGCTGGAATCGGCGATCTGGTGCCTGATTCAGACAGATTCCTTTGAGGAGGCACTGATCACAGCTGTGAATCTTGGGGATGACACGGACACCGTCGGTGTAGTGACGGGCGGTCTTGCAGGTCTTTATTACGGTTATGAAGAAATTCCGCAAGAATGGATAGATGCACTGCAAAAGAAAGATAAAATTGAGAGATATCTCTTTTTATAGTTTAATAGATTCATCCTATAACTCCCTATCAATTATTGGAACTTCTCAAATAGATTAAAAATAGGTATAATCACTCCCATAAATAAATCAAAGGACACAGTGAGTAGGAATTGAGTAGGAATATGGATTTCTACAAAACTTTAAAACTTTGAAAAAACGACAGAAGTAAGTAATCCAGAAAATATGGAAGTGAGTGATAGATATGAAACAGATTTTATGCTTTGGAGATTCGAATACATTTGGATTGGTACCGGGAGAGAATGCGAGATACCCTTGGGGAGTTAGATGGACAAGCATTTTGAGTGAAAAACTCGGAGCGCAGGATTATCACGTTGTTGAGGAGGGCTTGTGCGGAAGAACGAGCATCTTTGATGATCCGCTTCGCGATGGAAGAAACAGTGTGAAACTTCTTCCGACTCTGCTGGAGTCCCATGCACCACTGGATCTGGTGACGGTGATGCTTGGAACAAATGACTGCAAGACGATTTTTGGCGCATCGGCTCAGGTGATCGCACAGGGAATTCAGCGCCTGATCGGTCAGATCCGGCAGTATGCGCCGAATAGTAAGATTCTGATTATTTCCCCGATTCATCTTGGAGATCATGTCTGGGAACCGGGATTTGATCCGGAATTTTGCAAGAATTCGATTCAGGTGTCGAAAGAGCTTGCAGAAGCGTATCACAAGATTGCAGAGGCAGAGAATGTGGAATTCCTTGATGCCTCTCGCTATGCAGATCCAAGTAAACGGGATCAGGAACATATGACAGAGGAAGGTCATCGAAATCTTGCAGAGGCAGTGTATCAGGTTGTGCGGGAAAAGATTGTGGCTTGATAATGTTTGACAATATCTTGAGAGTACGGATAAATTTTTTAAGTAGAGAGATTTAATTCGTAAGAAAAATGTGCTTTTCATTTTGATATTTTAAGTGTATGATGGAATGAGCGTTAGTGGATGAAAGAGGATTTTGATTCCTACATCTTCTAACGCTCATTCTATGTTCGCAAGAAAGTTGAGCATGGTGGGTATGGTGAGCATGGAACGAAACTTGCGCAAAACGGGGAAGAAAAGAAATTTCATATCGGATGCGCAGAGAGACAGAGAAAAAGAAATACGAGAACGGAAAAAATCACGAAAGGAAATAAGGACAAAAGAAAGAAAAATGAAAAGCACAGAGATGGATCTCACAACAGGATCGTTGTGGAAAAAAATGCTCGTCTTCAGTGTACCGCTGATGTTCTCCAATATCTTGCAGGTCTTGTTCAACATGTCCGATGTTGCAGTGGTTGGAAAGTTTTCCGGCCCGATTGCACTCGGAGCGGTGGGTTCGACAAGTCTTCTTGTGACGCTGTTTACGGGAATTCTGCTTGGAATTGCGAGTGGAGTGAATGCGCTGACGGCGCTTTATATCGGATCAAAACATGAGCGAAACATCCGACAGACTGTTCACACAGCAGGAGTGGTCTGTTTTGTGACGGGACTTCTGATCATGGGATTTGGAATCGTGTTTGCGCGGACAGTTCTGACGATGATGAAGACGAAGGCGGAACTGATGGAGGGTGCAGTCTTGTATCTTCACATTTATCTGCTCGGTTCTCCGGCGCTTGCAATGTACAATTTCGGTAATGCGGTGCTGAGTGCAGCGGGAGATACGAAGAGACCGCTGTACTGTCTGACCTTTTCGGGAATCCTGAATGTAATCCTCAACCTTATTTTTGTCATTGGATGCCATCTGGATGTGGCAGGCGTCGCGCTTGCGAGTGTCACCTCCCAGTATGTATCCGCAATTCTTGTTGTGGGAATGCTCATCAGAAGCAAGGCTTCTTTTGCGTTTCACCCAAATGAGATCCGAAAAGAGTTTGATGCGGATAAACTGTGCCGTGTGCTTCAGCTCGGCGTTCCGGCGGCATTTCAGAATACGATTTTCTCGGTTGCAAACCTCTTTGTTCAGGCGAGCGTCAATTCGTTTGATCATGTGATGGTAGAGGGAAATTCGGCTGCCGCAAATGCAGATCCACTCGTCTATGATATGATGGCGGCATTCTACACAGCAGGTACCAGTTTCATTGCACAGAACCGTGGTGCAGGAAAACGCGATAGAATGATGAAGAGTTATGTGTTCAGTATTCTTTACTCGTTTACGGTGGCTCTGATTCTCGGTGTCGGACTTTATGTGATGCGCTACTCCTTCCTTGGTCTGTTCACGAGTGACCGTGAGGTTATGGAGGCGGGAATCCATCGTCTTTCTGTGATGGCGCTCTCCTATGCGGTCAGTGCGTTCATGGATGCGACGATTGCAGCTTCGCGTGGTCTTGGAAAGACGGTTGTGCCGACGGTTGTGGTGATCCTTGGTTCTTGTGTCTTCCGTCTTGTCTGGATTTACACGGTGTTTGCGAGCATTCACACGATCCGCTCGCTTTATCTGCTCTATCCGGTATCCTGGTCAATCACGGCAGTCGCGGAGATTGCCTACTTTATCTGGATTTTTAAGCGGTTTCGCGAAAACTGAATAGAGTTGAATTTGAATAGAGCTGAATTTGAACAGAGCTGAACAGAGCGAAGCAGACAAATTCCATCATAAACAGATAAACGCAATCAGAGAGAGTTGCAGGGATAGGATAATTGAGAAAATATGGGCAAAGTGCAAAGAAAAAATGAGCGCAAAAAGCGAAAATTGTAATCACTTTCAAAATTCAGAAAATAGTGAAAACTGCGTTGCTTTTATGAGGAAAATCAGATATGATGATAGGGAAGGTATATCATGTATCGAATGTATCAATAGGTATGGAATGATTCGAGTGATCGATGGATCGACTTACCGAATGAATCATCAGAAAGGGGATTTTAAAAATGAAAATTGCACTGATTAATGAGAACAGCCAGGCAGGAAAGAACGCCATCATTGAGAACGCGCTGAAGAAAGTTGTAGAGCCGATGGGTCATCAGGTATACAACTATGGCATGTATTCCGCAGATGATGAGGCTCAGCTGACCTATGTTCAGGTTGGTATTCTGGCAGCTGTTCTTCTGAATTCCGGCGCAGCAGATTATGTGATCACTGGATGTGGAACGGGTGAGGGCGCTATGCTCGCATGCAACTCCTTCCCGGGTGTTATCTGCGGTCATGTAGAGGATGCACTGGATGCATATACATTTGCACAGATCAATGACGGAAATGCGATTGCAATCCCGTTTGCAAAAGGCTTCGGCTGGGGCGGAGATCTGAATCTGGAGTATATCTTTGAGAAGCTGTATGTGGAGGAGAGCGGTCGGGGATATCCGAGAGAGCGTGCCGTTCCGGAACAGCGCAACAAGAAGATTCTGGATCAGGTGAAGACCGTGACCTATCAGGATCTCGGAACGATCTTAAAGAATCTGGATCGTGAGCTGGTTAAGGGCGCTCTGGCAACCAAGGGATTTGGTGAGTATTTCTGGGATAACTGCAAGGATGAGGATCTGAAGGCAGTTGTAAAAGAGATTCTGGCATAAATCAAAATAAGAAACGTCACAGGAAGATGTCAGCAGAGCTGATCAAAATCACGCGCCAAGTCGATACTTGCGTCGACTTGAATCTAAATGACGGTGATGATCGGAGTGACGAATCCGTAGAAACATAAAAGACGAAGAGAACTTCGCGTACAAAGTTCAGAGATTACAAAAGCGAATCTGTGAATTTGCAAGGCGGAGAACGCTTCGTCTTTTTCTTTTTGGTGTTTTTAGGATTCGATTAATTGGAATCTGACCTCGAACCCTCTTTTTTCTTTGGCAGAGTTACGGTAAACGTATTTTTCTGGATTCCGTCGGAGGAAACCTGAATCGTGCCTCCGTGTTCCTTGACAATGCTTGATGCGATCGAGAGACCGAGACCGAAGCCGGGGATCTCTCCGCGGGAAGGATCGGCGCGGTAGAAGCGCAGGAAAATCTGCTTCTGTTCATCCTCACTGAGCGGTTTTCCCTCACTGGTGACAGAAAAGAGAACCGTGTGCTTGTCTTTCTTCTCGCTAAGCTGGACCTGAATCACAGAACCGGGATTGCTGTATTTGCAGGCATTGTCAATCAGGATGTCTGCAAGCTGTCGAAGTCTTGTCTCATTTCCGTAGAGCTCGATGTCTTCGGCAAGCTCAGCTTCAATTTCCCGTCCGCTCTCAAAGGCGACCGGTTCAAATGCCATGACACTGCTCTCAGCGAGATAACTGAAATCGACGTTGTGATAATCCTGCGAGAGTCGACCGGAATCGCTTCGGGCGAGAAGAAGGAGAGACTCGACGAGCTGTTTCATTCGGGTCGCCTCGCTCTGTATTCGCAAAGTTCGCTCGATTGCCGTGCCGAGTGTTGTGTGCGAGGAAACCGTATTTTCCACCGCTATGTCCGTATGTGAGATGTTCCTGTTTTCGATTGTCGTTTGATCCGTACCCGCATTTTCCGTTTCTATTTCTATGCCTATGTGCGAAGGATTCCAGTTTTTGCGATCGTCATAGTCGCGAAGAAGCAGACTGGTGTTTGACAGAATGACAGTCAGAGGAGTTTTTAGCTCGTGGGAAGCGTCAGCGACAAACTGCTGTTGCTGTTTCCATGCAGTCTCGACTGGGGCGACAAGACGGCGGGAGAGCAGGCATGATGCAACGAAAAAGGCGACGAGAGCAAGGAGGGCGACCGCGCCGGAGTGGAGCATCTGAGTTTTCAGTGCATGATCCTCGCTGAATGTGTCTGAGAGTGCATAGCGGACACTTCCCTGCGGAGTCTTCTGCCTCATATAGCGAAGGTGCTGTTCGTTTAGCGATCCACAGTCTTTTTCCTCTTTCTCCGCGAGAAGAGCAAAGGTGATTGCATCCTCATCGGAGAGGGCGGGAATGTGATTTTCAAGGACGACATTCGTCTCCTCTGTGTCTGTGTTCCCAGGGACTTCATCGGCTGTTGTTTCATTTGCATGCGTTCCATTTGCACTTGCCTGTGTGCCGAGCTCGACGACGGCGACTGCGGAAATCTCCTGTCTGGGAGGTGGCGGGGAATCAGTATTCTTAGGCTGACTCAGACTCGGATCAGGATCATTTGTCTTTGGGGTTGGATCGCTTGTCTTTGAGGTTGGCTCATTTTGTGGCTTTTCAGGTGGTGTCTCAGCAGGCGTTTCTGATAAGCCCTGGTCCGGCAAGGAGGAATTCTGTTCTTGCTTAGGCGGTTGTGTGGAATCCGGTTGCGGTTCAACTTGATCTTGCGGTTCAACTTGATTCTGAGGTTCAACTTGATTCTGAGGTTTTACTTGCCCGGGCTTAAGCTGTCCGCTCTGATTCTGTTGAAGCGCGGTTCGCATTGCCTCCATACTGCGATTTCGGTAACTCAGCGCGGTCGAGGAGTAGAGTGCGAGAAAAATGGCCGTGAGCAGAATCGCAACAACACCCATAATCAGTCCTGTGATCTTCCAGCGAAGCTGTTTCAGCATGGGTAAATTTCCCCCTTTCCTCTCTTTGTTCTCAAAATGATTGATTTTTATTGATTCTGCTCGAGCCGATATCCGATGTTTCGCGCAGAACAGATCTGAACGGTCGAGCGGAGCAGTTTGAGTTTTCTTCTAAGGAAAGAGATGTATGCCTCGGCGCTATTTGAGGAGACATCTCCGTCGTATCCCCAGATTTTCAAAATCAGAGTCTCTTTGGAGAGATACTGCCCGATGTTTTGCATCAGAAGGCGCATCATCTCAAGCTCTTTGGCGCTCAGCAAAACCTCACGCTCCCCACAGGTCAGCTTGGAGGCGGAAGGAGTCAGCGTCAGATCTCCAAATTGCAGATCCTCGGGGACCATATTGGACGGTCGGCGGAGAATC
This sequence comes from Brotaphodocola sp., assembly GCF_050873365.1. Taxonomy (GTDB): domain Bacteria; phylum Bacillota; class Clostridia; order Lachnospirales; family Lachnospiraceae; genus Brotaphodocola. The sequence continues at coordinate 78,539 of NZ_JBNMIQ010000010.1, read as the reverse complement.
GAGCGGAGACAGGCGAGAAGCTCCTCGTTCTCAAATGGTTTTGTGAGATAATAGTCCGCTCCCCAGTCAAGTCCTTTGACCCGATCAGTCAGATCGGAGCGGGCAGTCAGCATCAGAACTGGGGTTGCGATCCCCTCCTTCCGGATCTGTTTTAAAATATCAAAACCATTCATGCCCGGGAGCATCACATCAAGAATCACGGCATCGTAAATCCCGCTTCGGATAAGTTCAAGACCGTCAAGACCATTTTCGGCAATATCAGCGTTTGAAGAACGATCACCGCCGGGACCACTGATTAAGTCAGCGAGAGTCTCGGCAAGTGCATGTTCGTCTTCGACAATTAAAATGCGCATGGAAACAAATCCCCTTTTCTTTTATCGTTTCTTTTATCGTTCTATTGTTTTTTTGAGGAATGTGTTTTGTTTGTCCCAAACTGAAAGACTTTCTGTGGAATTTCAAACACAAACACAATTCCGAGTACGATGGCGACGGCAACTTTCACAGACTCAAATCCGGTTTGGACAGCCTGGTGGAGTTGCTCGGTCACCATGTAGTAGGTGGCACGGTAAATCCCGGCACCCGGGACGAGCGGAATGATTCCGGAGATCAGAAAGATCGTGACCGGACAGCGCTCCCGCACGGCAAACCATCGTGACATCAGAATGACGATCACGGTGGAGGCAAACGTGGCGATTGAGACGGACGAGTAGGGAAGAATCAGCAGGTAGGCGAGCCAGCTGACCCCGCCGATCAGCGCACAGCAGGGATAATATCGGGATGGAACGCCAAAGAGCAGAGAAAATCCGACCGTGGCGATCGAGGCAGAGATGGTCTGCGTCAGCAAATGTAAAATCATATCATATCCTCCATATCCTCCGAAAAATACGGAATCACTGACTTGCAGGTTTGCCGATTTACCGGTTTGAAAGATTTACCGGTTTGCAAGATTTACAAGTTTACAGGTTTCAGGTTACAGAATCAGTGGGCTTCCGGTGAGAATTCCATAGAGAGCGATCACAAAACCGACTCCCATTGCAATGCAGAAGAAACCGAGCATTGCGTCGAGCATTCGGACGGAGCCGGCAATGTAGTCGCTGTCTGCCATATCGCGGATTGCATTGGTGAATGCAACTCCCGGAACCATGAGAATGATTCCACCGATGATCATCGCGTCAAAATTTTCTCCGAAACCGAAGCGATAGCAGAGGATGCACAAAAACGTGATCAGCGCACTGCCGAGGATGTTTCGGACAATCCGGCTAAAATGGGGATTGCCGAGATACAGGGCATAGGATTGGTAGAGACTGCCGATCAGAATCGAGCAGAGAAAATCTCTCGTATTTCCGCCAAACATCAGACCAAAGCAGGCACCGGAGATCCCGGCGACGAGGATCTGGATTGAGGGTGGAAATCCCGGGGCAGTTTCAATCCGGTGAAGCTCTCGTTTTACCTCGTCAAGCGACAAGCCCTCCTCCTCGATCCGCCGGGAAAGCTGGTTGACTTCGGCAACTCTGCTCAGGTTTGTGTTGTTGACCGGAATTTGGAGCACCTTGGCAAACATGGGCTCCTCCTCATCACCACAGCTTAAAAAAATGCCATTGCTGAGGACAAAGGTATCCACAGAGTGAAGACCGTAGGAGTGGCAGATGTGCATGATTGTGTCCTCGACGCGAAAAATCTCCGCGCCGTTTTCGAGCTGAATCTGCCCGGCTTTCATTGCGAGAAGAAGAATTTCCTGAGTGTCCATAGTGTCCATCATGTCCATAGAGTAGCAAGTCCTTTATTATGATTCTTTGTGTAAGTTTTTTAGTTTTGTAAATTTTGTAAGTTGTAGCTCTCTTTTTCGAGGTCTATGATGCGTGCGCGGTAAGGGGCACTGCACGGGAGGGCTTTCAGCTTGGAGATCACAGAAGAGTCTTCCCAGAAATGCATCGGGAAAATCCAATCTGCGCCGACGATCTGCATGAACTCATCGATTCCGAGATAGAAGAGATCTTCCTGCCGTCCGTCGAGCGGGATCATCGCGATATCAGGGCGGAAACCCGAGTCGCGGATTTTTTCAAGTTCCCGCTTGTAGTTGGCGCTCATATTGTTGTTCCACGAGAGCGGTTCCCCGTTCCAGCGCCAGTCGTTTAAGTCTCCGGCATGGTAAATGACAGTCGGAGGTTGTGGATCGATGACCGCTTCCGAATTATCGGGAGATGGAGATAATGGATCCTTAATCTCAAGAATAAAAGCAACTCCCTCGTCGGTGGACTTAAACGTCGTGATGCGAAGGGAAAACGGTTTCTTCTCAAGGCGTGGAAATTCCAAAACCTCATGTGGTTTCATGAACGAGACGAGACTTTTTGCGGATTCCGGCACCTTGTTCGGTCGAATGTCATAGGAGAGAATAAAGTGGGTCTTTGCATGGGAAGCCGGAAGATCAAAGATCCTCGGGCTGAAATGGTCCGCATGGCGATGGCTCACAAAGACGAACAGCTCTTTCTCCGGATCAAGTGATGGGAGCGTTCCCTCCACAAAGTCAAAGAGGAAGAGCGCGTGTTCGCTTTCAAGCAGGTAACCGCTGTGATGAATATAAGTGATGTCCATAAATATCAATAGAATCCTTTCGCTTGGTGTAGTCGGAAATTTTTATCTTTTTTCTGACTTTTTCTAATTTCTGACTTTTTCTAATTCTAATTCTAATTTCTAAGATAATGCTATGATAAAACAAAATCCTCAAAATGACCAGACTTTTGATCAGGAAAGGGAGGGGTCTTGTACACGGTCGGGAAGTTTCTGAGCGGAAAAATCCATGGAATCACGTTCCCGGTGCTGTTTGCGGTAAGCCAAAGGCGCCTCGCCAATCAATTTTTTGAACGTCCGGCTGAAATAGAGGGAATCCGGGTAGCCGACGAGCGTCGCGATCTCCTGAATCTGCAAGTCGGTGACCGAGAGGAGTTCCTCCGCCTTTTCGACGCGGAGCTGGTTTAGATACCGCATCGGGGAGACATTCGTGTTGTCCTTAAACAGGTGAGCGAGGTAGTCGGGGCTGATGTTGCAAAATTCTGCCATCGAGCGAATCGTCCACGGCTCCATGTAAGTCCGATTCAGATGAAGAATCAGGCGGTTCACAGAAGAGTTGTTATGGGACGGACAGAGATAATGATCTCTTGTGCGCGCAATCAACACGAGGAGTCGCTTGAAATCACAGTTGATAAAATCTGAAAAATGCAGGTTTTTCAGTTGAAGTTCGGAGATAATCTCGTCAAAGAGATTCCTCAGTTCCGGGGATTTTCCGATCATGCCTGTCCGAATTTGGTAATGTGCAAGCTCGGTCTCAACCTCCGACCCGGTGAAATGAATCCAGTAGATTTCCGGTGTCTCCTCTGCGTAATAACAGTATCCTTGAGGTTCGCCGGGACGGTAGAGAATCAGAGAGCCAGCCTCCATTGCCTTCCATCCGTCCGAAAACAGATAATGTCCGGTACCGTGATAAACATAGAGAAGCTGGTAGTCCAATCGCCCGTCCGGTCTTCTGCGAAGGTAATCCCGGGTGAAAAAACGCTTGGAGCCACAGCAGTTTATGGAGATTGGAACACTGAGATCTTCCCGTCCCTTGTCCCTCTTTTCAGGATAGAGATATCCTGCATTATCAATCATACTTCTTCCTCCCAAAAAGCAGAATTGTCCATATAGTGAGCGTAAAAAAACATGGAGTCTGCTTTCATTTGTTCTTATAATTATATCAAATATAAACCATTTAGATATACGAAAAAATAGAAGAAATTACACAAACATTTCAAAATTTATAGAATTTTAAGTATTTTATATGTAAGTATATAGCATATAAAGGCAAAATCAAGGAGGACACAAGATGAGTGGAAAGAGACAGGTCATTCTCTTTATGACGGACACGACACGAAAGGATATGCTTGGCTGTTACGGGGACAGTCGGATGAAGACCCCGAATCTCGATCACCTGGCAGAGGGTGGAATCCGCTATGAGAATGCGTACTCCTGTCAGCCGGTCTGCGGTCCGGCGCGCGGTGCGATCTTCACCGGACTTTTCCCGCACAGCAATGGGGTGTCGACGAACAGCATGCCTCTCGGTGAGGGCGTGAAGACGATCGGTCAGCGTCTGACGGATCAGGATGTACACTGTGGTTATGTCGGAAAGTGGCATCTCGACGGCGGAGACTATTTTGGATATGGAAAGTGCCCGGAGGGCTGGGATCCGGATTACTGGTACGATATGCGGTGTTACCTTGAGGAGCTGACTGAGGAGGAGCGCGTGAAGTCGAGAAAGCGCGCGACAGCATTTAGCCCGGAGATGACCGAGGATTTCACCTACGCGCATCGTTGCTCGGATCGTGCAATCCGTTTCCTCGAGCAGTACGGGGATGAGGACTTCTTCCTGACAGTCTCCTACGACGAACCGCATGGACCGTCACTGTGCCCGGCTCCGTTTAACCGGATGTATGAGGATTTCTCATTTGACGACAATGAGGGCTTCCACGACGATCTCGAGGACAAACCGCTGATGCAGAAACTCTGGGCGGGAAAGAACCTCCATGCGACCTCGGAGGAACTGCGCACACCGACGGAGAAGAGATCCCTGTTTTTGGGATGCAACTCGTTTGCCGATTATGAGATCGGAAGAGTGCTGAAAGTCATCGATGAGAAGATGCCGGATGCGCTCGTCATCTATACGTCCGATCACGGCGATATGCTCGGCTCCCATCACTTAAACCAGAAAAATGCCGCAATCTACCGCGAGGTGGCAAACATTCCGTTAATCATCCGCGGAGGAGAAAAGGGCAAGGTTGTGGACGCTCCGGCATCCCACATCGATCTGGCGCCGACGATCATGGACTACTTCGGTGTGAAGATTCCGAAGTGCCTTGCGGGCAAGAGCATGCTTCCGCAGATTTATGATACGACGAAGAAGATCAACGATGTTGTCTTCACCGAGTTTACGCGCTATGAGGTTGACCACGATGGATTTGGCGGACTTCAGATGATGCGTGCAGCGGTGACAGAGCGTTACAAGCTGGCTCTTCATCTGATGGACAAGGATGAGTTTTACGACACGAAGGAAGACCCGTGCGAGGTTCACAACCTGATCGACGATGAGCGCTATGCGACAATCCGCGATGAAATGCACGATCAGATCTTGAAAGAGATGGATGAGACGCGAGATATGTACCGCGGATACCAGTGGGCTGTCAGACCGTGGAGAAACGGATATGAGCCGACCTGGGCGAACGGCGGATACACGCGCCAGAAAGAGGAAGAGGAGATGTACGAGCCGAGACAGCTCGACTACGATACCGGACTTCCGATGGTTTCAGCAGTCAGAAGAAAAGAACAGCATTAAAGAACACGAAAGAACGCGAGAAAACAGAAGAGAAACAAAAAATAGAAACAGAGTAGAGACGGAACAAAAGTAGAATAAAAACAGAGGAAAAACAGAGTAAAAACAGAACGAACACGAAGAGAAGAGTAAGACTTGAAATCTGGAAAATACATCTGAAAAATAAAAAAGCAGGCATGCGTGAGATCACGCATGCTTGCTTTTTCTGTACTCGGACGGGGAAACGTCTTCGGTTTTTTTGAATGAGCGGATGAAGAAGCTCGCGGAGCTGTATCCGACCGCGGTTGCGATCTCGCTGATCGTCATCTTGGTCTCGATCAGCAGTCGTTTCGCTTCGCGAATCCGAAGATAGGTCAGGTAGTGGACGAAGTTGTGCCCCGCCTTTTTCTTAAAGATCGTAGAGAAATATCCGGGCGAGAGGCAGAAGCGGTCAGCGACCGAGGAGAGACTCAAGTCTTCCTGATAGTGCTGTTCGAGGTATCGGATGATCTCGTCGTAGCGGAAGTCGCTCGAGGTGTTCTGGATCATCGTCGATGCCAGATGCGAGAACTGCCCGGAGAGCGGGGCGGACGGATCGATGCCGTAGGCGCGCTCAAGAAACGAGAGCAGGTGGGTCGCATTCGCGGGGGATTCCTGATTCAGGCGCGGAAATTCGCGGGCGAGAAACTCACTCGCGAGCGAGAATCCGGCATAGTCTCCGTTCGTGTAGGCATTTAAGCTGTTCTGACACTGAGTACAGATCTCAGTCGCGAAGCTGGAAAGCTCGGGTGCCGTTGTCGTATTCTTATAGAAGCGACTGCTTCCAAACAGGAACCGGCAGGACGCGAGCGTCGTCATGCGCTGGTGCTCGGACTGCCAGAGCGAGGTGTCGGAGAACGTCTTTCCCTCGATGATCGTGTGCGTGCTTCCGTAGCGTTTCGTGAATTCCTGAAGAAAGTCCGCATAGATGTTCGGGTACTCCGGAGTCTCAAATAAGAACAGAAACAGCCGGTCTGCCTTGCGGTGAGGAATCAGGATCATGTGGTCGTCGGCTTCCTCGGAAAAACGAGAGCCGGAGAGGACAGTTCCGGGCTGGTCCGCCGTGATTAAGAGCGGATGGCAGGGAATCGGAAGCGTGACTCCGGAATCGCCTGATCCTCCGTCAGAGAACAGGGAAGCGATGCAGAGCTTTAAGTCGCGGATCTGGCTTGCCTTTCTCTGCTCAACCTGGGAGATGACCTCCTCGAGAATTCCCTCAAGTTCCGTTCTCCGGATCGGCTTTAAGAGGTAATCTTTGACATGAAGGCGGAGGGCCTCTCTCGCGTAGGAGAAGTCGTCAAATCCCGTCAGGATATAGAAGAGGGTATCAGGGGCGCTTGCCTGCGCGTCGCGGATTGCCTCAAGCCCGTTCATATACGGCATCTGGATGTCGACGAGGGCGAGGTCAAAATAGTTGTTTTTCAGTGCCTCCGAGAGCGCGAGTCCATTTGCGGCTTCTGTGAGATCTTCGGGTTGAATGCCGAGATCGAGAAGAAAGAGTCGGATGGACTGGCGAACAAGAGATTCATCGTCTGCAATTAAAATTTTCATGGTTGTGCAACCTCCGGTGTTTTTTTGAGTCGAATTCGGGTGATCGTTCCATTTCCGATGGAACTTTTTATTTCCATTGTGCTTTCCGGTGAGAAGGAGAGAAGGCGCTCTTTGACATTTCGGATTCCGATTCCGCCTTCTCCGCTTGTCTGATCGGTGTCATACTGTTTCATATCATATCCGGTGCCGTCGTCGGAGATCGTGATGAACAGAATGTCCATATCGCCTTTTGCCTCCTCCGCAGTGATATGAATCGTGCACGGGTGGGTGCACGGCTCTACGCCATGGCGGATTGAGTTCTCAACGATCGGTTGGAGCAGAAGTTTCGGGATCTTCCAGTCTTCCTGATGAATGTTTAAGTGAAATTCACAGCTCAGGCGGTCGTTGAAGCGAAGCTTCTGGAGTGCACAGTAATCCTGCACAAACTGGAGCTCCTGAGAGAGTAGGATGATCGACGGCGCTTTTAAGATGTAGCGGAGCATTCCCGAGAGCTCATAGAGGGAATCCTCAAGCGTTTTCTGATCGCCGATCTGGTTTAACGCGATCATGTTGTTGAGCGTGTTGAACAGAAAATGGGGCTGAATCTGCGCCTGAAGTGCCTTGAACTCGCTGTCCTTCTGTTTGATTTTCAGGATGTACTCCTGACGGATCGTCTGCTCAAGTTTCTCGGTGGTGTAGTTGAGCTGGTCTCCGAGATCATCAAGCTCCGTGTGAGAAATGTAATTGTAGCGCTTGCTGAAATCCTGATTTTGGATGCCATCAAAGACCTGCTTCATCGCGTTGACTGCGTGAACCATCTTTCTCGAGGTCACGGAGTGGGAGAGCGTCGCCATTGCCATTCCGATCAGATAGAGAAAGAGGGTACTCAGATAGATCGTGCGGATGCGCGCACTCAGCTCTCGTCCTGAGAGGGCGATGCAGATATTCCACGGGTAACCATTGATCGGGTAGGCGTGAATCTGGTAAGCCTCCCCCTTCATCGAGATCGTCTGACCGTTTGAGGCGCGGGAGAGGATCGTCTGCTCCTTCTCATCAAGAGGGGCGTTGGCATATACGACGCGCCCATTCTCGTCGCGGATCAGGATCGTTGCATCGACGTGGAGGGCGAAATCGCGAAAGATTCGCTCAAACATTGAGGTGTTGACGTCGATTTTCATCACGCAGAGCGGGTATCTCGGGTAGAGCGAGAGAATTGCGCGCGCGACGGAGACGACCGGAGTTCCGGCAGGGCGAACGTAATCCGGAACATGAGGTCCGATCGTGACGGCATTTCCATCGGCGGAGAGGGCACGGCGGTACCAATTCTCTGTCGAGTATGCAAACGGAGTCACAATCGATTTGTGATCGGGCGAGGACACTGTGTAGTACAGGCAGTTGTGACCGGACATGATGTAGATTCCGTCGATATCCTGACGGCTCAGGCGCAGATATGTCATATTTTCGTCGAGTTCGCGCTGAACGTCAAGTTCATTTAAACGGTTGTGCATTCCCCCGCCGACGGATTTTGCTTTTAAATAGTAGTAAACCTTCTGCGTGTAGTAGGGTTGAAGCGTCAGCTGGTTCAGCTCATTCATATAGGTACGAATGTTGCTGACCATCGAGTGCGCTGTGGAATCGAGAAGCGTCTGGACGTCGCGGTGATACATCGAGGAGTAGATCGCTGCGATGAAAGATGCGACGAGGATAAATGGGAAAAACGTACTGATTAAAAAGCTCTTTTGAAGTTGAAAAGAAAACGAGCGGTGTGTATGCATAAATGATGATTCTCCTTCAAAATATTAAAATTAAAATATTAAATTCAAAATATTAAATTCAAGACATTCAAAGTATTCAATATAAATCCGTTTCAAATTCCTTTCAAGTTAAATTAAAATCAAGCTTTTGTTAATTTTACATCAAACCAAATCGAATTTAAGCGGATTTCAATGAAAGTATTGTCTAAAATGCTAGATTCATTATACTGTCCTTACATAAAATTTACAATATTTCATAAGAAACCGGAAGAAAGTACAATGAAATCGTAAAAAATTGACACCATCGAAAGAAAAAACAATTCTATAATAGAGTCATCAGAAAACGTTGTGGCTGGTTTCCACAGTCACGACACGACATCACAATTAGGAGGAGTAAGTTTATGAGAAAGAGCGTGAAAAGCTGGCTCGCAATCGGTACCGCAGCGATCGTAGCAGCAGGACTTGCAGGATGTTCCGGATCATCATCAAATGATGCACCGGCAACAGAGGCACCAAAGACTGAGACATCAGCCGAGGCAGAGAAGACTGACACCGCAGAGAGCAAGGAAGAGAGCAAGAACCTCGAGGGCGAGATCGAGATCGTGACCAATGCGAATGAGCAGACTTACAATGCAGTCAATGAGATTCTTGAGCAGTTCATGCAGGAGAATCCGGGTGTCAAGATCAGCTACACCACTCAGGGTTCTGACTACGAGCAGTTGATGAAAGCCCGCATGGCTTCCAACGATCTGCCGGATATCTTCGCAACCCACGGCTGGAGCGTTGTTCGTTACAGCGAGTATCTGCGTCCGTTGAACGATCAGCCTTGGTTCTCCGAGATTGAGCCGTCCTTCTTAGACAACGTTCAGAATGCAGACGGACAGGTTTTCGTCCTTCCGCTGAACATGGATCAGGGTGGTCTGCTTTACAACAAGAAACTTCTGACCGAGCTTGGTGTGGACATTCCGAAGACTTGGGATGAGCTCAAGGACATCTGTGAGAAGGGCAAAGAGAAAGGTTACACCGGCGTATTCATCGCAGGTAAGGACAGCAGACAGCCGGCATCCCTGCTTGATATCGCAGCTCAGACTTATCTGGAAGTAAGAAACGATCAGGATTACGCTTCTCAGCTTCTCGATGGTTCCTTTGACTGGAACAACTGGGCACCGCTTTCTCAGTTACTTGTAGATCTGAAGGATTCCGGATATCTGAATGAGGACTGCGTAACCTGTGATACCGTTGATATCGCACCGCGTATGTCTGAGAACAACGTTCTGTTCCTGATCACCTCCAACATGGATCTGATCCGTCAGGCTTCCGAGCTGAACCCGGATGCTCAGTACGGCATGGCTCCGATCCCGACTGTTGATGAGTCTCAGGAGAATGTATTTGCAGGTGGTGAGCGTGAGGCTTATGGTATTTGGAAAGATACGAAGAACGAGGAGCTCTGCCTGGAGGTTCTGAAATATCTGGCAAAGCCGGAGAACGTAAAGAAAGTTTGTGAGTCCAGTGGTAAGCGTTCCGCTCTGAAGGGCGTAGATCCGGACCTTGGCGCAGTAGCAGAAGACTACAAGAAGTATGCAGATGTTAAGATCAGCCCGACCTTCGACCGTGTATATCTGCCGAGTGGAATGTGGAGCACCATGCGTACCATCGGTTCTGCACTGATGGGTGGCGAGATGAGCGTAGAAGAGAGCGTAAAGACAATGGAGACCGACTACAATACGCTTCGCGAGCAGAACTAAGGTTAAGAGATTAATAAGATTAAGAGATGAATCTGATCGCACAGAAGGTGCACAGAATGACAGAAAAACAGACATCTTTGCGGACAGAATGAGTGACAGAAAATAAGACTAGACTAGATAAGTGACTAGATGAGAGACTGACTGAAAACGACTAGATCAACGACTTGAGAATCGACTAGATGACAGACAGAATTCAGGACAAGACTAGAGACAGAATTTGAGACAGAAATACAGAACTTAACTTGTAAACAGTAACAAAAGAGACTGCATAAAAGCAGAAATGGACGGGTTCCGCTTCCAGAAACGCTGGAGACGGAACCTTGTTCTAAACATGAAGGAGCGTGAAATCAATGAAGCAGAAGCAGACGAGATCGGTATCCATCGATGTCTTATATCTGCCGGCGCTGGTATTGCTGACAGTGTTTGTCGTATACCCGCTGCTTTCCGGAGTCCAGATTTCCTTTACGAACTGGAACGGATACTCTTCTACATACAAGTATGTGGGATTTGCAAACTATGTCAAAATGTTTAAGGACAAAATGTTCTATACCGCGTTGAAGAATACTTTCCTCTACGGTGTCGGAAGTACAACGATTCAGACGATTGTCGGAGTGGCGTATGCCTTGCTTCTGCAAAAGAAATTTCACGGACAGACGCTTACCCGCGTGATTGTCTATCTGCCGGCAATGATCGCTTCGCTGATCATGGGTTATATTTCCTACTTCCTCGTACAGTACAATCACGGTGCCATCAACGATATCGTGATGCTGTTCGGAAAAGCACCGGTCGACTGGATGGCAGACGGAAAGCGTGCCGTATGGATCATCGTAGTCATCAATGCATTGCAGTTCGTAGGAAAGACGATGATCATCATGATCGCAGGACTTCAGGGCATCCCGGAATCCTACGAGGAGGCAGCCGAGATTGACGGCGCCGGTTATCTTCAGAGACTTCGCTACATCACATTGCCACTCCTTCTTCCGGCAATCACGACGAGCGTTGTCCTCAATCTGATCGGTGGACTGAAACTGTTCGGCATCATCCTTTCAACGACCTCCGGTGGTCCGGGATATTCTTCCCACTCCCTGTCCACCTTGATCAACTACCTGTACTTCCAGAATCAGAATGCAGGATATTCCGCAGCCGTTGGACTTTGCTTGTTTGTTATCATCATGATTATCGGAACGATCGTGCGTCGTTTCCTTGAGAAGAAAGTGGAGGGGCTCAGCTAATGAAAAAGAAAGACAGAACATGGCTCCAGACGCTGGTAGCGCTTTTGATCATTGCGCTTCACATCACACCGTTTTACATTATGGTCAACATGTCCTTAAAGGAACTGTCAGATCGTTCCTCAAGATGGATGCCGGCACTGCATCCGTACTTCCAGAACTATCCGACTGCGATTGAACACGGAAATCTTCTCTCTGCCATGTGGAATACCTGGATGATTGCCTTCCTTTCGGTTATCATCATCGTGGTAGCAGGAGCAATGGCAGCTTACCCGCTCGCAAGAAAGACGAGCAAGAGAAACCGCATCATCCTGACTCTGATCGTCGGAGTTATGATGGTACCTCAGTTAAGTATTCTGGTTCCTCTGTACAAGGAAATGGTATCCTTAAAGGGAATCAACCATCTCTGGGGCATTGTGATTGTGTCCGCAACCTTCCATCTTCCGATGGCAATTTACATGTACAGCAACTTTATCAAGAGCATTCCGAAGGACCTCGATGAGGCGGCAATGATTGACGGATGCAGTATGATGCAGTCCTTCTTCTATGTCATCCTTCCGTGCCTGAAGTCCACGACCGTCAGCGTTATCATCCTGAACGGTGTTGGAATCTGGAACGATTATCAGTTCCAGCTGTATTTCTTACAGAAACCGGCAATGCGCACGATCACGCTGGCAATCAGCACCTTCTTTACGGATTCCAAACAGGATTTGGGTGCAGCAGCAGCGGCAGCATTCATCGTTGTTCTTCCTCCGGTACTGGCATACATCTTCTTACAGAAGTACTTCGTAAAGGGCGCTATGGACAGTGCTGTAAAGTAAGTATGACTGTTTAATCTTATTAATTAATGAAAATTAATAAAAACGGACGAGAACAGGTTAACGGATTGACTGCTCGATGAGACGACGATGGACGATCATCGGGCGGTCATAGGAGTTGAGAGAAAAGAAACAGAAAGGGTACGATAAAAACGCTGAGGTGAAGATGATGGAGACAAAGACATTTCAGGAGACAATGAAAAAGTTATACGATGTGGAGAATCATGACGTTCTGATCGCTTCGCATCGCGGAAAATTTTCTTCGAGTGTGATGGAGAATACCTCTCTCGCCTTTCTGACTGCGATCGGAGAGGGCGCTGACATGGTAGAGATGGATCTGGAGGAGACGAAGGATGGACGGATTGTCGGTCATCATGACAACGATATGAAGCGTCTGTTCCACAACGACGGAAAGATCGGCGATTACACCCTGGAGGAGCTGAGAGCAATGCCGGTTTACAACTACGTTGGAGAGATCTGCGTGGAAGGAATCGAGACGTTTGATGAGATTCTGGACAGCCTCAAGGATAAGACGATTCTCGTTCTCGACAAGTGCTGGGACTGCTGGGATAAGGTTTACGAGCTTCTGTGTGAGAAGGAGATGGTTAATCAGGCGATCTTCAAGTTCTATCTCAAGGATGAGGAACCGATGAAGTGGGCGAAGGCACACAGCGATTGCATCTTCATCCCGATGTGCGGAGATCCGAACCTGTTCCCGAAGCTGTTGGAGCTGGATGAGTGTGCATCTGTTCCGGCAGTTGAGATTCTGCCTCACGCTGTGGATGAGCCGATTTTCGCGGATGAGAGTTTTCAGTGGCTGAAAGATCATCAGATCAAGATCTGGTGCAATTCTCTGAGCCTGGCAAAACGCCTTGTCTTTGGTGCAGGATATGACGATCTTCTGTCGCTTCGCTATGGCGGAGACAAGGGCTGGAAAGAGCTGATTGACCGTGGCGTACAGATTCTTCAGACAGACTGGCCGTATGAGGTATCCTGCTATTTAAAGGAAAATAAGATGCGGTAATGACGCTTAGACGCTTAGAAGATCTTTGCGGGAAAAAAATAAAGCAAAAAATTTGGGAAATGGTTTTGTGATAGGAAAGACTGCACACTGCAATTTCATGGTTGGATCATGAGCTGTGGTGGGCAGTCTTTTGGTTTCTCTTTTTCAGATGGAAATGTGCGGGTGGGTTGTTTTCTGATGAGTGGAAAATGGTTTGTCTTGCCACATGAAAGGATAAAACCAGGATAGATTGAGTGGATATAAGGGATATAAGGGATATAAGGGAGAATGACAATGAGTCGGATGGTATGGATGGCGATCGCCGGGTTTCTGGCATATTTTGTGAAGGGATTTTGCGGGTTTGCAAACACGCTTGTATTTTCCTCGGTTTTGAGTTTTCGCTTTGACAACATCAACATCTCGCCGGTGGAGCTGATTCTCGGAATTCCCGCAAATGCATTTCTTGTGTGGAAGGAGCGCAAGTACGCGGACAAGAAAATCTGGATGCCACTGACGATTTTCATGCTTGCGGGAAGCACAGGCGGAGTGGTCCTGCTCAAACATTTGAATGTAGATCGGATCAAGTCAATTTTTGGAGTCGTTGTCTTCGTTGTCGCACTGGAGATGCTTCTTCGCGAGAGAAAAAATAAACTTGCAGAGAGTGCACAGGCAGAGGCAGGTGGGGGCTCGGAGAGATCAGGAAATTGTCAGAGCAAAAAAGCGAGCAAGGCCTCGGCAGTTGGAATGCTGATCACTGGAATTCTCTCCGGAATCCTCTGCGGAATGTTTGGAATCGGTGCGCTTCTTGCGGCTTATGTCGGGCGGGCGACGAAGGATACCCGGACGTTTCGGGGAAGTATCAGCGTGGTGTTTCTGATTGAAAATCTTTACCGCTTTGTCCTCTATGCGGGAACCGGAATCCTGACAGCGAGCGTAGTCAAGCAGGCGATCTGCCTGATTCCTTGCATGATTGCAGGGCTTGGAGTCGGACTTGGCTGCGCAGGGCGACTCGATGAAAAGAAAGTGAAGACCGCGGTGATTGTGATGCTGATGATCTCGGGTGCCGTGCTGATTCGTTTCTAATGTTTGTTTTTACCACGGTATCATACGGAATTTTCCGTTCAGAAAATTTCTACCCATGTACAGCAACACAAAATTCTTTGTGAAGGAAGTGGGGCGCGGAAGCGTTTCGGTATTGAAAAATGACCTGGAATCAAGTACAATAAAAGGAAATGCAAGGATAAACTCAGAGTGGATGTCTCCTCGCTTTAAATCGCTTTAAAGATGGGGGATTTAAAGGCTTTTTTGATGGAGGACAATTCCAATAACATACAGCCTGTGAAAGGATAGACTGGACGATCTGGTCCGGATCGTCCGGAAGGAAAACCGTATGAAAATTACCGAAATGAAAACCAGCACTTTCTGGAAAGGAGAACTTGGGGTTCAGGCGTCGGTAGAAGACGCGGGCAATCATTATGAAATAAGTCTTTTTGTCAAGGGTAGTCAGCTGAACGGCTACTCTTGTTCTTGTGTAAAGACTGGTTTGAAAAAATATGTAATGTGTGAGCATGAAAAGTTTGTCTGGGAAGCCTGGCAGAAAGAACAGGCGATCAAGAATGGCAGACCGGTCATGACCTCCCAGGAGATCCGCACAATGATTCGGGAATACACAAACCGTGAGGTTGCCCAGATTGTGCAGGAGGGAGAAGTGCGCGGAATTCGCCTGATTCCGAGACTGATTTTGAAGAGAGACGGGGGAACGAGTCTCGAATTTAAGATCGGGCGGGATCGGACGTATGTCGTGAAAGATCTCGCGGAGTTTGTCCATGCGGTTGAGAGCGGAACCCAGATTTCTTATGGAAAGACGCTGAGTTTCCACCACAGCCTCGACTCGTTCGTCGAGGAGGACAGACCGCTCTGTGCTTTTTTGATGGAGCTTGTCAATGTCTATCAGGAGCATTTTGAGCAGTTTCGGAAAAGCTCGTTTGTGACAGTCCGAGAACTTCGAGAGTTAAATTTGAGCCGGGGAAATCGCGACCGCTTCTTTAAGCTGATGGAGGGGCGCGAGCTTGAGGTTGAGGATCTTCAGGGAAACAGCATGCAGATGAAGGTGCGGGAAGAGTTGATCCCGATTCCGGTTCAGATCGAGCGCGCAGGACGTGACGGTGTGAAGATCCATGTGGATGAGAACCTCTATGGATTTTCGGGCGAGACGCGCTGGTATGTCGGAATCGGTCTGCATCTGATGTGTATGGAGCCGGTTGTCTCGGCACAGATGGATATTTTCCTCTCCCAGATGCTCAAGGACAAGCGCAGTCACACGATGGAGATTCAGGATCGGGATATGCCTCTTTTCTATGAGCGTGTCTTAAAAAAGATTCTTCCGTACACGCAGATGGAAGTCAAGGATATCGATCTTGAGAGTTATCGACCGCAGGAGCTTCGCGCTTCGTTCTCGTTTGACAGCCCGGCACCGGGAGAGCTGACGATGAAGCCGGTGCTCTCTTACGGGGATTTCTCGTTCCAGCCGATCGAGGATGACAAGGTTCCGAGAACCGTGTGCAGGGATGTTCCGGGAGAATTCCGGATCAGTCAGGTCATCACGCGCTATTTTAAGTATCAGGATGAGCAGAATCAGACACTGCTGATTCGCAACGATGACGATGCGATGTATCGGCTCTTGAACGAGGGAATGAAAGAGTTCATGGTGCTCGGCGAGGTCTATGTGTCGGATTCGGCGAAGAAGATCCGCGTGCTTCCGCCACCTGCCGTTGAGGTTCGCGTGCAGGCACAGGAGGGATGGCTCAACCTCGATGTCGAGGCAGATGGAATGACGCCGGAGCAGTTTCAGAAGATTCTTGCGGGTTATGATCCGAAAAAGCCGTACTATCGCTTGAAGAGCGGAGAGTTTCTGCGTCTCGATGCCGGTGGAATGGTCACAGTTGCCCGCCTTGTCGATGGGCTTGAGGTCGACCGTGCCCTGCTTGCAGAAGGGAAGATTCGCGTGCCTGCGTTCCGCGCGCTCTATCTTGACAGTGTGCTCAAGGAGGGAAGCGGAATCACATTTTACCGTGACAACCTGTTTAAGGCACTTGTGCGCGGGATGAAGTCGGTCGAGGACAGCGACTACGAGATCCCAGAGACACTTCGCCCTGTGCTCAGGGAGTATCAGAAGACCGGATATCGCTGGATGAGAACGCTCGATGCGTGGAGTTTTGGCGGAATTCTCGCGGACGATATGGGTCTTGGAAAGACGATTCAGGTGATTACGCTCCTGCTCGATGAGGCACAGAGAAATCCTGACTCGGCATTTCTGATCGTCTGCCCGGCATCTCTTGTCTACAACTGGGAGCAGGAGATTCGGCGATTTGCACCGGATCTTCCGGTTCAGACCGTCGCAGGAAATGCAGGGGAGCGTGAGGCTGTGCTCAAGGAGGTAGGCCCGGGTGTTCTGATCACGTCCTACGATCTGTTGAAGCGGGATGTGATGTGGTATCAGGATCGAAAGTTCCGCTTCCAGATCCTCGATGAGGCACAGTACATCAAGAATCCGGCGACTCAGGGCGCAAAGGCGGTCAAGATGATCCAGTCTCAGACAAGATTTGCGCTGACCGGAACACCGATTGAGAACAGGCTTAGTGAGCTTTGGAGTATTTTTGAGTACCTGATGCCGGGATTTTTGCACACCTACTCGGGATTTAAGAAGAAATTTGAACTTCCGATTGTGCGCGACGGCGACCGTCAGGCACTGGAAGATTTGAGAAGACTGACCGGACCGTTTATCCTGCGCCGAATGAAGCAGGATGTCCTCAAGGAGCTTCCGGAGAAACTCGAGACTGTGGTCTACTCGCAGGCGGAGGCGACCCAGCAGGATCTCTATCGTGCGGCGGCAATGCAGTTGAAAGAGGAGATTCAGAATATGGACGGCGGAATCGGGGAAAACCGGATTCAGATTTTGGCGGGACTCACGAGACTGCGCCAGATCTGTTGCGACCCGGCGCTCTGCTACACGAATTACCGCGGAGCTTCCGCAAAGCTCGATACCTGTGTCGAGTTGATTCAGGGAGGAATTGCGGGAGGTCACAAGATCCTTCTGTTCTCCCAGTTTACCTCGATGTTAGAGCGAATCGCGACGCGTCTGACGAAGGAGGGCATCTCCTACCATATGTTGACGGGGTCGACGCCGAAGGAGGAGAGAATCCGGCTTGCAGGTGCATTCCAGACCGATGAGGTGCCGATTTTCCTGATCTCGCTGAAAGCGGGCGGAACGGGACTGAACCTGACGTCGGCGGACATCGTGATCCACTACGATCCGTGGTGGAATGTCGCAGCCCAGAATCAGGCGACCGACCGCACACATCGAATCGGACAGCAGAAACAGGTGTCCGTCTTTAAGTTGATTATGAAGGACACGATCGAGGAGAGCATTCTCAAACTTCAGGAGCAGAAGCAGGATCTCGCACGCCAGGTCATTGAGGGAGAGACGCTCTCGCTGACATCCTTGAGCAGGGAGGAACTGTTGAAGCTGTTGTCGTAGTGATATTCAATATACGAACAAAATATAACTCAGAGCGGATGCGCAGTGATTTTGATGGGAAGATGTCAGCAGAGCTGACCAAAATCACGCGCCAAGTCTCCGCGAGCGTCGACTTGAAAAATAAAATAAAAAACGAAACACAGGAAACAGAAATATAAAAAACGGAAATATAAAAACACAGAAACACAGATATACAGAAAAACAGACAGAAAGGATGGCAGAAGAACATGGCTTTATATGATTACATCGGTGCGCTTCGTCAGGGACGAAAACAGTATCAGCTCGCGGTTTCAAAAGGTGAGTACCCGTATCTTCCGGTGCTGGATCAGATTCTTGCGAACACGGATATTGTCTCGGAAGTGAATCTTGGCGTGATCGATGTTCCGCTTGAGAAGATTGTGGGAACGAAGACACAGGGAAGGACGGAGGCGTTTGCCGGCAACTTCATGCCACTTCTCGGGGAGAAGACGGAGTTTGGTGCAAAGTGGGCTCACCTCTACGATCATCAGGTCGAAGAGGGAATCCATGATCCGATTGTGGCTTATGAGTTTATGAACCGCTACTATGTGCAGGAGGGAAACAAGCGCGTCAGCGTCCTCAAATATGTGCATGCATACAGCATTTCGGCATCGGTGATCCGCCTGATTCCGAGACGGACAGATGACAAGGACATCCGGCTCTACTATGAATTTCTTGATTTCTATCAGGTGTCCTTCAACTCGGATGTCTGGTTCAGCGAGGAGGGGCGATACAATCAGCTTCTCGAGGCGATGGGAAAGAAGCCGGATGAGGTCTGGACGGAGGACGAGAGACAGTACTTCAAGAGTGCGCATGATCGTTTCACAAAGGTATTTGAGGAAAAACGCTCAGAAGATATGGAGATGACGGCATCGGATGCCTTTCTTGACTATGTGACGATTTATGGATATGAGGAGATCAAAGATCGCACAGCGGATCAGATGACGCAGGATTTGAACAAGATCTGGGAGGAACTGCTTCAGCAGTCTCGCGGTGGAAAGATTGCGGTCGTTCAACAGCCAGAAGAGGCAGAGGCGGCAGCGCCGTCCCGCCTGATGGACTGGTTCCGCCCGTCGATCGAGCCGGAGATGCTCAAACTTGGTTTCATCTATGCGCGTGACCGTGAACACTCGAGCAGAGTCTACTCACAGGAGCTTGGACGCATGTATCTTGAACAGTGTTTCGATGGAAGACTCAAGACGGCGATTTTTGAGAATGCGGAGACCGAGGAACAGGTTGATCAGGCGATTGAGCAGGCAGTGAAAGAGGGATGCAACGTAATCTTTGCGACAATGCCCCAGATGGCACTTTCCTGTGTGAAGTCGGCGCTGGATCATCCATCCGTCCGCTTCTTCAACTGTTCCGTAAATATTTCCTATACTTCGATTTATACCTATTACACGCGTATCTATGAGGCGAAGTTCTTGATGGGAGCGCTGGCAGCGGCGATGAGTGATTCGGAGAAGCTCGGCTATCTCGGCGATTTCCCGAGCTATGGGAGAATCAGCAGTATCAACGCGTTTGCGATGGGTGCGAGAATGATCAATCCGCGCGCAAAGGTTTATCTGCGCTGGTCGGGCATCCGTCCGGAGTACGACACCGTGGATTGGGAGAAAGAGGGAATCCGGTATATCTCCGGAAATGATATGATCACGCCGAATATGGCATCGAGAGAGTTTGGTCTCTTCCATCGGTGCGAGAACGGAAAGGTTGAGAACTTGGCGACAACGCTCAATGACTGGGGGAAATTTTATGAGCGCATTGTCCGCCTGATCTGCCGTGGAGCACTCGACTCGAAGGATTTGAAGGGAAAGAAGGCAGTCAATTTCTGGTGGGGCATGTCTGCCGATGTGCTTGATGTGGTATGTACGGAGAATTTGCCACAGTACACAAAACGTTTGATTCGTTTCCTTAAGAGTTCAATCCGCAGTGGCTCGTTCCAGCCGTTTGAGGGACCGATTTCCGCTCAGAATGGAATTATCGTTGGAGAAGAAGGACGCAGTCTGACACCGGAGGAGATTGTGCGGATGGATTGGCTGGCTGAGAATATCGTGGGAGAGATTCCGCCTGTCGAGTATTTCCGGGATGAGATTCAGCCGCAGATTCGCTTGAAACTGGAGCATGTCTAAATATAAACGTGTTGAATAAAGCAGAGAGACAGAAAATGTTTTAAGTGTGCCTGAAACAGAAAAATGAGGAGACAGGGCAAGGGGAAAAAATTATGAAAATATTGGTACTGGCAGACGACGAATCCAAGGTGTTATATGAGCACTTTGATCCGGAAAAGATCAGAGATATTGATCTGATTCTGGCATGTGGGGATCTGAGGAGAAATTATCTTGATTTTTTTGCCTCAGTCAGCCGTGCGCCGGTGCTGTATGTGCTGGGAAATCACGATCACTGGAACAAAGAAGAGCGGATTGGCGGATGTATCTGCATTGAGGATGACATCTATGTGTACAAAGGAATTCGGATTCTTGGACTCGGCGGTTCGATGCGTTACCGTCAGGACGCTGTGAATCAGTACACGGAACAACAGATGGAGAAGCGGATTCGCCATCTCTGGTTGAAACTTCGCAGACGCAAGGGATTTGACATTTTAGTCACCCATGCCCCGGCGAAGGGACTGAATGATATG
Organism: Brotaphodocola sp.; assembly: GCF_050873365.1. Classification (GTDB taxonomy): domain Bacteria; phylum Bacillota; class Clostridia; order Lachnospirales; family Lachnospiraceae; genus Brotaphodocola. Next base: position 57,890 of record NZ_JBNMIQ010000010.1, on the reverse strand, counting down.
GAGGATCTTCCACATCAGGGTTTTGCCTGCTTTCTTGAACTGCTTGAGAAGTATCAGCCGAAGCTCTTCGTTCACGGTCATGTCCATGCAACCTATGGAAAGGGGTTTAAGCGCAAGGACAAGTATCAGAATACGACAGTCATCAACGCTTATGATCACTATATCATCGAGTATCCGGAAGCGTGAGAAAACGTGTGAGAATAAGAATTGTGAGAAGAGATTCCCTTTTTGGGAATCTCTTTTTGGATGAAAATCCTTTTCAAGGTGAAGCGGATGGAAGAGTTGAGCATTGGAGGGGAAATCAGATGATTATAAAAACTAAAAATAAAACCTATAAAACATACTTGACAAATAGGTAAAGCGGGATTATAATACAGACAATTCCTAGTAAACGAATAGGATAACTCGAGAATAAAGAGTTGGATGGATTTTGTAGCTGTGAAGGCGCAAAACAATTATGAAAAATCAAATCAGTGAAAGGATGGGAACGAATATGGCTAATATTTATAAGGGAGTTCAGAATCTGATTGGAAATACCCCTCTCGTAGAGGTGACAAATATTGAGAAGGAGCTGGGACTTGAGGCAAAGGTTCTGGTAAAGCTGGAGTACTTCAATCCGGCAGGAAGCGTTAAGGATCGTATCGCAAAGGCAATGATCGAGGATGCAGAGGAGAAGGGAATCCTGAAAGAGGGTTCTGTCATCATCGAGCCGACCTCCGGAAATACCGGTATCGGTCTTGCATCGATCGCAGCATCCAGAGGATATCGTCTGATCCTGACGATGCCGGAGACGATGAGCGTAGAGCGCAGAAACATCCTCAAGGCATACGGCGCAGAGCTTGTTCTGACTGAGGGTGCTAAGGGCATGAAGGGCGCAATCGCAAAGGCTGAGGAGCTCGCAAAGGAGATCCCGAACAGCTTTATCCCGGGACAGTTCACGAACCCGGCAAACCCGGCTATCCACAGAAAGACAACTGGTCCGGAGATCTGGAACGATACGGACGGACAGGTAGACATCTTTATCGCAGGTGTTGGTACCGGCGGTACTCTGACCGGTGTTGGTGAGTATCTGAAGTCTCAGAATCCGAACGTGAAGATCGTAGCACTTGAGCCGGCAAGCTCCCCGGTACTGTCTGAGGGCAAGAGCGGTCCGCACAAGATTCAGGGAATCGGCGCAGGCTTCGTTCCGGATGTCCTGAACACCAAGGTATATGACGAGGTATTTACCGTAGCAAACGAGGATGCATTTGCAACCGGCAAACTGCTTGCAAAGAAAGAGGGCGTTTTAGTCGGAATCTCTTCCGGCGCAGCTCTCTACGGTGCAATCCAGCTTGCAAAGCGTCCGGAGAACAAGGGTAAGACGATCGTAGCTCTGCTTCCGGATAACGGAGACCGCTATTATTCCACCCCTCTGTTTGGAGAGGAGTAAATCTCATGAAGCTTTCCATGAAGAGCAGATACGGACTTCGGGCACTGATCGATCTGGCGATCCATTCACGGGATGAGCAGGTGGCGCTTGGAAATGTGGCAGAGCGCAACGGAATTTCTCCGCAGTATCTGGAGCAGGTATTTGCGAGTCTCAGGAAAGCGGGGATTGTAAGGAGCGTCAAAGGACCGCAGGGCGGATATTTCTTGAGCCGTGATCCGAAAGAGATCAGTGTGGCAGACATTGTGACGGTGCTTGAGGGTTCGTTTTGCCTCGAGAACGAGGAGATCCCGGAGAATTGCAAGTCCCAGGGCGCACCGAGAGCCGTGCAGAAACTGATTGTCGATCAGGTGAATCAGGCGATGGAGAAGATTCTCACACAACTTACACTCGCCGATCTTGTCAAAGAGGCAGAAGAGTACAGCGCCTACGGCAGTGATATGTATTATATCTAATTAAATGTGATTTGAGAAAAGGGTCTTTGATTTCCCAGCATAAGAAGTGCGGGGAGTCAGGGACTCTTTTTTGTATAGACTTTCTCGTCAGCGGAGCTTATCATGATTGAAACGTAAGGTTTTACTTTTCTACCTCAGTGTGAAAACGATTGACATAACAAAAACAACACACAGCAAAAAACACGAATAACCACACGGTAAAATCGCTAAAAAACCGTTAAAAACAGCTAAAAAACAGGGTAAAAAGCCACTTATAAGGCAAAAACTATAGATGTATAGCAAAAATAATATGAAAATGCACAAAATAAAATTATGAGAACGGTTGACATTTATATAAAAATGCTCTATATTATAGGCACAGAGAAACAAACGGAAGAGATTCAAAAGTGAGGAGGAAACAAAATGAAACTGAGAAGATTGGTAGCATGTTCGATGGCAGTAGCGATGACGGCAGGTAGCGTGATGGGATGTTCTTCCGGACAGAGCACTGAGACAACAGCGGAGAACACTTCTGCTGAGGCAGGCAGTGAATCTGCATCCGAGTCTTCTTCTGCATCTGGTGAGGGCGTGAAACTCACGATGATGAACAGCAAACCGGAGATCGAAGATGCGCTTGAGGAAGCTGTGAAAGATTACCAGCAGAAGACCGGTGTCGAGATCGAGGTTTACAGCACCGACAAGCCGGGCGAGGTGATTGCGCAGAAGTATGCGGCAGGTGATCCGGCGACGCTGATCATTGGAGATTATTCCAATATCAAGGATGTTGCAGCGGAGAAATTGCTCCCGCTCAACGATGAGAAGTGGGTTGCAGACGGTGGCGATCTGCTCGGCATCAAGGTAGATGACAATCTTTATGGTTTCCCGCTGTGTATCGAGGCAGCAGGTCTGATCTACAACAAGACGGCGATTGAGGAGATCACCGGTGAGGAGTTCAAGCCGGAGGATTATGTGACACTCGACGAGTTCAAGCCTCTTCTTGAGAAGCTGAAAGAGGGCGGAATGGAGAGCCCGGTGATCTTAAACTCTGAGGACTGGTCGATCGGACAGCACTTCTTACAGTACATCTACAAGATGCACACCGGAAAGGCAGAGGATGCACTTGCTTTCCTCGATGAGGTAAGACAGGGCAAGGCAAACTTTGAGGATGATGCCGTATTCAATGCTCTCTATGATACGATGGATGTGCTGATTGACAACAACATCAACAAGGCAGATCCGCTCGCAGCAGACTACGATCTGAATGCAAGCTATCTCGCTGAGGGTGAGTCCGCTTTCTGGCTGAACGGAAGCTGGGCATGGCCGGATACCAAGGAGTATGTAGATGGAAGCATGAGCTATGGAATCATGCCGTACCCGGTAAATGGTGATTTCACCTCTGCGGGTCAGCTGAATGCAAATGCAACGAAGTTCATCGCAATCGACAATGTAAAGGCAACTCCGGAACAGCAGGAGGCAGCAAAAGATTTCCTCAACTGGCTTGTATATGACGAGGAAGGTCAAGATCTGATTGTCAACAAGTGTAACCTGGTTCCGGCATTCAGCAACATCAAGCTGGATATGACGAACGATTTCAACAAGAGCGTAAAGAAATATGTTGATGAGGGCAAGGTCAATGCTTACGTTCCGATCCCGTCTGATCACAGAAGCACACTGGCTGCTTACATGCAGAAGTATCTGGCAGGAGAGCTGGATAGAGCAGAACTTGCAGGTTATCTGGATGATTACTGGAAGAATCACTAATGACGAATTACGAATCATGAATCACAAGTCATGAATCACAAGTCATGAACCATGAAGCATTAACTTGGAAATAATCCTGAGTTTCGGGATTCTTCATCGGAGGACAGGCACTGGAGCGGAAGAGATGTCTTTCGACCCGGTGCCTGTTTTGGGATAACAGGAATTAAAAAGGAGTTTGGATCAATATGAAAGCGAAAGAAAGTTTTGGAAGGAAATGCGGAACATTCCTGATCTTTGCAGGACCGGCTGTGATTTCCTTTGTTCTTGTGGTAATCATCCCGATGATTTACGGTGTGTACCTGACCTTTACCGGGTGGGATGGTTTCACAAACGCAAAGCCGTTCGTAGGTCTGACAAACTATATAGCAGTCTTTCAGGATGGAGCATTCTGGAATTCGCTTTGGCTTACGGTCAAGTATGTGGCGCTGTCGGTTGTCTTTATTAATGCATTGGCATTTGCACTGGCTTATCTTCTGACGAGCGGAATCAAGGGACAGAATTTCCTGCGTGCAGGATTTTTCACCCCGAACCTGATCGGCGGAATTGTTCTCGGATACATTTGGCAGTTCATTTTTTCGAGAGTTATGGTGGATCTCGGAAATGTGATTTCCCTTCCGATTTTTGCAAAATCTTGGCTGTCCTCTCCGGGTGGAGCATTTGCCGCACTTGTCATCGTCACGACCTGGCAGTATTCGGGATACATGCTTCTGATCTATATCTCCGGATTTGTAAGTGTTCCGACCGATCTTCTTGAGGCGGCGCGAATCGATGGAGCAAATGCCTCCCAGCTGACCCGCTACATTCGGATGCCGATGATGGTTCCGGCATTTGTCACCTGTCTGTTTCTGTCAATCACGAGATGCTTCAAAGTCTATGACTTAAACCTCTCCCTGACGGCAGGTGGTCCGTATGACAGCACAAAGCTCGCAGCAATGCACATTTACACGCAGGCATTTGAGAATCATCAGTACGGTTTGGGACAGGCTGAGGCACTTGTTCTGTTTCTTGTGATGGGAATCATCGCATTCATTCAGATCTCGATGGGAAAATCCAAGGAGGTGGAAGCATAATGGCAAAAGCAGGAAAGTCCATGCAGGTTGGCGGAACAAAGAAGACTGTGGAGCAGGTTGCAAAGACAATCTTTGTCACTCTGATGTTTCTGTTTTATATGATTCCGTTTTTCATGGTAATCATCAACTCTTTAAAGCGCAAGGTCAACATCGTCAAGAATCCGCTGGCACTTGTGGATGACAAGGGATTTCAGTTTGTCAACTATGTGAAGGCATTTACGGAGATGGATTTCGGATCTGCATTCTTTAACAGTATTCTGGTGAGCGGAGTCAGTGTAATTCTGATTCTTCTGTTCTCGTCGATGGCAGCTTATCTCTTTGTCCGGACGGACTGGCTCGCATGCAAGATCTTTTTTGCACTGATGGTTGCCTATATGGTAGTTCCGTTTCAGGTTATCATGATTCCGCTTGTCTCGATTTACGGAAATGTCTTTGGAATCCTGAATTCAAGAGCGACGCTGATCTTCATGAACCTGGGATTCGGAACGGGAATGGCGATTTTCATGTGTCACGGCTTTATCAAGACGAATGTGCCGATGGCGCTTGAGGAGGCGGCAAAGATCGATGGATGTACCAGACCTCAGATCTTTTTCAAAGTAGTACTTCCGCTGATGAAACCGATTCTTTCCACGATTCTGATTCTGAATCTGCTCGGACTCTGGAACGATTACCTGCTTCCGAATCTGGTTCTCGGAAAGAAGACGCTGTACACCCTTCCGCTTGCAATCCGCACATTCTACGGAACCTTCTCGAATGATCTCGGAAAGATCATGGCAGCACTCGTGATGATCGTAGCCCCGATCATTGTCGTGTACATCTGCCTGCAAAAATATATTATTGGCGGTGTAGTGGCAGGTGCTGTCAAATCATGATACAATGTATCCTGAAATGCTGAAATTTTCTCGAGTCAAGAGATCGATAAGAGATTGAGATTCGGCAATAAAAGAGAGAAAGCAACGGGAAAAAATAAGAATAAGGCAAAACATAGAAATAAGGCGAACCAATTTTATGAGCGATGAACTATGCGCCAAGTAGGCTTAGAGAAATAAGTTCAGAGAAATAAGCTCAGAAGAGAAAGTTCAGAAAAAGGAAAGAGAGAGACGTTGCTGGAATTTTGGAGGGGATACAGATGGTGACAATTAAAGATGTAGCAGTGCGGGCAGGAGTTTCTGTCACAACCGTGTCGAGAGTGATGAACAATCGGGGACCGCTTAGCGAGAACACGAAGACGGCGGTGAAGCGCGCGATGGAGGAGCTTGGATATATGCCGAACGATGTGGCGAGGGCGCTTGGAAAGAACAGTCTCAACATCATCGGACTCGTCGTTCCGAGTATTCAGCATCCGTTTTTCGCGGAGTTGGTTCACGCGTTTGAGTATGATTCCTACACAAGAGGCTACAAACTGATGGTATCTGCCTCGGATTATGATTATAAGAAAGAGAAACACAGCGTCGGACTTTTGCGCCGGACGATGGTGGATGGGATTATCTATGCCTCTCACTCGATGGGAAGTGATTTCCTTGAGGATATGAAGGTTCCGGCAGTGACGCTTGAGAATGTGTTTGCAGGACTTCCCGCGATTCTGTCAGACAATGCTCAGGGCGGATTTTTAGCGGCGCGTCATCTTCTGGCGAGGGGATGCAGAAACCTTGTGACGATCAGTGGTCAGAGAAATCTTCACCTCTCCGCAGATGAGAGAACGCTGTCGTTTATCCGGGAGTGTGAGCGACAGGGCGCATCCTGCAAGGTATATTCCGCGGATGAGGAGATGCTCAAGACAATGGAGTACTCCCGCATTGTCTCCCAGGTATTTAACGAAAATCCAAATATGGATGGAATTTTTGCAAGTTCCGATATCATCGGAGCGCAGTGCATTCAGATGGCATTTTCACTCGGATACAAGATTCCGGATGAGATCAAGATTGTCGGCTACGACGATGTGATTTTGAGCCGTCTTGTCTATCCGCCACTGACCTCGATCCGCCAGAATATTCCAGATCTTGTGAAGGCGACGATGGACACACTTGTGGCGCTGATTGCAGGAGAAAAAGTTCCGGAAACTCAGACAATTCCAGTGACATTTATAGAAAGGAGAACGACCTGATATGGAAAAGGCGAAGAAAAAAGTGACAAATCAGATTATGCTGATCACTTACGCAGACAGCATGGGAAAAAATTTAAAAGAATTGGAGGAAGTTCTCGACAAATCGATTGGAAAGGCGATCGGAGGTCTTCACATTCTTCCGTTTTTCCCCTCTTCGGCAGACCGGGGATTTGCACCGATCACTTACAAGAAAGTAGATCCTGCATTTGGTGACTGGTCAGACATTGAGCGACTGGCATCGAAGTATTATCTGATGTATGACTACATGATCAACCATGTGTCAGCACACAGTCCGGAGTATCTCGACTATCTCGAGAAAAAGGACGCTTCGCCGTATCGGGATTTCTTTATTCGCTTTAAGGAGTTCTGGGAGGGAGGAGAACCGACCGCAGAACAGCTTGAAAAGATTTACAAGAGAAAGGACGGAGGCCCGTCGGTGGATGCCCGGTTTGCAGATGGCACGACGGAGAAGATCTGGAGTACATTCAGCTCCGAGCAGATTGATATTGACTGTGAAAAGCCGGCTGTAAAGGAATTTATCCAGGATAATTTGAGATTTCTGACGGAGCACGGCGCTGCACTGATCCGTCTGGATGCGTTCGGTTATGCGACAAAACGCCCGGACACGAGCTGTTTCTTCCTGGAACCGCAGGTATGGGAACTTCTCGATGAACAGAGAGATTTCTTAAAACCATACGGAATCGATGTGCTCCCGGAGATTCATGAGACGTATTTTACTCAGCTGAAACTTGACGCAAGAGGTTATGCGACCTATGATTTTGCGCTTCCTCTTCTTGTTCTTCAGGCTCTTCATTTTGGAGATGCGATTTATCTGAAAAACTGGCTGAAGATCTGCCCGAAGAATCAGTTTACGACGCTTGATACTCACGATGGAATCGGCGTTATGGATACCTATCATCTGCTTCCGGACGAGGAGATTCGTCGGACGCTCGAGAAGATTTACTCAATCTGTCCGGTTTCCCGCGGAATCAGCACGAAATCTTCCCACACTTACTTCGACGCTTATCAGGTCAACTGTTCTTATTACTCGGCACTTGGAGAGGACGATGAGGCATATCTGAGTGCGAGAGCAATCCAGTTCTTCACCCCGGGAATCCCGATGGTCTACTACATGGGAATGCTTGCCGGAATCAATGACGAGGAACTTTTGAGAGAAAGCGGAGAGGGACGCGACATCAACCGCAGATACTATACGCTTGAGCAGGTGGGTGAGGAGGTAAAGCGCCCGGTTGTCGCAAAATTGCTCCGCATGATGGAGCTTCGCAACACACATCCGGCATTTAACGGAGAAATGCATCTGCTTGACAGCGATCCGTACACGCTTGCTGTGCGTTGGGAAAATGGAGACGAGTGGGCAGAGCTTCATACAGATCTGAAATCAAAAGTGAGCCAAATTACCTACACGGAAGATGGAAACGAAAAAGAATTCTGTTAAAGAATATTCATTAGATTGTGAGAATCAGAATCACAGAGCATTTGGATAAATTGAAGACATTGCGTTCGAGCGGATTTGAGAGAGGAGAAGAGCGATGAGAATAGAGGAACAGGCGCATCTGGAACGGTGCAGTCTTTTAGAAGTTGGAATTGACAGCGCAGGGGTGAAGGCATTTCTCGATGACATAGAAAAGGGTGGTTATCACCTTCACACATTTATGCTTGTCAGACATGGCAAAGTTGCCTATGAGTGCAGTTGGGCTCCGTATGAGTTAGAAGAGGAACATCTGATGCACTCATTCACGAAAGGACTTGTGGCAACTGCAATCGGAATTCTTGAGGGAGAGGGACGCATCTCGTTGGATGACCCGCTGATTTCCTATTTTCCGGAGTATGAGGTGGATCACCAGAATGGACTTCTCGATGAGATCACGCTGTGGACTCTGCTCACGATGACGAGCGGTCATGCGTCAGTGCCGGACCGTCACGGTTGTGACGATGAGGTGAAGACTTTTCTTACTCAACCGATCGTCAATCGCCCGGGAACGGTATTTCTGTACGATTCGATGGGAACAAACATGCTCTCGGCAGTCGTGAAGCGCGTGACCGGTTACAATCTGTTTCAGTTTCTTGAGCTTCGCGTCTTCCGCCATCTTGGAATCACTGGTGTCTCCTGCGATACCTGTACGTCTGGAAAAGATCAGGGCGGTGGCGGAAGCCATTTGAAGACCGAGGATATGGCAAAGATCACACAGCTCTATCTGAATAAGGGATGCTGGAATGGAAAACAGCTGATTCCAAAAGACTGGGTGGAGAGAATGACGTGCGTTCAGTTTGCCGACTCAAAGGATGGTTCAAATCCGGACTGGGAGGACTGGAAATGCGGATACGGATTTCAGGTTTGGATGTGTCAGGTGCCGAATACGTTCCGTTTTGACGGCATGTATGGTCAGTTTGGCGTTGTGTTCAAGGATCTGGATACCGCAGTGATCACGACCTGCGGAGAGGGCGTCACCGAGGAGATTCTTCGCCTGATCTGGAAAGATCTTCTTCCGGCAATCAAAGCAGACAGGCATTCGGGGAGTCAGGCAGAGATCAAGGCGGACGAGCTTTCCGAGAATCAGATGGAGACTGAGGCGGAACTTAAAAAGATAAAAGAGACGCTTCATATTCAGTGGGAAATGGAAGATCAGGTGAGTGCGGAGCGGGCAGAAGTGCTTTGGAAGGCACTGCTTGACCGGGATCTGATTTTCCCTGAGAACAGAGAGTCCGTGCTCTCAAAGGGCAGAGTTAAAAATTTCTTTACCTCAACATGGACCGAACAGCAGAGAAACGGCATTCAAAAACTTCGTTTTGTGCGGGAGAATAGAAAACTGTTCTTACTCAGCGAAGATAACCGAAATCATGCGAAATTGCCTGTCGGAGAGGGAGCGCCGGAAGAGGGACTTCTCTGCACGCTCTGGGGCGATTATCGAGTATGGACAGCGGTGAGATGGACAAAAGAAGAAAAACTTGAGATGCAGATCCGCATGGTGAACGGAGAGTATTATCAGGTATTCACGATCGAGCCGAAGGAAGATGAGGCAAACGCAATCGTCAGCCTGTACAGCGGTCCGTGGGATCGAAGAAATGGAAAGCCGGAACAGGTAAGTTATCTGTGTACGATAGAAAAGGGGATGTAGGGATTAAAATTAAATTTTTTTATATCCTCAACACAAAACGCCGAGCTTCGAAACGCCCGGCGTTCGTGGTATAATCAGGTTATGCTACTAAACAAAATATGCTTAGATCTGTTTAGATATAGTCTGGAAAACAACACCCTTCATCGCAAAGAATGTGGTACAATTCTCTGGACGGTCTGGTCAGGCTATCGATGTTGTCATTATAGATCACGGCCCACTGCCAGATCGGCTCGTATTTTTCCTCCAGTCGGTAATAGTTGACCTTATCGCCGGTGCGGTAGGTCCGAGAAAAAATACCTGGAACCAGAGAAATACCGAGACCACTGGCTACCAAGCGAATGATGGTTTCGATATTTAAGGACTCCATGGCAATCTGGTACTGACCGTTTAAGTTAGAAAGAAGGCGATCTGCTGCCATCCGGGTTTTTTTAGAAGGATGGGTCAAAAGAAACGTTTGATTCTGGAGCGCCTCCATAGGAAGATATGGCATGGATTCCCCGTCTTTCTGATAGGCCTTCTGATTTAAGGGATGACCCAAAGGCACTGCCACATAAATGGGGTCTTCGGAGAAAACTTTGTATTTGACATTATGATTCTTCAGGGGAAGACAGAGTATTGCCAGATCTAGTGCACCCATCAACAGGCTTTCCTCAAGTTTTATACTGTTTTGTTCTACAATCTCGATCTGAATATTGGGATAGCGCTCATGGAATTTCTTTAGTAATTCCGGAAGTACCAGTGCACCTAATCGATCGGCAGAACCTATTTTTAAAATACCTTTCCGCATCTGATTTAACTCACAGAATTCCATATCAACATCACTGTAAAGCTTTAAAATTTGATAAGCTTTTTTTATAAAGCATTCTCCCGCGTAAGTCAGCTCCAGTCCGGACGGACGGCGCATAAAAAGAACCTCGCCTAATTCTTCCTCCACCTTGGTTAAAGACTTGCTTAATGCTGGCTGAGTGATGAATAATTTCTGGGAGGCACGAGCCATACTCCCTTCTTCCGCAATCGCGATGATTTTTTCTAAATCTAATTTGTTCATATGTCGTACCTCCTGCGTAAATTCCCACAACTTTATTCCGAAAAATATTATAACATATTTTGCAAAATGATCAATTTAAATCAGGGGGTTCTAAAACAGTGTGGGCGCTTACAATTTCATAGTTTTATGGCTGTGTTACTGGCTTCAACGCGGATAAATCCGGCAGAACAGAACAACTTTCCAAATTTAACAGGGTATAAACGAGTTCTTTTACCTGTTCTGAATGATAAATTTCGCAACAAGATAATGCCTTGGCAGTCATCTGTTCTGGAGTAAGTGGAGCAGTAACACTACCGGAAGCGTCTTTGATTTCCTGGCTATAAGTACAACCATTCTTTAGGGTAACTTCCACACGGCATCCCCAATGATGCGGGTAACGTTCAGTAAAGATTGGGTCTTCCTTGATGACAACCTTTTTCAGCAGTTCCTGCCGTTTCGTGTTGTTGATCTTAGCTTGTTCGAAATCAGATAACCCTACTTTACCGGTTAAGAATGCGGTAGCAACCAGATACGGAGTGGAGAATTTTGCTTCCGTAGCAGCGTGTGGCTCTTTGCTGGAATTGGACAGACCACACTGTTTTAAACCTACTAGATAGGTATAAACCTCTACATGATCGATAGTTTCCGGATCGATGTGATAGGTTTTTCGTAAATTTAAGGCACCTTCAATGGCACAGTGGGTACTTCGGCAGCAAGGATATGGCTTTTTATCCACATTTAATATCTCGTAAACAGCACCAAGATCTTTGTCTACCATACTGTAATCATACTCCCGGGACATCATCGGGAAAATACCGCCATCTTCTGCGTCTAAAATATGAGCGGAACCTCTCATGCCTCCTTTTACTAAGAGACAGGATTCCAGTCCACTTACAGCGGCGCGTCCTGGATGAAGGATCTTATTGGTAGCGCCATCAGATAAAAATGCCCAGGTAGAACAGGACTGAGTTCCTGCAAGACCGAAAGCGGCGGTCATCTGAGCGGGCGTAAAACCAAGAAGTTTTCCGCAGGCTGCTGCTGAACCGAACGTTCCAGCAGTTCCCGTGACATGCCAGCCTAAGTTTCTGTGACTGGATACGCCAAATCCCATACCAATTCTTGCCATAACTTCATATCCACAGATTACCGCTTCAATCAGATCGTTTCCCGATTTTTGAAGATACTGAGCCAGTGTCCATGCTGCTGGGATCACCACCGTTCCGATGTGAGTTTTAGAATTAATGTGAACATCATCTAGTTCAAGAATATGACCAGACATTCCATTTAAAAATGTAACTGTTCGCAGGGATGCCTCCCGCTTATCTCCCCAAAGAGAAATTCCGCCATTCCCATCTTTTTCGGTTTTCAAATATACCTCTTTGATGGATTGGAACATGGAATTGGTGACACCTCCAAGAGCAGTTGATAAAGTATCCAGAATACACATTTTTGCTGCTGCTACCACTTCCTTTGGAACGTTCTCTAATTTTATTTCGCTTACAAAGGTAGCCAGGTTCTGTAATTCGTTCATAACACTCATACCTCCTTTTTGCCTGTATTATAAGGGGGTCTGCTGGTCTTGAAAAATGATTAAAAGTTTGAACGGATATAACTTTTTGTCAATGATTTTTGGTTATAAGGGGTGCAACTTTTTGTGAATTTTCAATAAGAATTTCTTGCTGTATGATATTGTCATCAACGATACAATGCATTGTTCAGGGATAACGAAATAAAGAAGGTATTTGACAAAAGTTGACAAAAGAGAGTTTGAATATACAGGAGGTAGATTATGTTAGCTGGTTCTGAATTCCTTGCGATTGCGGTAATTCTGATCATTCTGGTAGCGCTGGTTCTATTTATAACGGAATGGCTTCCGCTTCCAGTTACCGCAATGGGGGTAGCAGTAAGTTTTTATCTGATTGGGGCAGTAGATGCCAGTACGGCATTAAAATCATTTTCCAGTAGCACAGCCATGATTATTGCAGCTATGGCTATTATTGGGGAATCGGTATTTAAAACAGGAGGCGCAGAGCAGATTGGCCAGCTTTTAACAAAAGCATCGAAAAATGAACGTCATCTGGTTTTTGTAGTAGTATTATTTTCTGGCATTATGTCCGGTTTCTTATCGAATACAGGTGCAGCAGCACTTTTGATTGCCCTTATTTTGGGCATGTGCGCCACAACGGGGATGAAACGTTCTAAATTAATGTATCCTGTTATTGTAGGTTGCTGTTTTGGCGGTGGTATCACCATCGTTGGAACGACTTCTGGTCCTTATCTGAAAGAGACTCTGGAAGGTTTAAACATTGGACAAACCATGAGTTTCTTTGAGTTTGCGCCACTTTCATTGATCTGTCTGGTGAGCTCAGCAATCTGGTTGGCAACGGTTGGTTATAACCTTTTACCCGACCATCCGTATAATGAGGATAATTTCGATGGAAATAGCAATCAGAAAAAGGATTATTCCGATGTACCAAAATGGAAACGGGTGTTAAGTTTATGTCTGATGGTTGGAACGTTCCTTGGTATGATCTTTGAAAAGCAGATTGGTGTTCCGTTACATTTTATCGCCATTATCGGTGCGATGATTGCAGTGGGAAGTAGATGTTTAACCGTAAAAGAGGCAGCCCATTCGATTCCGATCAGTGGAATTATCATTTATGCAGCCATGGTTCCGGTAGCAACAGCCATGACGAATTCTGGTGCAGCCGATCTAATTGCGAACGGCGCATTAAAAGTACTAGGAAGTATTAATAGTCCGGTTTTGATCCTGTGCCTAATTTTCCTGATTATTACACCGCTGACAAACTTTATGTCCAATGCTGCAACCATTATCTTGTTTACGCCAATTGCCCTGGTAGTGGCAGAAAGTCTTGGAATTGGTCCGAAAGCGATTTTGATTGCTGTTCGTTTTGCAGCTTCCATTGCCGTAGTTACCCCGGTAGCCATGCCGGCGAATTCCATGGCCGTAGAACCTGGTGGATACCGCTTTATGGATTATGTAAAGTCTGGACTACCATTGACTGTGATCTGTGCGATAGAATCCATTATTTATATTGCTTTGTTTTATCCGTTAGGATAGGAAAAGAAAAAAGGGCTTTCATATCAGCAAAAAATACTTGCAGATATGAAAGCCCCTTTGTGTTTATTGATTTACAGAAGTGTCTCCACAACCTCGCCCTGGTTGTTGACCATAATAGCAACAGCCGGATGATTCTCATCGAGAGCGATGTGGTAGCGGTTTACGAGATACTTGTTGCGGGTGGTATCGATCTCCATCACAGTCTTGTCAGTGGAGAGTTTGCCGATTGCATCGAGGCTTCCCTCAAATTCCGGGCTCCAGAAGCCAAGGACAACGGAATCATCCTGACCGAGAACACGCTTCTCGAAATCATCGACATCCTCGATGTAGCGCTCTGCTGCGGTGGCAGCGACAGCTCCATCGGAGATTGCGGTCGATACCTGACGCAGATATTTCTCGCGGACATCGCCGGCAGCGTACACGCCCGGTGCGCTTGTCTCCATGCGGTCATTGACCTGAAGCCAACCGCGGGAATCCTTTGCGATCTCCTCTGGCAACCACTTGGTCTCCGGGATCATGCCAACGAAGAAGAAGACTCCGTCGCACGGGAAATCGGTGATCTCGCCGGTCTTCATATTCTTGATCTTGACACCGGTAACCTCATCGGTACCGCAAACTTCTGCGAGGACGCTGTTCCAGATGAAATCCATCTTCGGATTCTGGAACGCCTTGGCAGCGGACTCACGGTTGCAGTCGAGAATTCCCTCGTCGTGCAGAACGACAACGGTGACACGGCTTGCGAACTTGGTGATGTACATGCCTTCCTCAATACCCTGATCGCCACTTCCAACAACAACAACGTGCTGATCCTTAAAGAACTCTGCATCGCAGGTTGCGCAGTAGGCAACGCCCTGACCGGTCAGTTCACGCTCGCCCGGGATTCCGAGTACGCGGGCAGAAGTTCCGGTTGCGATGACGATTGCCTTTGCACCGTACTGGTGTCTGCGGGTGTTGACGAGCTTGACATTTCCGGTTACATCCATTGATTTTACCGGCTCACGCTTGATCTCTACGCCAAAGCTTTCTGCCTGCTCTGCCATACCCTGGGTCAGGTTCGGACCGGAGGTGTCAGCGACACCCGGGTAGTTTACGATCTCACGGGTTGTGTAGGCACGTCCGCCGACCGTTCCCTTTTCCAGAATCAGAGTTTTCAAGTGTGCGCGTCCGCCATATATTCCAGCTGCGAGTCCTGCCGGACCGCCTCCAATAATAATCAGATCATACATTGCATCCATAATATCCCCTCCAGACTTCAAAAAACAATACAGTTCTGCGCTTTTATTTCATCACGACAGTCTACATCAGTATTTTATCATATTTTTCTGAAAAATCCATAGCATATGTTATTGTTTATGTACAAAGAAAATGTTATACTATTATCAATGTCAGTAAAACATTTGAAAAACATGAGAAAAAAAGCGCATTAAGACGTGTTTTTTAATAGGAGGAAGATATCATGAAGAAGTTAAATACAACTGCATTTCGTGAGTATGTAGAAAACGATGGAGAGACCTGTCTGGTTGTATTTTCCAGAAAGAGCTGTCATGTATGTCAGGGTATTCATGGAATTCTGGACGATCTGGAAGCAGATTATAAAGGAAAACTTCCGTTTTATGAGATCGATGTAGAAGAAGAGCAGCAGTTATTTGAGAAGATGATGATGAAGGGCGTTCCGCAGGTTTGCATTTTCGATAACGGCGAACTTCAGGAGAAGCTGGCTGGCAATCATGAGGAAGACGAGTACGCCGACATGATTGAGAAGTACATCTAAATCTCTGAATGAATTTAATTCTTAATTTCAGATAAGAGATAAGGTAAGAGATAAGAGTACTACTTAATTACTAAATTACTTAATAATAAGAATTCTGGCAGATTTTTTCTTTGGGGAAGGTCTGACAAAAGATAAATAAAAAATTAAAAAACCAAGAAATCATAGAAGGAGGGTTTTCGCAATGGGACTTTACAATGTATACCCGATGGGAACAACAATTTATGATCCGGAGAAGGCATGGAGCGGTTACACGCTGATGCAGTGTCAGGGAATTGGTGCTGTTCTGGTCGACATGAACGGTAATGTCAAGAAGGTTTGGAAGGATGTTCAGGGATTCCCGAACAAACTGCTTCCGGGTGGTTATCTGATGGGTAGCTTAGGACTGCGTGATCCGAAGTTCGGTTATCAGGACCAGACCGATGTCGTTGAGGTTGACTGGGATGGTAAAGTTGTATGGAAGTTCGATAAGAAAGAACTCGTAGATGATGACGGTGACAAGAGATGGATCGCTCGTCAGCACCATGATTACCAGAGAGAGGGTAACCCGGTTGGTTACTATGTTCCGGGTATGGAGGCAAAGACTGAGAGTGGTAATACCCTGATCCTGTGCCATGAGGATGTTTACAACAAGAAGATCAGTGAGCATCGTCTGCTGGATGATGTCTTCATCGAGGTTGACTGGGAAGGCAATATCGTCTGGGAGTGGCATGCAAACAAGCACTTCAACGAGTTAGGTTTCAGCGAGATCGCAAAGAACGTTCTGGCTCGTAACCCTAACATCCATGAGAATGGTGGCGGACAGAGTGACTGGATGCACATCAACTCCATGAGCGTACTTGGACCGAACAAGTGGTATGATGCAGGCGATGAGAGATTCAACCCGGAGAACATCATCTGGGATGCTCGTGAGGCTAACATCATGGCAATCATCAGCAAGAAGACCGGTAAGATCGTTTGGAAGATCGGTCCGGACTTCACTGAGTCCAAAGAGCTGAGAATCATCGGTCAGATCATCGGTCAGCATCACTGCCATATGATCCCGAAGGGACTTCCGGGCGAGGGCAACATCCTTCTGTTTGATAACGGTGGATGGGCTGGATATGGCATGCCGAGCCGTTGCAGCCGTGATGGTGGTAAGGCAGATCTGCGTGACCACTCTCGTGTTCTGGAAATTGACCCGACCACTCTGGAAGTTGTTTGGGAGTTCTCCGGACGTACTTTTGGCGGTATGATGGGTATCGTTGCAGACTCCAAGTTCTACAGCCCGCTGATCAGCTCCGCACAGCGTCTGCCTAACGGAAACACCTTGATCTGTGAGGGTTGCTACATGAGAATGTTCGAGGTAACTCCGGACAAGGAAGTTGTTTGGGAGTTCATCGCACCGTTCAAGGGCATGCGTGAGATGGTATACCGTGCTTACCGTTATCCGTATGACTACGTTCCACAGCTGGAGAAGCCGGTTGAGACCCCGGTTGTAAGACTGGACAACCATGACTTCCGTGTACCGGGCGCATCTGACAGCAAGATCACCGAGATGACCACCGTAGAGGGCACTCTGGGATACACTGCAAAGATTGATGCCTGCGTAACCGATGGTCAGGTATAAAAACTATTATAAGATAGGGAATGCGTATCTGAATAAGAGTTGAGTCAATCATAGAAAAAAGGGCGTGTGAGGAATTTCTTCACACGCCTTTTTCTGGGTTCTACGGTTAAATTCAAGCGAATAGTTTCAATAAGTTTGGATAGGTTTCGACATTTTTATTTTATCACGATTCACGATTCTTATTCTTCTTCCATCCGTTTGAGCTCCGGAAGTACCATGCAAAGCATCGTGATGAAGCAGAGGCTTCCGCCGATGAGGTTGGATACCGGTTCTGCCAGGAAGACTCCGGAGACGCCCATGTGAAGTGCGTAGGGCATCAAATAGGTCAGCGGGACAACGATAAAGACTTTGCGGAGCAGGGAAAAGAAGATTGCCTGCTTCTTTTTGTTCAAGGATTTAAATACAGTCTGCCCGAAGTATTGCAGGTCCATGAAGATAAATGCAGCAAAGTATTGTTTCAATGCAGGAACGGAATCCTGTACCAGCTGTGCGTCGGAACTAAAAACACGGATCAGGGTATCCGGAATCAGGATGATAAGACTCCACATGATAGCGGTGTAACCGAGAATCAAGAGTCCCATGACAACTCCGGCATTCTTTACACGCGTAGGGCGTCTGGCACCGTAATTGTAGCTTAAAATCGGGGAGGAACCCTCTGTGATCGCATAGATCGGGGTCTCCACGAGCTGACGGACGCTCGACACAATCGTCATGACGGAGATGTAGATGTCGCCTCCGGTGACGGAAAGAACATGGTTGCAACAGATCGTCACAAGACTGTTTGTCAACTGCATGATGAATCCGGCAGTTCCAAGACTGATAATCTCTTTTGCAGAAGCGACCGAATCTTTCCATTCTGCTCTGCGAAGAAAACGCAGTTTCAGCTCTGCCTTCTTTGTGAGGAAATAGAACACAAAGAGAGCGGACAGGCACTGGGAAATGACAGTTGCAATCGCAGCGCCACGGACGCCCAAGCCAAGTGCGAAGATAAAGAGGGGGTCAAGCAACAGATTGGCGATCGCTCCGATTGTGACAGAAAACATTCCAATCAGGGAGTAGCCCTGCGCATTGATAAACGGATTCATTCCTACCGCAATCATGGATGGGAGCGTGCCGATCAGGTAAAGCATCAGATAAGGATGAGCGTAGGTCATGGCGTTTTCGGATGCTCCGAATAGAATCAGAAGCGGACGAGAAAGGATTAGTCCGATTCCCATCAGAATAAGAGCACTGAAACAGAGCATGGTAAACGAAGTCGCCATAATGTGTGTGGCTTTCTGTGGATCTTTCTTTCCTCTCTGAATGGAAAAGAGGGGCGCACCGCCACTTCCGAAGAGGTTGGAGAATGCGGTGATAATGACAATGAGTGGAAAGCACAGTCCAACAGCTCCGAGTGCGGTCGTTCCGCTTTCCGGGATGCGGGCGATGTAGATGCGATCCACGATGTTGTACAGTAAGTTTAGAATCTGGGCGACAAGCATGGGGAGGGTTGCCCCGAGGATGTTGCCGGTTATCGTTCCATTTTCAAAATCAACTCGTTTCATGGAAGTTCTCCTTTGTTCCTTTATTTTATTTATTATTTTTTTCTTGATTTCAAGTATAGCAAGCGTTAAACTATATGTAGATTATTGAATTTATATCGGTATTAAATAAAATTTATATATTATGGGGAATGAAATGGAAATCAAACAACTGGAGTATTTTCGCGCGATTGTGGACGCCGGGACGATCAGCGGTGCGGCAAGAGAACTGCATATGACACAGCCACCGCTCAGTTACCAGATTAAAATGCTGGAAGAAGAGTTGAAGGTGTCGCTTTTTCTGCGCGGAACAAAGAGAATCACACTGACAGAGGCGGGGAAGACCCTTTACGAGCAGGCAGAAAAGATTCTGACGCTTACGGAGCTGACAAAGAGTGAAGTCATAAAATCCAGTCAAGCAACCACCCTGCATATCGGTCTGACACCGTCCACGGTCTCGATGATGTCGGATTATCTGATGAAATTTGCACAGCGATATCCGAAGATTCGATTTGATATTCACGAGGGATCTACCTTTACGTTGAAAGAGCAGATTGAGAATCAGCAGGTTGATATCACGACACTGCGAACCCCGATTGCACTCAATGGCTGTGAGACAAAATCACTTGTAAAGGAACGATTGATGGCGATGGCAGTTCCGGAGTATCCGTTATTTGCGGGAAAGACTTCTGTATCCTTACGAGAACTTATCGATCAGCCACTGATTCTTTCCCGTCGCTATCAAAAATACATGCTTTCAGCATTTGAAAAAGCCGGTGTGGTGCAGGATTTTTATTGTGCCTGTGAGGATGCCCGCACGGCGATCATTATGGCGGAAAAGGGACTTGGGATTGCGATTCTTCCGGCTTCGATGCTGAAACAGTCGGAAAAGTTGAAAGCGTGGGAGGTCGAGGATGCAGACCTTGCAACCGAGATTTTGCTTGTATGGAGAAAGGGAAGAATGCCGGTTGAGGTGAAGGCATTTTTGGAGATGATGGAGGAAAGCAGTGAAAGAAAATGAGAAAACCTCTGATCGTCAGACTTAAAAATCTGATGATCGGAGGTTTTTGCTTGTATTATTATTTGGTCGCCTTGAGGTTCTTCTGTGCGGTTGCCAGCATCAGCTTGATTCGGTTGAGCTGGTTGACCTCACTTGCGCCCGGATCGTAGTCGACCGCGATGATGTTGGCATCCGGATGACTCTGGCGCAGTTCCTTGATGACACCCTTTCCGACGATGTGGTTCGGCAGACATCCAAACGGCTGGGTGCAGACGATGTTCTTGACACCGCTGTGGATCAGCTCGAGCATCTCGCCGGTCAAAAACCATCCCTCACCGGTCTGGTTGCCGAGGGAGACGTAGTTCTTAGCCATGTCGGCAAGTTCCCAGATGCGGGACGGCGGAGTGAAGTGTTCGCTCTTTTCAAGCTCTTTCCGCGCAGTCTTTCGGAAGTACTCAAGCAGGGAGATTCCGAGGTTGCACAGGCGGGCGGTGGATTTCTTTCCGCCGAGGTGATCGGCCTTGAAGTTGCTGTTGTAGAAGCAGTACAGCAGGAAATCCATCAGATCCGGCATCACAGCCTCCGCACCCTCCGACTCGAGCAGTTCGACGATGTGGTTGTTTGCGAGCGGGGAGAACTTTACAAGGATCTCTCCGACGATACCGACTTTCGGCTTCTGCTCGCCGGTGCGCTCAAGCTGGTCAAAGTCGCGGACGATTCCGCGCAGGTTTCTGCCGAATTCGACCATGCCTGCGGAGCGGGTCGAGAGGCTCTTGACACAGCGCGCCTTCCATTTTTCATGCAGGGCATTTGCAGAGCCCGGAACCTTCTCATACGGGCGTGTTGCATAGAGCACGCGCATGAAGACGTCGCCGTATACGACTGCCTGCATGGCCTTTGTGATCAGACCCGGAGTGAAGTTGAAGCCCGGGTTTGTCTCCATGCCGTTTGCGTTGACCGAGATCACAGGAACCTGAGGCATGCCAGCTTTTTCGAGTGCACGGCGGATAAATCCGATGTAGTTCGATGCACGGCAACCGCCACCGGTCTGGCTCATGAAGACTGCGGTGTGGTCGAGGTCGTACTTTCCGGAGAGCAGGGCATCCATGATCTGTCCGATGACGATCAGCGACGGGTAGCACGCGTCGTTGTTGACGTATTTCAGACCGACATCGATCGCATTTCGGCTGTCGTTCTGGAGCACTTCGATGTTGTAGCCGAATGCACGGATTGCAGGTTCAATCAGCTCGAAGTGGATCGGGGACATCTGCGGACACAGGAGCGTGTAGTTCTTCTTCATTTCCTTCGTGAAGACGACGCGATTGTAAGCGCTCGATACGACCTTGCGCTCGAAATGTTTCTGGTCGCGGACGCGAAGGGCGGCGATCAGGGAGCGAACACGGATGCGCGCAGCGCCGAGGTTGTTGACCTCATCGATCTTGAGCACCGTATAAATTTTTCCGGATTTGGTCAGAATATCATGTACCTGGTCAGTTGTCACGGCGTCAAGTCCACAGCCGAAGGAGTTTAACTGAATCAGGTCGAGACAGTCACTCTTCTTGACGTAGGAGGCCGCCTTATAGAGACGGGAGTGGTACATCCACTGGTCGGTGACGATCAGCGGGCGCTCAACCTCGCCGAGATGGCAGATCGAGTCCTCAGTCAGAACTGCCATTCCATAGGAAGTGATGAGTTCCGGGATTCCGTGGTTGATCTCTGGATCGACGTGGTAAGGACGACCGGCGAGCACGATTCCGTGTTTGCCGTGTTCCTTGAGCCATGCGATTGTCTCCTCGCCCTTCTTCTCCATATCCTCGCGGGATTTTAAGAGTTCGAGCCATGCGAGATGAGCCGCTTTCTGGATCTCAACGGAGGAAATCTGATATTCCTTTCCGATCTCAACGATGAGCTGGCGGGTCAGAACCTCCTCATTTGTAAATGCGAGGAACGGATTCATGAAATGAACGTTGTTCTCTGCGAGTTCCTCGACGTTGTTCTTGATGTTCTCCGCGTAGGAGGTGACCATCGGGCAGTTGTAGTGGTTGCCTGCCTCCGGCGTCTCATTGCGCTCGTAAGGGATACACGGATAGAAGATATCCTTGATTCCCTGACGGATCAGCCAGCTGATGTGACCGTGAACGATCTTTGCCGGGTAGCACTCGGACTCACTCGGGATCGACTCGATGCCAAGTTCGTAGATCTTTCGCGTCGACTGCGGGGAGAGGACGGTGCGGAAACCGAGCTCCTTGAAGAAGATCGCCCAGAACGGGTAGTTCTCGTACATGTTGAGCACGCGCGGGATTCCGATCGTTCCACGCGGTGCCTGATCCTCAGTCAGAGGCTCGTAGTCGAACATCCGGTGATACTTGTAATCGAAGAGGTTCGGGATCTCCTTGCGGGATTTCTCCTTGCCAAGTCCGCGCTCACAGCGGTTTCCGCTGATGAACTGGCGACCACCGCCGAATCGGTTGATGGTCAGAACGCAGTGGTTCGTACATCCCTTGCATCGCGCCATTGAGGTGTCGTACTTGAGTGCGAGGATCTTGTCGAGCGAGAGCATCGAAGTTCCCTTTGAGCGGTTGCAACGCTCTCTTGCGATCAGGGCAGCGCCGAAGGCGCCCATGATGCCGGCGATGTCCGGGCGGACTGCCTCACAGCCGGAGATCTTCTCGAAACTGCGGAGAACCGCGTCGTTGTAGAACGTTCCACCCTGAACGACAACGTGTGTTCCGAGGTCGGACGGGCTTGTGATCTTGATTACCTTGTAGAGTGCATTCTTGATGACGGAGTAGGCGAGTCCGGCGGAGATGTCTGCGACGGTTGCGCCTTCCTTCTGTGCCTGCTTGACGTTGGAGTTCATGAATACGGTACAGCGCGTTCCAAGATCGGTCGGATTCTCTGCAAAGAGTGCGGCCTTTGCGAAATCGATGACGCTGTAATTTAATGATTTTGCGAATGTCTCGATAAATGAGCCACAGCCCGAGGAGCAGGCCTCGTTCAACTGCACGCTGTCGACGGTGCCGTCCTTGATCTTGATGCACTTCATATCCTGACCGCCGATGTCGAGGATGCAGTCCACATCCGGCTCGAAGAATGCAGCGGCATAGTAGTGGGAGATCGTCTCGACCTCTCCCTCGTCGAGCATGAATGCGGATTTTAAGAGCGCCTCGCCGTATCCGGTTGAACAGGACCAGGCGATGTGCGCGGTCTCCGGAAGCTGAGCCTTGATCTCGCTCATCGCGCGGATTGCGGTTGCAATCGTGCTTCCGTTGTTGTTGTCATAAAAATGGTAGAGAAGGCTTCCGTCCTCCCCGACAAGGGCGACCTTTGTCGTCGTCGAACCGGCATCGATTCCGAGGAAACACTCGCCGGAGTAGGTCGACAGATCGCCCTTCTTTACGGTGTGGCTTGCGTGGCGCGCAAGGAAGGTGTCGTAGTCCGCCTGAGTTGCAAACAGCGGTTCCATACGCTTAACCTCAAACTCCATCTTGATGCCGGAGGAGAGCTGGTCGATCATGTGGTCGAGGGAAACGGTCACGTCCTCCTTGGCATTCATCGCAGAACCGACTGCGGCGAACAGGTGAGAGTGATCCGGAGCAACGATGTGATCCTGATCAAGGTTCAGTGTCCGGATAAATGCTTTTCTAAGCTCCGGAAGGAAGTGGAGCGGGCCTCCGAGGAAGGCAACGGTTCCGCGGATCGGTTTTCCGCAGGCGAGACCGCTGATCGTCTGGTTGACAACTGCCTGGAAGATCGAGGCGGAGAGGTCTTCTCTCGTCGCGCCCTCGTTGATCAACGGCTGAATATCAGACTTTGCAAATACGCCACAGCGGGCAGCGATCGGGTAGATCATCTGGTAATTCTTGGCATAGTCATTCAGACCCGAGGCATCCGTCTGAAGCAGGGAAGCCATCTGGTCGATGAACGAACCGGTACCGCCGGCGCAGATTCCGTTCATTCGCTGGTCGATTCCGCCGGTGAAGTAGATGATCTTGGCATCCTCACCGCCGAGCTCAATTGCGACGTCCGTCTGCGGAGCGTAGTCCTGAAGTGCAGTTGCGACCGCAACGACCTCCTGGGTGAATGGCACCTGTAAGTGGCTTGAGAGCGTGAGTCCGCCCGATCCGGTGATGCTCGGATGAACATCGAGGGAACCGAGCTGTTCTTTCGCTTTTTTCAGTAAAAGAGCGAGCGTCTCCTGGATATTGGCAAAGTGACGCTCGTAGTCGGAAAATAATATGTGATTGTCACCGTCTAAGACGGCAATCTTAACCGTTGTGGAACCGATGTCGATTCCCAAGGTGTAAGGTGTTTGATTTTTTGTAGGGGTTTTCATTTGGTTTTCAGTTTTTTCACTTAGGTCTTTCGTTGTTATGTTTTTAAAATTATGCTGTGAATTCATATATGCGGGGGAATCCCCCTGCCTCCTTTTCTTTTGAGCATGTACAGTTATTTTTTTAAGTTTACCCTTCCCTTATTACAGGTTTTGTTGCGAGGTTTCTTGATAATTTTTTGATAAATTTGATAATTTTTTAGTAATCTTATAAAAGTTAATAAAAAATCTGAATAAATGTACATTGAAGTATTCCAAAAGGCATACGAGTATTAGTCTAACATAAAACGGATATGATTACAATTTACTCTTCTGTAAAAAAAATGTGAAGAAAAAATAGAAAATGTGTTAGAAATTGAAAAATGATAAGCAATGGGTTTGACAAAAATACAGGCAGAATTTATAATGATAACGTCGCAGACAGAAATGTTTGCATAATTACGAAATCCAGATAGGCAGGGAACAGAAATGATTCGTATTTTTAAGACCGAGGACGGTGTGACCCGTCAGACGGAAGAAACGACGCCGGGATGCTGGATTTCTCTGATTGACCCAACGGCAACAGAGATTCTGGAGATTGCCGAGCGTTATGAGATCGATCCGGATGATGTGAAGGCACCTCTGGATGAAGAGGAACGTTCCCGTATTGAGATTGAAGATAATTACAGCCTGATTCTGGTGGATATTCCTGCGATTGAGGAGAGAAATGAAAAAGACTGGTATGTGACGATCCCTATGGGTATCATTATGACGAGTGATCTGATTATCACAGTCTGCCTCGAAGAAACGCCGGTACTCAACGCATTTATGGACGGACGAGTAAAAAACTTTTATACTCATATGAAGACAAGATTTATCTTGCAGATTCTTTACAAGAATGCACAGCAGTACTTACAGTATCTGCGTATTATTGATAAGAAGAGTGAGGAAGTCGAGACGACGCTTCACAAATCACAGAAGAACCGGGAACTCATTGAGCTTCTGGAACTTCAGAAGAGCTTGGTATACTTCACAACCTCCCTTCGTTCAAACGAGGTGGTTCTTGAGAAGTTGATGAAGAGTGAGCGAATCAAGAAGTATGAGGAAGATACGGAACTGCTGGAAGATGTTATCATAGAGAACAAGCAGGCAATCGAGATGGCGAATATCTACAACGGAATTCTGGGAGGAATGATGGATGCGTTCGGCTCCGTCATCTCTAACAACCTGAATATCGCGATGAAGTTTTTGGCGACGATCACGATTGTGCTCTCAATTCCGACGATGGTTGCGAGCTTTTACGGAATGAATGTCAGTCCGACCGGGATGCCGTTTTCTACGGTTCCATATGGATTTTGGATTGTAATGGCGATCAGCCTGATTCTGACCGGAGTGGTCGCATGGATTTTCTCCAAGAAAGATCTTTTCTAAAACAATCTTTTCAAGGAAATTTTTCTTTAGGGGAAGTTCTTTAGGGAAAGTTTTTTAGAGAAATTTTTTAGAGAACGATCTCTTCTAATTAAGAAAGGAAACTCACTGAATGAAGTTCTTTTATGATTTGGAACGAAAATATCAGAGATATGCCATAAAGAATCTGATGTATTATATTGTGATTCTCTATGGAATCGGGCTGGTGCTCTATATGGCTCAGCCTTATTTTTACTGGGATTATCTGTGTCTGAATCCGATTGCGATTCTCCACGGACAGATCTGGCGAATCGTCACCTTCCTGATTTATCCTCCGGCGATCGGAAGTATGAAGATGACGAGTGTGTTTGTCGGAGTGATTGCGCTGTTCATGTATTACAGTCTGGGGCAGACGCTCGAGAATATCTGGGGTGCTTTCCGATTTAATGTCTTTTTCTTTATGGGCGTGATCGGACAGGTGCTTGCAAGCCTCGTTGTGTATCTGTTGCTGGGACAGCCCGTCGTCATGACGACCGGATTTTTGAATTTTTCGATTTTTTTGGCATTTGCGATCTATTTTCCGGATGCGCAGTTCTTGCTGTTTTTTGTTCTGCCGATCAAGGCAAAATGGCTTGCCGTGGCAGAGTGTGCAGTCTATCTGTACAGTTTTGTGTTTGGACCCTTGAGCACACGACTGGAGATCATCATGTCTCTGGCGAATGTGATTATTTTTATATTGCTGACACGCAACAATCATAAGAGTAACAGACGGTATGCGCCGAGCGAAATCCGGCGCCGGCAGAATTTCAAAAAAGAAGCCACGAAGATTGTGACTCCCGGAAAGGCACGCCATCGCTGTGCTGTTTGCGGGCGCACAGAGCTGGATGACCCAAATCTGGAATTCCGCTACTGTTCAAAGTGCGAAGGGGATTATGAGTACTGTCAGGATCATCTTTACACACATAAACATGTGACGAAAGATGAGGAGCATTGACCAAATATATAGAAGGAGAGTCGTTATGAAGAAGACAAAGATTATCTGCACCATGGGACCAAATACCAATGACCGTAACGTGATGAAGGCATTGGCAGAGAATGGAATGGATATTGCCCGTTTCAATTTCTCTCATGGAGATTACGAGGAGCACAAGATGCGTCTTGATATGCTTAAGAGCATTCGCGAAGAGACCGGTCTCCCGATCGCTGCAGTTCTGGACACCAAGGGACCTGAGATTCGTACCGGTCTTTTGAAAGATGGGAAAAAAGTGACTCTCACAGAGGGACAGACCTTTACCCTGACTACCCGCGAGATCGTGGGCGACAGCCAGATGGTTTATATTAACTATGATGGATTGAACAGCGATGTAGTTGCTGGAAACCGCATTCTGATCGATGACGGTCTGATCGAGCTTCTCGTTCAGGAAGTAAACGGAACCGACATCGTATGTAAGGTTGTAAACGGCGGTGAGCTTGGCGAGAAGAAGGGTGTAAACGTACCGAACGTCAAGATCAAACTTCCGGCACTGACTGAGAAGGATAAGGCAGACATTCAGTTTGGTATCGAGCAGGGCTTCGATTTCATCGCAGCTTCCTTCATCCGTACCGCAGATGCTGTTCGTGAGATCCGCGCAATCCTCGACGAGGCTGGTTCTCAGATCCAGATCATTTCCAAGATCGAGAACGCAGAGGGAATCGAGAACATGGATGCGATCATCGAGGCAAGTGACGGCATCATGGTAGCTCGTGGAGACATGGGCGTAGAGATTCCGCCGGAGCAGGTTCCGCACATCCAGAAGGAGCTGATCCGCAAGTGTAATCAGGCTTGCAAGCCGGTTATCACCGCAACTCAGATGCTTGATTCCATGATCCGCAACCCGCGTCCGACCCGTGCTGAGGTTGGTGACGTTGCAAACGCTGTTTACGACGGAACCGATGTTGTTATGCTTTCCGGTGAGACTGCAATGGGTAAGTACCCGGTAGAGGCTCTGAAGATGATGGCACAGATCTGCGAGACAACTGAGCAGTTCCTTGACTACAATGCATATCGTCAGCGTAAGGTAAGCGCAGAGAACGAGCACAATATCTCTAACGCAGTTTGCTATTCTTCCGTAGCAACCGCTCATGATCTGAAGGCAAAGGCAATCATCGCTCCGACGATCACCGGATTTACAACCCGCCTGCTCTCCAAGTGGAGACCGGCAGCTCAGATCATCGGTCTGTCCCCGAACGCTACGACCGTTCGCCAGATGCAGTTGTACTGGGGCGTAAAGCCGTATGAGGCAAGACGCGCAGACTCCACCGACCTTCTGATCGAGTCCTCCTTAGAGACTCTGAAGGAGAAGAACGTGCTCTCTTCCGGAGATGTCGCTGTTGTGACCGCTGGCGTTGTAAATAAGGCAGATCGCCACGAGCCGGCTGCTTACACGAACATCATGCGTGTTGTAGTGGTGGAGTAATTCTCAGTAGATTCCTCTGTTGAGAGGGAAGAAGAATTTCTACTTTGAGTTATATTAGGTATAATGAAATAGAACTGGACAAAGAAGCCCGTTATAGGTTACAATCATACCGATTGAAGCCTGTTTCGGGCTTTTTGCGTTTTGAGCAACAAAACAGAATTAAACAGCGAAGAAACAGCGAAGAAACAGCGAAGAAACAAGGCAAAAAAGGAAACAGGAAACAAGAAACCGGAAAACAAAGTAAAAAACAGAAAATAAATCTGAGAGGAGATACAAAAGTGGAGAAGAAACCATTTGTGACAAAGGAACAGTTAGAGGAAATCGCAAAGACTTATCCGACCCCGTTTTATCTGTATGATGAAAAGGGAATCCGCGAGAACGCAAAGCGTCTGAAAGAGGCATTCGCATGGAATCCGGGATACAAGGAGTATTTCGCAGTAAAGGCAACTCCGAACCCGTACATTCTTCAGATTCTGAAAGACTACGGATGCGGAACGGACTGTTCTTCCGCAACCGAGCTGATGATGTCTGATGCCGTTGGATTTTCCGGACATGACATCATGTTTTCTTCCAACGATACCCCGATTCAGGAGTTCAAGCTGGCAAATGATCTCGGTGCAATCATCAACCTTGATGACATCACCCATATCGAGAGCGTAGAGCAGGCAGTTGGATATATCCCGAAGACGATCAGCTGTCGTTACAATCCGGGTGGAATGTTCAAGATCAGCAACGACATCATGGACAACCCGGGCGATTCCAAGTACGGAATGACGACCGAGCAGATTTTTGAGGCATTTAAGATCCTCAAGGCAAAGGGCGCAGAGGAGTTCGGAATCCATGCTTTCCTTGCAAGCAATACCGTGACAAATGAGTATTATCCGATGCTCGCAAAGGTTCTGTTTGAGCTGGCAGTTCGTCTCCAGAAAGAGACTGGCGCTCACATCAAGTTCATCAACCTGTCTGGCGGTGTCGGTGTTCCGTATCGCCCGGATCAGGAGCCGAATGACATCGCTGTGATCGGTGAGGGTGTTCGCAAAGTTTACGAGGAGACTCTGGTTCCGGCAGGAATGGGAGATGTCGCAATCTACACCGAGATGGGACGTTTCATGCTCGCTCCGTATGGCTGTCTCGTAACCCGTGCAATCCATGAGAAGCACACCTACAAGGAGTATATCGGCGTGGATGCCTGTGCAGTAAACCTGATGCGTCCGGCTATGTACGGTGCATATCATCACATCACGGTGATGGGTAAGGAGAATGAGCCGTGCGATCACAAGTATGATGTAGTTGGTTCTCTGTGTGAGAACAACGATAAGTTTGCGATTGACCGTATGCTTCCGGAGATCGAGAGAGGGGATCTGCTCGTGATCCATGATACCGGTGCTCACGGATTTGCGATGGGATACAACTACAACGGAAAGTTGAAATCTGCAGAACTGCTTCTGAAGGAAGACGGCAGTGTGAAGATGATCCGCAGAGCCGAGACTGCGAAGGATTATTTTGCAACTCTGGACTGCTGTGATATGATGAAGAAGTATCTGTAAGGGGCTACTTAATTATCAATTTAATAGAACAAAAAACGGACAGGAGATTTTTAAGTCTTCTGTCCGTTTTTGCATATTTGCCATATAGGGACGCGCCATCAGCGCATACAGTGAATCTGTAAATGATTATACATTGAAGCGGAAGAGGATAACATCGCCATCTTTTACAACGTAATCTTTTCCTTCCAGTCCTACAAGACCTTTCTCTTTTGCCTTTGCGTAAGTTCCGCAGTCGAGCAGATCCTGATAGTTTACAACCTCTGCACGGATGAATCCACGCTCGAAGTCGGAGTGAATCTTTCCTGCTGCCTGAGGTGCCTTTGTGCCGATTTTGATGGTCCATGCACGGGTCTCGTCCTCACCGGAAGTCAGGTAGCTGATCAGACCGAGCAGACGGTAGCTTGCTGCGATCAGCTTGTCAAGACCGGACTCCTCGAGACCAAGGGCATCGAGATACTCCTGCTTTTCATCGTCGTCGAGCTCGGAGATCTCCTCCTCGATGCGGGCACAGATGACAAATACCTCAGAGTTGTTCTCTTTTGCGTACTCGCGGACAGCGGAAACGTGAGCGTTGTTTGCGCCGTCGTCTGCCAAATCGTCCTCGCCTACGTTAGCAGCAAAGATAACCGGCTTACAGGTCAGCAGGTTCAGGGAGTTGACGAATGCCATGACATCCTCGTCATCGTTCTCGTAACTGCTTGCCAGCTTGCCATCCTCAAGGATTGCCTTCAGCTCCTTTAAGACCTCAAGTTCTTTTGCGAGAGATTTGTCGTTGAATGCAGACTTCGTGGTCTTTGCGATTCTGCGCTCGAGAATCTCCAGATCAGAGAAGATCAGCTCGAGGTTGATCGTCTCGATGTCGCGGATCGGGTCAACAGATCCCTCAACGTGGATGACGTTCGGGTCTTCGAAACAACGAACAACGTGAACGATTGCATCTACCTCACGGATGTTTGCAAGGAACTGGTTTCCAAGTCCCTCGCCCTTGGATGCACCCTTTACAAGTCCGGCGATATCTACGAACTCGATGACTGCCGGGGTTACTTTCTTGGAGTGATAGAGATCTCCGAGAAGTTTCAGACGCTTATCCGGTACGGTTACGATTCCGACGTTCGGATCGATTGTACAGAACGGATAGTTGGCGGACTCGGCGCCAGCCTTAGTCAAAGAGTTAAAGAGCGTGCTTTTGCCGACGTTCGGCAGTCCCACAATACCTAATTTCATTTTATGTTTTACCTGTCCGAAAACCCTTGATTTATCGGGGTTTTCGCCTTTCTTTAGATTTCTTGTACGCCCTTTTTACGCCCTTTTTTTGTGACTGGTGGCGTAGCCTGTTGAAATTGGCGTATGGCATTTACCAGTGACTCGTCCGTAACATGGACGTATCTGTCCATAGTTGTTTTAATGCTTGCGTGTCCTAATAGCTGTTGCAGCACTTTAGGCTGTACGCCGCGCTCAATCGCGCGTGTAGCATAAGTATGTCGTAAGGCGTGCATACAAAAGCGTTTGATACCCGCTTCATCACACAATTTGTATAAGTGTGTGTCATAAGAACTGTTTTTTGCAGGTTCACCAGTACGCCAGTTGACAAACACTAAATCGTGCATAATAAGACATTTCTTTTCTCCTGTCCTGCTGTCGATATACTCTAAAATCTGCGACAGCGTTTCAGACTCTTTCCGGCTGTCCTTTTCATCATAACAGCTTTTAAGAATAGAATATGCTTTGTCAGTAAGCGGAATGGTGCGATAACTTTTCTGTGTCTTAGGTGGTCCTGCTCGCCAATACCCTTGACTGTGCCGATACTCTAAACTCTTGCTGACAGTCAACGTGCGCTTTTTCCAATCAATAGAGTCCCATGTTAAACCAATCAATTCTGCCGTTCTCAATCCTGTTTCCAAGAGCAACGCATATTGTCGGTAATTATGTGACCGCGCCGCTGCTTCAAGAAATTTCTCTTGTTCATCAACAGTCAAGTATTTAATATCGTCTACCGCCCGAACAGGTTTCGTATAGCGTACACCGTTCATAGGGTGTTTGGCGATAATGTCATTCATAACTGCTGATTTCAACATGGTTCCCATTGTGATATAAGCCTGCCGAATGGTTGAGCCTGCATAGGTGGTTTCCATTCGGTTAAGAACAGCTTTACAGTGCATGGGCTTTACATCAGCTATACACATAGCCCCGATTACTGGCTGAATATTCCATTTGTAGCGTTCTTGATAATTCCGTTTTGTGTTCGGTGCAAGGTCGCAAACAATATTTTCAATCCAGTATTCAAACCACTTATTTACTGTCATATCGGGAGAAGTGACAATAAGATTATGCCGTTCTTCATATCTTGCGTCAGCAAGCCAGTTTTTCGCTTCCGGCAATGTTTCAAAGTATTTCTCTTTGCGTTTGCCATTTTTTGCGTAGTATCTTGCGGAGTATAAACCGTCCTTTCTTTGGTAAATGCCTTTGCCGCACTCTTTACCTTTTAGATTTTTGCCCATTTATCGGACTCCTTTCTTATCTCAAAAAAAGAGTCCAACGCAA
This sequence comes from Brotaphodocola sp., assembly GCF_050873365.1. Taxonomy (GTDB): domain Bacteria; phylum Bacillota; class Clostridia; order Lachnospirales; family Lachnospiraceae; genus Brotaphodocola. The sequence goes on along the minus strand of NZ_JBNMIQ010000010.1, from coordinate 25,689 downwards.
CTATATATTATAGCATAAGGACTCTGCTTTTTCAATCTCAACAGGAATTTTTTGTAGCGGTACAAACAGGAATTTTTTGTAGCAGTTGTTGGTAGAAGTTCTATATAATTAACTCTCGTCGGATATATTCTTCAAATTCACGTCGCTTTACTAACTTCCGTGTTCCTACAAAAAGTACAAACGGGCAATTAGGTTGCTTTAACAGGGTGTCTATTTTATTTATACCGATATTGCTGTACTCCGCAGCTTCTTTTATTGTTAATGTCAGTTTAAGGTGGATAGGTACTCGCACCTTGTTTTCCATACATAACGGCAACTCATTTTCTTCGCTGCCATTGATTGACACTCCTTTATATTGCAAATTGCAAGGGGTGTTTCGTTCTTTATCATTCATAGGATTTTTCCCCTTTCAAATTTTTATAAAAAAGAGCTTTAATCAGACGATTGTTAGCTACAATCTCACGGGAGTTTCACCCCTGCGCGGTTCTCGCGCAGCCCTACCCATTGCCTGCGACGCTTTGAACGCTCGGACTATGGCTATAAGGGAGTATCATTATGTATCTTGCGTGTCGTCGCCCATAAGCTGCTACACTTATTTCACGGCGCGGTGTTGGTCGCTCATTCCCTTTGGGGAAGTCATGGCGCACCCGCCGTATGGCTCGGCGTAAGAGGAACGTATCTGATTTGCCCTATGCTGCGTCGCCGTTATCTTGCGTCGCTTTCTTTGTCAAGGAACAAAAAGGCAGGATAGAGATAGGCAGCGGAAAGGGGGGGACGCTGCCGGGTCTACCTTATACCTTGAATGAAAGGACAGCCCGCATGAGCTTTGACCGTAAACGGTCGCGTATGTCCTCGTCTATGCCATAGTAGGTATTACCGCGCTCGTCAATGAGCTTCCGCATAGACAGGGACGCTATGTAGCTTTCGTAATGTTGTACGACAATCTTCATAGCTTCCGGGTCGCCTTTTGTTGCGGCTATGATTACCGGGTACGGTAACAAGCCGCGTTCGTCCTGTTCGGTGTTACCATTATGTGCAGTCATAGGCGCGTTCCTCCAAATAGCGTTTTAACAGTTCAAAAGAGCTTGTCCGTCGATACTGTATCGTGCTTCTCGGAACATCACGGAGCTTTGCAATTTCCGCGTCGTTCATTTCAAAAAAGTAGTACAGCAATACGGCTTCTCGTTTGTCGTCCGGCAAGCTGTGCAGGGCTTCGGCAAGCAGCTTCGCAGTTATTTCTTTGCCTGCCACACAAAAGGACTTTTCAGCTTCATCATGTTCAAAGTAAGTGTCGTAGGTGTAAAGCTGATTTTCCTCTTGCGGAGTTAGGTCAGAAAATGAAACTTCTTGTAGCTGCCGCCTTTTGATTTCCCCGTGGGCGTTGATAGCTTCATTCTTCAACGTCCGCTTGCAAAACCCGTTAAAAGCACATCGGATTTGCCATTGGGTACGATTAGGTTCATTCATGGTATCACCTCCTTTCGCAACCGCGAAAGCGGGTGATGATTTCCCCTTTCGTAACCCCTCAACAAATGGCGCGGGGAATGTGCCAAACATTCAGAGAAAAAATTTGAAAATTTTTCTCCAAAACGACAAAATGCGCCTGCCCGCAAAACGCGGACAAACGCATAGGAAATAGCAAAGCTAATATATTGAATTGTCAGTTCATATTCATAGTCGGAATTACCCGGAGGGGGAGCTACGCTTTTTTTAATTGATGTAACTCATGGGTACTATGAATAACCAAAACGGACACGGTAAAATAACCTCCAATCGGCTACCGTGTCCCTGCAAGTCGTCATAGGTTTGTGTAAACGCAAAGAAACGGCGGCTCTGAAATTCAAAGCCGCCGCTTCATACGCGCGTGAAAATATATCTGCTCTGCGACGGCTTTTTTTCTTTTGCCGTCGTCCGGCAGATTAAGTAGACTAATAAAATTATTGGTTTAAAGCGAATGGTGGTTCGCCGCAAATGCAAATAGATAATTCGTATTTTGAAAACAACTGATTATTATTGAATAGCTTATATATCAGCCTTATTGTAATTTGTCCCTCTGTTATTTCTAAATGATAATTTTCGGTTTCTATTTCAAATACAAATTTTCCAAAGACAGTCAAATACTCCGTATATGTATTTTCCAAAGACATGAAAAGAAAATGTGCAGCAACAGAACCGCTTTTACTCAATTCCATTTTTTCATTTGAAAATAACAGTATATTATCAGTAGCAGTTCCATGCTCGTCCAACTCACAATAGTGGACTTTGTGGTATCCATTTTCAAAAGAATATGTCCCGGTTGTTTTAGTCAAAATCCCTTCACGGTCATATCCAATATCCTGTATGCTAAAAATAGAGATTTGAATATCTTTCATTCCTTATAATCCTCCAATACAGTGCGAAACATTAGATATGATGATATATTTGCGCTGCCTTATAAATGCTTCAGATGTACGCGGTATTCTCTCAATGCGGATTCATCAGCCGTTGCAATCAAACGGGCTAAGTAATCAGTCAGTTTTTTCTTATCGTGCGGAAGATTTCCCCGTACTTGAATTAGATTTGAAGCACCGTCTGTTACAATTCGTGTTTTAATAGTGAGATTTTCAATAAGTGCTTTCAATTCAGCCAATTTCTCAATTTCACTTTCTTCTTTCCAAGTTCCTTTCTGGATTTCTTGATAAAGTTCGGATGTTTTGTAAATGGTCAGCATAGAAGATTCAATAATTTGAGGGTGCAGTTGATTAAAAACTTCTGCGGTTTTCTTTGCTCCATATTCACCATGACCTGCACCGGAAATACCTGTCAGATAGAAAAAATTATAACTTATTCCTGCTTCCTCTAACTTTTTCATTTGTTCAATGGTATCACTTGAACGAAATCCCTTATTCATAAAAGCAAGTGCTTCATCATTTCCTGTTTCTACTCCAAAGGTAATTCCGTCGTATCCTAACTTTCGCAGTTCCTTGAGGTCATCAACGGATTTATTATAAACGTCTGTAACTCGTCCAAAGCAGCCAATAGTCTCATAGTTTGGATAATACTTCTTTACCATCTGAGCTAAGGTTTTTAGTTTGTCCGTAGTTAAAACAAACGGGTTTGCTCCTGTAAAGAAAATTCGCGGAACATTTTTATAATATCTGCTTGCTTCTGCCAAATCAGATTCAACTTCTGAAAGTGGAGACATACGGAATTTGAATGGCAAGTCTTCATAAAGAGTACAAAATTTACATGAATGATGTGTACAACCTGCGGTTACTTGAACAAGTAAAGAGTACGCTTCGTAGGGTGGTCTCCAAATAGTACCTGTGTAGTGCATAAATTTTCCTCCTAAAAATAATTAGTTTACAATACCTCTAATTTCTTCAAAATCTTTAATTTTGTTTTCGGTCATATAGCGTTCTAATCCGTCAATAATTTCCGGCATAACAAAGGGATTGTTAAAGTTTGCTGTTCCCACAGCGATTCCAGTAGCACCCGCCATAATAAATTCCAAAGCATCATTTGTGGAAGAAATCCCTCCCATTGCAATAATTGGCAACCGAACAGCATGATACACTTGATAAACCATTCTCAAAGCGATTGGTTTTATAGCCGGACCAGATAATCCACCCGTTTTATTCGCAACACTAAATTTTCTTTTTTTAGTATCTATTACCATACCTGTAATTGTATTTATTAAGGAAATCGCGTCTGCGCCACCAGCTTCTGCTGCTCTTGCAATTTCTGTTATATCAGTTACATTCGGTGTTAATTTCATAGAAATTGGTGTTCGGGTTATCTTCTTGATTTCTGCTGTGATATGTTCAACCATTTTGGGTTCTTGACCAAACGCCATTCCTCCATGTTCTACATTTGGACATGAAATATTTATCTCTAACATATCGACAGGCTGATTGGAAAGACATTCAACCACTTTCAAATAATCTGCTATGGTATTCCCACAAACATTTACTATAATCTTTGTATCGAATTGCTTTAGGAATGGAATATCTCGTTTGATAAATACATCTATTCCCGGATTTTGCAAGCCGACAGCATTTATCATGCCACTACTCGTTTCCATGATTCTGGGTGTTGGGTTTCCCTCCCACGGATAGTAGGAAACTCCTTTTGTAACAACTGCACCCAATTTATTGAGGTCAATAAATTCTCTGTATTCTTGTCCAGAGCCAAAAGTTCCAGACGCAGGCATAACCGGATTCTTTAGAATAATTCCCGCTATATTTATCGAAGTGTTAATTATTATCGCCTCCCTCCTTGTCTCAAATTATATCAATCAATAGTAAAAATAAAAGTACTGTCTTTTTTTGTTTATTGTGCTAAAAATGATACCAGTATCAAAAAATGTAGTACATTGAAAATAATATATATATGTGCTACAATATCAAAAAGGAGGAATTGAAATGAGCAATATGAAACCTGCCTTACCACAATGTGCGCCTATGGCAAGAATTCAAAATATTTTAAGTGGCAAATGGAAAATTATGATTTTATGGTATATTGCGGAATACGAAGTACAGCGATTTGGAGAATTGCGACGCCGACTGGGTGACATTACACAATCGACCTTAACAAAACAACTCCGTGAATTAGAGCAGGACGGTTTTGTTTCCAGATATGTATATCAAGAAGTGCCCCCTAAAGTGGAATATTCATTGACAGAATTAGGGAAAAGTTTTATTCCGATTTTGCAGCAAATGATGTTATGGAGCGAGAAAAACCTTTCACCTAAGAATTTATAAAAGTCCAGATAGTTTTTATAATTTCATCGATATATATATAGGAATTATTTAAGTCAATAGTGGGAATTGTATAGACGTATCTTAGAGAAAATGGGAACTATACAATATAACAGGGTGAATAATTATGGCTAAAAGACCTGTACCACTTTATGACTTCGCAGCTTTCGGGCAAGCGATAAAAGCGGCGCGGACAGCGAGAAAGGAAAGTCGCAAAGATGTAAGCGACGCAATAAATATTTCTCCGCGTTACCTTACCAATATTGAAAATAAGGGACAACAACCAAGCCTGCAAATCTTTTATGAGCTTGTGACACGCTATAACATATCGGTAGACCAATTCTTTTTCCCGAATAGGGACGCTGAAAAATCCACGCAGCGGCGGCAGCTTGATACTCTGCTTGACAGTATCAGCGATAAGGGATTAAGGATTGTGACTGCTACGGCGAAAGAAGTTGCGGAAATCGAAAACTCGGACAAATAAGCTGTCCGTACACAACTGAATATGACAGAAAGAAGCGTTGCAGTCTTTACGGGATTGCAGCGTTTTTTCTTTGCCCCCTTTGGCAAAACGGAGCGTTCCTTTGTAGTAGGTATCAGAGGATAAAACTTTCATAGCAAGCATAGGAAGTGAGTACCCACTTCCGTATTTTGCTCTGCAAAATTGCTTGTTGGGAAGTGTCCCAAACCCTCGGAATGGAAAGGAGCGATAAGCGCATGAGTGGCAGAAAACGAACCGTACAAATCAAGTTCTATGTGACAGAGGAAGAACGGGATTTGATTGCAGAAAAAATGAAACTGATACCTACCCGGAACATGGCGGCGTATCTTCGGAAAATCGCCATTGACGGTTACATCATACAGGTAGACCATGCCGATATAAAAGCCATGACCGCAGAGATACAGAAAATCGGTGTCAACATCAATCAGATTGCAAAGCGTGCCAATGCAACGGGCAGCGTCTACCAAGAGGACATGGAAGAAATAAAGGGGGTGCTTGCGGAGATATGGCGGTTACAAAGATTAAGCCTATTAAAAGCACGTTGAGCAAAGCACTTGACTATATCCAGAACCCGGATAAGACCGATGAAAAAATACTGGTGTCCTCTTACGGGTGCAGCTATGAAACGGCAGATATTGAATTTGAATTTACCATAGCGCAGGCGTTAGATAAAGGGAACAATTTAGCCCACCATTTGATACAGTCCTTTGCGCCGGGAGAAGTCGATTATGAAAAGGCACATGAAATCGGGCGGCAGCTTGCCGACGCGGTTACAAAGGGACAGCATGAGTATGTCTTAACAACGCACATTGACAAGGGGCATATCCATAACCACATCATTTTTTGCGCGGTAAATTTTGTAGATTACCACAAGTACAATTCCAACAAGCGCAGCTATTACGGCATACGCAATATAAGTGACAGGCTATGCCGGGAAAATGGGCTGTCTGTGGTCGTTCCGTGGAAATGCAGCAAAGGAAAAAGCTATGCGGAATATCAAGCCGAAAAGACAGGGACAAGTTGGAAAGGAAAACTTAAAATTGCGGTGGACGCACTCATTTCCCAAGTGTCAAGTTTTGAAGAATTACTATCCCGGTTGCAGGCGGCAGGCTATGAGATAAAACCGGGAAAATATGTTTCCTGTCGCGCTCCGGGACAGGAACGGTTTACCCGTCTGAAAACCCTCGGCGCAGATTACACAGAGGAAGCGTTACGGGAACGTATCAGCGGAACGCGCACCCGCCCTGTCAAAGCTCCAAAGCCGCAGCGCAGCGGTATCAATCTGTTGATTGATATTCAAAATTGTATCAAGGCACAGGAAAGCAAAGGCTATGAGCAATGGGCGAAAATCCATAATCTGAAACAGGCGGCAAAGACACTGAATTTCCTCACCGAACACAAGATTGAGCAGTATGCCGATTTGACCGCCAAAATCTCGGAAATCGCGGCTGCAAGCAAACAGGCAGCGGACAGCTTAAAGGCAGCCGAAAAACGGCTTGCTGATATGGCGGTGCTGATTAAGAATGTTACCACCTACCAGAAAACAAAGCCCGCCTATGACGCATACCGCAAAGCTAAGAATAAAGACAGATACCGGGCAGACCATGAACGGGCAATAATCCTCCATGAAGCGGCGGCAAAGGCACTCCAAACGGCAGGCATAAAGAAGCTCCCGAACCTTACTGCGCTGCAAGCAGAATATGAACAGCTCCAAGCACAGAAAGAAACTCTGTATGCGGACTATGGGAAGCTGAAAAAACAGGTCAAGGAATATGACGTTATCAAGCGTAACATTGACAGCATTTTGCGGCAGGATAAAGAGCCGGAATATAATAAGGAAGCAACACGGGAATAACTTTATCAATATGGAAACGGAAAAATTTTTATGTTATACTGATTGTACTCTACCTTGAAAGGGGCGTTAAAATTGAACGATTTGACACATACTAATTCTATGATGAATGAAATCAGAGAATTGTTATTAAATGCACGTCAGCGCGTGGCGGTGCAAGTAAATACTGAATTGTTGTCTACCTACTGGAATGTAGGAAAGATTATTGTTGAGCATGAACAGGAAAATAAAGACCGGGCAGATTATGGAAAGCAGACCCTAAAGGAGCTTTCTAAGGAGCTGACAAAAGAATTTGGAAAAGGTTTTTCTGTTTCTAATCTCCAATTTATGCGACGCTTCTATCAGAGCTATCAAATTCAACAGACAGTGTCTGTTAAATTGTCATGGTCGCATTACTGTGAGCTGTTGACAATTTCAGACCCGGACAAACGCAGTTTTTATGAAAAGGAAACTATTAACTCCGGGTGGTCGATACGCGAATTAAAGCGGCAGATTTCCACTTCTCTCTATGAACGCTTGTTACTGTCAGAGGGAAAAACGAATAAGGAAACCGTTCTTGCTCTCGCAGAAAAGGGAATTGAAATGTCTACCCCATTAGATATTATCAAAGACCCGTATGTATTTGAATTTCTGGGTGTGCCAGAAAACAAGCCCATGCTTGAAAGTGACCTTGAAAAAACACTGGTCGCACAAATAGAAAAATTTCTGTTGGAATTAGGGCGTGGTTTTATGTTCGTAGGAACGCAACAGCGCATTACATTGAACAATACCCACTACTATGTGGATATGGTTTTCTACAATAAAATTCTTCGGGCGTATGTGCTGATTGAATTAAAGACAACCAAACTCACGCCGGAAGCTGCCGGACAGCTTAATATGTATCTGAACTACTACGCCGCAGAAGTGAATGACGAACATGATAATCCACCAATCGGTATTATCCTTTGTACGGATAAAGACAGTATAGCTGCTGAATATGCTCTCGGCGGTCTGTCCAACAATATCTTTGCTTCGCGTTATGTTTCTTATATTCCAAATAAGGAACAGCTAATCGCACAGGTAGAAGCTGTTTTGAATGAATGGCACAATTCGGAAAAAGAATAACAAAAAGGAAAGACGGGGTGCGGCAGCTAAATGAATAGTCGCTGCACCTAGGGGCATAAGTACAGCTTGAATGATATGTTACACAGTAGAACCTGATTTTTGCAAAATTAGTTCTCAAATCCCCATACCCTCTCTTAAAACACTCCAAAACGTGCTGAATAATTGTACTAATATAGAGAAATCCTTTCATGGATATGCTTAACTTAAAGGAGGTAAAAGCAGTGTGTAAATGTATCTATTGTAATTCCGACGATTTGTCGGTATCTGATATAATTTCGTATGCTCTTACGGGTGCGAAATTAACTAAAAGGTTTGTTTGTCATAAACATAATAAATTCACAAATGATAATTATGAAAAAAAGGCAATCGCTAATTTAGATTTTATCCGTAGTTCTTTGGGGCTTACCGAACGAAAAGGTACTGAAATAAAATATAAAGCTAATCTGGATATTGACGGAATTTCTATACCTAATGTATGGGTTAGTGGAAAACGCTCTGCTATATATGAAGATAAGAAAAGACTTTTTCATGCAGAACGTAATGGACAAAAGATTTTGATAGGAAACATTGATAAGCTAAAGCAAATAAAAGGTGTAACAGAGAATAATATCGAAATATTAGATATGAGTAATTCTAAACTTAATACTATGTTTTCATTAAAAAACTTATTTGCTTCTGAAGAAATGTTAAGAACAATTTCTAAAATAGCATATGAATGGTATTGTTATATATATGGCATAAACAATTTTGAATGTGAAGAATACAAAGACATTGTAGATTGTGTTCTATTAGAAAAACCCGTAGAAAATTTTGTGGAAATATGCGTAGATAATGGGCTTGATTATGCACTGGGACAATTTTGCTATCCAGGAGATAATGGTTTATTCGCATACGAAGATATTGACGGCTACAAATATGTTATTTTTGATTTCTGGGGTATTGTTTGCTACAAAATACGAATTGGTAAGAGTGCTGCTTCTAATTTTCAAGATACCCATATGTATCATTTATTTATATATGGAATAGACGGCAGAAAAGCAGAAACATATTTTGGCACAATAGGAAATTCATCATTTATTTCATTACCCGCAGTTGACGCCATAAAAGTATATAAAACAGTATTTATTCAAAAACTAGCTGATTTAATATCAACCAAAACTCTATCTTTAGAAAGAGTTAAGCAAGAAGTTGATGAACTAGAAAAAACTTTCCAAGTATATAAAAAAGAACCACATGACTTTGCTCATTTAATAGATTACGAAAATAGTAATATTATAAACACTATCAATTTAATACTTCTCTTATATACACATAAAGCAGAATATTCTTTTGAAAATAGCTTTACACAAAATCTCAAAAATCTATATAAAACAGAAGATAAAATAATTATTACTCAAGAAGCAAAGAAAAAATATATAGAATATTTGCTGAAATTACATGAAGAAAACAAGTTATTAAATTGCATTGATAATGGAATTTCTTTTTTTAGAGAAATATATGATAAAGAAACAAACTAGGGTATAGAACTAGAGATAACACATAATTTTTCTACGTTATCTCTAGTTACGCAGTAGAACCCTATTTTTACAGGGTTAGGTATCAATCCCTTACCCATGCAGGAAACGCGCCCGGAACGCCCTGTAAAGGGGGCTGTTTTGCCCTCTATCGCGTAATAAGGGCGCGTCTTTTCCGCATACGCTCGGCAGCCTGTTTCCGGGTGATACGCTTCCGGCAATCCGGGCAGTATTTCGCATGGTTGGAGCTTGACGCAAAGCCAGCCCCGCACACAGTACAACGCCGCATATCTTCGGTTTTCAATAGTTCCGCGTGCAATTCCTTATCCAGAGGAAGCACCGCTGTCTGAAACCATTTGCAGAGCAGCGAATAAGAAATAAGCTGCGGGCATACACATTCTTCCCCGTCGTCAAGCAGCATACATTTTCCATTGTCGCAGTTGCAGCATGATTTCTTCGCAAGGGAATTTACCCTGCGGCTTTGCAGCGGTGTCAGCCGCCTATTCCCGGTCATACTTCATCAGCGGCATAAACGGCAAGCTCGGCATATTCCGCTTCGGTCAGTGCGCCTACTTTCTGCATGGTTCTTTCTGCAAGTTCCCGTAAATCAGCGTCCATGTATGGCAGCGCGGCGCGGATATTTTCAAGCAATGCCGGTTTGCTGCTGTCTGCGTAAATACTCAAAAGGTTTGTTTCTTCCACGGTAAAACGGTTCATAGTCATACCTCCAAATCGTGTTTTTTTACTTTGGCTGTTCTTTTCGGGACAGCTTTTTCCTTTTCGGATTGAAGCTGCGCCCGGATAGAGGGACGGGGCTTTCGTATATCCTTATTCCTGCTTTCGTTTTTATCAATCAGTGCATACGTCCCGTGTTTGCCCTCGATTTTGGAAAAGGAAAGTGTCTGATATGGCAGCATAGAAAAAAGGCGGTCTAAATCTTTGCTGTTCGCAAGCTGCATAAATGCGTTGGAAAGCTCTACCATGAAATGTGTCCTGTTGGGACTGTTCGGCGTATTGCGCCGCTTCATTTCTGCCACAATGCGCCGCGCTTCCGTTTCAATCAATCCGTCATGCAAAACGGTGATATGTGCCTTGAAGTCCCCCGGCGCAAATTGCTCCCGGCTGTGCTTTTCCTCCTGCAAGAGAAATCGCAGCGCGTCCGGGTCGTTGGGGATAGCTTCAAAGCGTTCAAATTTTCCGTAAAGCGTATCGGGATTGCCTGCAAAATACTGTCCGGCGGGTATATCCCGTGTACCGTGTTCATAAATCAGACGCACCGTATCGGCGGCAAGCTCCTTGTCTTTGACGCGCTCATAATGCCTTGCATAGTCAAGCTCATAGAGATTACCTTTGACTTTTCCATGTTCTGTACCTGTCAGCTCGATTGCATAAGCAAGAATACGGTCACTTGTCTGTTCCCTATAAAACCGCCAAGTATTGTGAGGTGCGGTGTCCTTTAGAAACACGTCGCGTTCCCGAAAGCAATGTGTTCCCATAGGGCGGCAGAGCCACAAGAGGGTTTTATCCTCTTTGTGTTGGCTTGCCGCCGCCTGCGTGATTATGCTTTTATCAATATCAAAATCGCTTTGATAAAAGCCTGTGTTCTGCCTCAAGATTGCACTAAGGGAAGCAAACACGTCCACATCTTCAAATTTGCTCAATTTTCCCATGCGTCAGCTCCTTTCCAAGTCCTGTGATTTCTGCCTTGCAGTTTTCTTCTGTGCCTTTTTCTTATCCGCTTTAAGCTGCGCCCGGATAGAGGGCTTTTCTTCTTTGCCCTTGCCGCACGTTTTCTCTGCTTTGATTGCGTCCGCAAGGTCAGTCAAAGAAATCTGTTCCCCGGATTTTGCTTTTTTCTCCAATTCGTCCACGGACGGGGTGTTGTTGATAATCCCGTCAAAATTGTTGTCGTTCTGCTCGATAGTGTCCTCGACGTGCTTTAAGGGATTTTCCTTTTCCGGCGGCTGTAAAAATTCCGGCACTTGCCTGTAACCGCTGCTGTCAACATAGTGTGCCGTGTCCTGTCTATTCTGATGAAGCACCACGACGTCAGAAACAGAAAGGCTGTGTCCCTTAAAATCTTTTGGGTGGTCGATATTGAACCGGGTATAAATATCTTCAAGGGAAGTCCCCGGCGTAAGCTCGGCGGTATAGATAAGGTCATAATTTGTCCGGTCTGCGGTACGTCCAGTTGCCGCCAGACGGTCATACGGTTCAAAACGAAAATCCCGCGTTTCATCACCACGCTTTAACTGATAAATGGAAAAGGTGTCTTTGTCCGGCGCGGCTACTTCCGGGACTGTTTCTTTCTGTACCTGTTCCTTGTCGCGTTCCTTTTGAATTTCCTGCAAATGCTCGTCAATACTGTTGATGATTTCCGCTGCGGTACTGCGGATTGTTTCAAGGGAGCTTTTCAGTTCGTCAAGTTCCCGTCCGCTGCTCCAACCGGCGACATACCCAAAGGAATAATCCGACGTATCAAGCCCGTAATGTTGGCAGACTGCATAGGCGACGCTTTCTGCCTGTACCTCACGGGTACGGCGGTCTGGTCTGTCTGCCTGTTCCTCTTTCGGGGCGTTGGGGTCAATATCATGCAGCTTCGCATGGGCGATTTCATGGATAGCGGTTTTTATGGTCTGAAGTTCGCTCATTCCCTCGTCAATGGCAATACGTTTTTCTTCCAAGTGGTAATACCCGTGTGAATTGCCCTCGATTTTCTCAAAACCGATAGGGACAGGGGAAGTCTTTTCAAGGGCTGCGAAAACGTCCTTGAAGCGTTCCACGTCCCCGGTTAGCATATCCACAGCAATGTCCGGCAGCTCCTTTCCCTCGGTCTGGGAAACATCAAAAACTGATACCACCTTAAAAGCCGGGATAGTGATTTCTTTTTCTTCCTTGACGGGTTTTCCGTCTGCGCCGATTACGGGCTTTTGTGTTGCCGGGTCGATTTTCTCCATTTCCTGCTTGATTTTGAACGGGGACGGGGCAAGGATTTTGATACCTTTTTCCCCCTTTACCACATTGCGCTTGAAGTTGTTTTTCCATGACTGGAAGCCCGCCACAAGGGAAGCGTCTGGCTTCTGCATGGCGATAAGCAGCGTATTGTTGAAGCTGTAATTATGGAATTTTGACATGACGCGCAGATATTCTTTGTAGCGGTCACTGTCGAACAGCTCCATGATACCCTGTTCCAAGCGGTCTGTGATTTCTTTGAGCTTATCCGCGGGTTTCTCGGAAGTCAGCACAATCGGGATAACCGGGCGCGGCTCCTGCGCTGCGGCAGGCGATACGGATTGCTGCGGTGGTGCGGCAGCGTCCATTTCCACCTTTGCCGGGTCTGGACGTTCCGGCTGCGGAAAGCTCATAACCCTGTATTCTTTCGGTATGTCATTCTCATGCCCGCTGTACCATTCCGAAAAGGTATTTTTGTTGTTGTAAATATAGCCCTGCGCGGTAAAAATCCCTCCGTCATTCTTTACCGCGTCCCGCCCGTATTCCTCATACATGAAATAGTTCTTTGCGGCTTCGGGCAGCCCCAATTCGTCCAGTTCGTCGATAAGGTAATGCCCGTAGGCTTCTTCGTCCTGTACGGCAGGATAAATCCAGTAGCAGTCAAGGTTCTGTGCAAGGTTGATAAGGTCTTTCACGCTTCCGGCATATTCGCCCAGTGTTACCGCCGCCGCAAATTTGTCCCTGTCCTCGTCACGCTGCATTTCTAAGAGCTTCCCGAAATAGTTCAGCTCGTCAATTCCTGCACTCTGGATAACAGAAAGTGGTACATCAAAGGGCTGTTGTTCGGTATTTGCAAATCCATTGATGAAAAAATCCTGTGAATTTTCTGCGGTAATGCCGATACGCTTCATCGCTTTGTGAAGCTGCTCCGCAGTCGTCGGCATAGGAAGCCATACGCCGCCCGGTTGTCCAGTTTCAAAACGGCTGCGGCTGTCAATCAAAATCGAAAATTGTTCTGCCAAATGTGCGCTCCTTTCCTGTGCAATCTTTTGGTGCATGAGTTCGTAGTCCTCAATGCTCATATATCCGTCATAGATATACGGGTCGATTTCCTCCCCGTTATAAGGTCTTTCATAAAAGGGAAGCCCTGCGGCGTGGGCTAATGCCCGCGCTTTTTCCAAGACTTCCGGGGATAAGGTATCATCATGTGCAGCGATAAAATCCGCCACGTCGTTATAGCCGTTTTCATAATGCCGCCGTACTCCGGCGGTCAGCTCGTCAACGGTCATGTCCCCGGCTAAATAGCCGCAATAGTAGCTGTTCAGAATAACGGTTGCGGGGTCTTTCTGCCGGATTTCTTCAAGGCGGCTTTTCTGTTCGGCGGTAAGGCTGTCGCCTGCGTCCAGATAGAAGTCCTCACCGTTCCATGAGCGCCCCTCACGCCAAAAGGCAATCCAAGCAATACCGTCCCGCAATTCCTCTTGATACTGTTTCACAGTGTCCCGTAAACTTGCCATGTGCAGTCCTCCTTTCGCGGCAGTTTCCATAAGGGTTTGGGATTATCCCAACAAGCAAAATTCCCCGCAGTCCTCGGTGAGAGGAAAGGGGGAATTTACGGAAGTGGGTACACACTTCCTATGCTTGCTACTCAAGTCATTTCTTCTTTGGCAGTTCCACACGGTAGTTGACGTATTTCCCGCCTGTATCAGCTAAAACCACGTTTCCGTCATACGTTTTTCCCGTTTTCGGGGAATAAAGCCCCTTGACACTGGCTTTGCCGGATTTTAAGAGTGCGGCGGCGATTTTCGGGGTAAAGGCAGTTTTGCGTTCCTCAAAAAAACGGTCATTCTTCCACATGGTAAAAGTACAGTCCCGGTCAGAGCAATAATAGTTTCTCTTGCTCTCATGGACGGGAGAACCGCAGCGCGGGCATTTTCCAATGACGGGCTTTTCTTCCTTGAAAAGTTCCTTGTCTTTCTCGGAAAGGAATGGATAGGCTTTCACAAGCTCCTGTGCCATTGCTTCAATGCCCTGCATGAAGTCCTCCGGGTTGGCGTTTCTCTTTGCAATCAGCGTCAGCGTGTTTTCCCATTCCGCAGTCAGTTTCGGGGAAGTCAGATTGTCCGGCAGGACGCAAACAAGGTTGATACCATTTTTTGTAGGGAAAAGCTGCTTGCCTTTGCGCTCCACAAAGCCGGATTTCACCAGTTTTTCAATGACAGCGGCGCGGGTGGCAGGCGTGCCTAAGCCTTTACGTTCCGCGTCGGCGTTTGTGTCCTCGCTCCCGGCGTGTTCCATAGCCGACAAAAGGCTTGCTTCCGTGTGGGGCTTCGGTGGCTGTGTGTCGTGGGCTGTTACCTTTGCGGAGAAGCCGGAAAACGTCTGTCCCTCGGTAAAGTCCGGCACATCAGATACAAAATCACTGTCCCCGTCGTCTGCGTCCGGCTTGCCTTTCAGCGTCAGACGGTAGCGGCGTTCAAGGTCTTTCCACCCGGCACAGAGTACCGATTTTCCTTTTGCCGTAAAGGAATTATCCGCGCAGGAAAATACCGCCGTGACTGCTTCATAACTGTGTGGCTCGGCGGCAGCAAACAGCAGACGCGCCCCGGCAAGGGTTAAAATATTCCATTCGCTTTCGGGCAATGCTGCAAGGTCGGTTTTCGCAAGCTCCAGCGTAGGAATGATTGCGTGGTGGTCGGACACCTTTTTACTGTCAAGGGTGCGGGACACGTCCGGGGTAAAAGATACGTCCTGCATAAACGGCAGCTTTCCGCAGAGCAGCGCAGCAATGTTCGCTGCTGTACCGCCCATGTCGTCGGTCAGAAATGTGCTGTCAGTTCGCGGATAGGTCAGCAGTCGCTTTTCATAAAGGGCTTGCGCCAAATCAAGGGTCTGTTTCGCGGTATAGCCGTAAATACGGTTTGCTTCGCGCTGCAAACTGGTGAGGTCAAAGAGCTTCGGCGGGGCTGCGGTTTTCTTTTCTCTGGAAACGGAAACGCATACTGCCTGTGCTGCTTCACAAGCGATTTTCAGTTCGTCCGCTGCGGCAGCGTCGGAGAGCTTTTCGCTTACCGCTTCTGTGCCGGATAAGGTAAGCCGCACATGGTAGTATTTTTCTATCTTGAATGTAGAGATAGCCGCGTCCCGGTCGGCAAGCATTTTCAAGGTTGGGGTCTGGACACGCCCCACGTTCAAGGTGCGGTTATACAGGCAGGAAAACAGGCGTGTTGCATTGATACCGATAATCCAGTCTGCCTTTGCGCGGCAGAGTGCAGACGCAAAGAGCGCGTCATAATCCCGCCCGTCTTTGAGGTTATCAAAGCCGCTGCGGATAGCTGCGTCCTCCATTGAGGAAATCCACAGGCGGCGCATGGGCTTTTTGCACCCGGCAACTTCATAGACAAAACGGAAAATCAGTTCTCCCTCGCGTCCCGCGTCGCAGGCGTTTACGACTTCCGAAACGTCGGCGCGGTGCATAAGCTCTTTTAGGATTTTGAATTGCTTTCCTTTGTCTGCGGCTACGGTGTACTGCCAGTTTTGGGGCAGAATAGGTAAGCTGTCATAGCTCCATTTTCGGTACTGTTCCCCATAGGCGGCAGCTTCCGCAAGCTGTACCAAATGCCCGACACACCATGAAATGAGGTAGCCGCCACCCTCGATATATCCGTCCTTTTTCTCTTTTACGCCAAGCGCGGCGGCGATACTCTGTGCCACGCTCGGCTTTTCTGCAATGACTAACTTCATACAGGTCTCCTCTATAAATATCGTAAAAATAAAAATATGTGGAAAAGTAAAGAAAATTCAATGCTTTTGAGCATACGTGTAATAAATAATAATAAAAATATATTGACTTTTTAGATGTAAGGAGTATACTTAAAACAAAAAAAGGGAGGTAATTGCTATGAGTAGAACACCTAAAAACGTCAATAACGATGATGCAAGAGAAATTGCCACATTCTTATTGAATAAAGGCATTCCTCAAACCCAAATTGCAATGGTAGTTAAAAAATCTCAATCATGGGTAGCTGGAATTAAACGGGAATATGATATTGCTTCTTCTGCAAGAGAAGAAGGGCGTCAGGAAGTACGAAATGCCATTATTGATAATGTTGAAAATAAAGCTGCTCGTGAAATTTCTCGTAGAATGTTGCATTCTAATAACGCATCATTGCTTCCAGACAATACTGATTGATACACTAGTCAGATAATCCGCCATTCGTAACGAGTGGCGGATTATTTTTTCTCCCGTAACTGTTTCAGACAGTAGCCCACACAAGGGGCTTGCCCCCGATAGGGACAGGACGCACAAGCCGGAGAAACAGGAACGGGCGGCGTAGGTTCACGCCGCCCGGTAGGTCGTTGTATCATCATTTTTTCAAAAGGGCTGTCAGTAAAAAAGGTCATACTTCTTCATCCTCCGTTTCCCCGCCGCCTGTGTCGTCGTCGGTTTCTTCCGGCTCGTCCTCGTCGTAATCTTCAAAATCGAACTCGTCAAGGTCTGTGCTGCCTTTCACATTCTGTTTCGGTTTCCAAATCTTAAAGTAGTAGAACGCACCGCCCCCGCCAAGAGCTGCCACCACAAGGAAGATAACCAGACCGCCCATGTTGTTGTTTGGCTTTTCCTGCGGTTCTTCGGGCTGTTCCGGCTCGGTCGGTTTTTCTACGCCCGTACACGCACTCATTGTTACAGAGCATACTGGGCAAGTGGTATTGATTGCGCCTGCCACGCATTTATCCGTACAGGTGCAGACTGCCGGGGCGGTAGTTTCTTCCTCCCCGATAATCGCCATGAGGTCGGCTTCGTCCACTTGATTTAAGAAATGGACGGTATTTTCGCCCTCGGCTGCATGGTCAATGACAATGTAGAAATAGTTGCCGCCTTTGCTTTGCACAACAATAAACTGTTTATCCCCGGACGCTTCGCCGGAAATATCATCAACAAGGCTCATATTGCCCTCCGGGGTAAGGGGCTGCGGCTCGGTTTCCACGATAACGCCGCTGTCGTCGGTGGGAATATCATTGCCCTGTGCATACGCGGTCACGGAAACGCCGCCCATACAGATAAGGACAAAAAGTAACGTAAGAAAGCTGCGGAAAAATGGTTTATTCTTCATGGTCGGTGTCCTCCTGTCTGGTGAGTGCTTCGGGTACAGTTTTTATACCGGGAATACCGCCGCCGGAAAGCAGGTCGGTAAGGGCGGCAGGGGTAAGGCGCATGGAGCGCACAAGCTGTACGATTTGCAGGTTTTCAAGTTCCGTTTTCTGTGCAAGCAGCTCTTTCAAGTGCGCCTGCTGTTCGGAAATTTTCTCGCGGGTCTTTTCGATTTCCGCATTGATACGGTCAATTTTATTTGTTGCCATACGGTCAATACTCCTTTCAAATGTTAGTTCCAGTTCATCAGTCCGTAGCCTTTGATACAGGCATAATCAAGGGGATAGCTCTTTATCTTGCAAGCGTCGCCGGAATTGCCCTCTACGGTATAGACGCGGTTTCCGTCTGTGCCAATGACAAGCCCTACATGGTCTGCGCTTCCGTCTAAGTCCCAGTCAAAAAAGATAGCGTCACCGGGAGCGATATTTTCATAGCCCCGCGCACCCCATTGTCCGTGAGAGGTAAACCACGGAACGCCCTGCGACTGGCAGGCGGCAAAGCGCGGTTCGGATAACCCCGCCTGTCCATAGCACCAAGAAACAAAGCAGGCGCACCATGCAACACGGCTGTCAAATCCGTACCAGCTCCAATACGGCGCACCGCCTACATTTCCGACTTGCCCCTTTGCAAGCTCTACAAGCTGCGGATTGCCGGGGCGCGTCCCGTTTACAAACTGAACGCCGCTTAAATCCTCGGACGCGGACGTATCCGCAGAGCCGCCGCCAAACAACAGGGGCTTATTGCCGCTTGTTTCCAAGTACACCCGGAACATTTGAAGCTGCTCGGCAGTTAAAACCTCCGGGGCAATCGTAGTAATATCCCGGTTGGTAAGGGACACATAGAGAATGTAATACTCATAAGGGACTTCCTCGGTGGTTGTTTCCCCGGTTTCCGGGTCGGTGCTTGTTTCGGTGCGATAGCGTATCTCCACTTCCTCGGTCAACGTCAAGGTGTATTGCATATCAAAGATACGTTCTAATTCAGCCTGTGCGCTCTGCGGGGTATAGCTCTGCAAAAGTGCGGTCAGATAAGAAGCTAAAGCGTGGGGATTATGCCCGATATTATCAAGGTCATAGCGGTATTCATCATAGCCGGGATAATCACGCTCGATATTGTCAATCCGCTGTTGCAGCTCATTTTCCATAGCGGCATAGTTATTTTCAACTGCCACAAGGTCGCTGTCCTCGGACGTGTAGGACGTTCCAAGTACGCCGTTCATCAGCCCGGAAAACAGAGAGGAACAGGACGACACCCCGGCTGCTGTCATAATGAACAGAAGCAGCGCAGCTATGAGCAGCACAACACCTTTCCAGTGCCTTGTCACAAATTCAGCGGTTTTCCTCGTTGCCTTTTGGGTATGGTCGGCTGCGGTCTTTGCCGATTTCACGCCGCCAGTCCGTACCGCCTTTGCGTACTGCTTTTTGATTTGCTGTTTCTGCCAGTACCGGGAAAGTGGGTTTGACGCGGCAAGCTGCGGGTTCTCCTGCAAGAGCTTTTGATACTGAAATTCCACGTTTGCATTGAACGCGGCTTTTTCTGCTTTTGCCGCTACCCGGTAGGGTTTCAGTTTATGCCTGTGGTAGCCCTCCCGGATTTTCCTTGCCCCATACTTTGCGCCGCGCTCGGTGAGTTCCTCGGTATTATGTGCGCCCTCCACGCCGGAATTGTCTTTCTCCACTTCATGTATTTTGTTATGGACGAATATCCCCGCTTCCTGCGCCGGACGGGACAACGGGTTTTTATGGTGCTTGCCGTTTGGCATGGGCTTTTCCCGTTCTTCAAAGTGCAGGCGGGTCTTGCCTTTGCCTGTGGCTTCCTCAAAGACACGCTCTTTGACAATCACTTTTTCCTTTGGGAGAGCTGCCCGCGCTGCGTCCAAGTTGTCAGCCGCTTTCTGGGATTTTCGGATATATGCTTCAAGCTCCGGGTTTGATAATTCTTCGGCGGTAAATTGCAGCCGGAACGTTTTCACATTGCCTGCGGCTTCCTCCTGCGCCCGTCGTACTGCGTTTTTGGACGCTTGCCGGGTCTGCGCTGCGCCGATATGCTCCATGACGCGCTCTGTTTTTCTGGTATCGTTTTTTGGAAAAGTACCGGGAGAGGTAAGCTGTGCCGCCGTGTCCTGCGCTGCCTGTTCCGTCTGTTTGGAAAAATCCGTTTCCTGTTCCCGGCGGCTGATACGCTCGGCGGTTTCTTTGGTTTCATTTACCTCAATAAGTCCGTCACGGCTCATTTTCTGCATGATTTTATCACGGGGCTTCAATGGTTCTTTCATGCGGTATCACCTCCATTCCTTTCCAGAGGACGCATTATGCGCCCTCGACTTCCTCCGGCTTTGTTGTCATTACACGGTAAAGCTCGGTATCTTTCGGGAAGCGGTCAACAAACGGCAGCACCACATTCCCATAGAAAATCAGTCCCTCGCCCGCTTCGGAGTGGGTAACATATTTCATCTGCTGCGGGGAAATGTTGAGCTGCTTTGCAAGGATAGCCCGGTCGCCCGCCGCTTGATTGAGCATGAGGACAAAATCAGAGTTTTCAAAAATGTTCTCCACCTCGCGGGACGCAAGCAAATCCTTGACATTCTGCGTGATTGCTGTCGGTATGCCGCCCCATTTACGGAAACGCTTCCAAATCTCCACGGAATAGGCTGCGGTCTGTTCTTCTTTTAAGAGCAAATGAAATTCGTCCATGTAGTAACGGGTGGATTTCTTTTCTGCCCGGTTGACAGTCACTCGGTTCCACACCTGGTCTTGCACAATCAGCATACCTAACTTTTTGAGCTGTTTCCCAAGCTGCTTAATATCAAAGCAGACAAGGCGGTTTTCAAGCTCCACGTTGGTACGGTGGTTAAAGACATTCAAAGAGCCGGAAACATAAAGCTCCAATGCTGCCGCGATACGGGCGGCTTCGGGTTCGGGCTGCTTCAAAAGCTCGTCGTACAAATCGCCCAAGACAGGCATTTTCTCCGGGTCTGGGTCGGCAAGGAACGGTCGGTAAACATTCCTTACGGCGCGGTCAATGACGGTCTTTTCCACGGGCTGCAAGCCCTCCTTGCCGCCGATAACAAGCTCACACAGGGAGAGGATAAAGTCGGACTTTAAGGCAAGCGGGCTGTCGTCCTCGGAGTAGTTGAGGTTTATATCCATAGGGTTCACATACTGGGGCTTTCCGTCAATGCCCCTGCCCGTCGGGGACAGTCGGATAACTTGACCGTTCAAACGCTGCACAAGGGAAAAATACTCGGCTTCCGGGTCGCAGATAATAATATCGTCGTCGGTAATGAGAAAGGCATTTGCCATTTCCCGTTTTGCAGCAAAGGATTTACCGCTGCCCGGTGTTCCCAAGATAAGCCCGTTTGGATTTTTAAGCTGCTTGCGGTCGCAGAGTATCATGTTGTTAGAAAGTGCGTTCAGTCCGTAGTACAGGGCTGCGCCTGTCTGAAAAAGCTCCTGCGTGATGAACGGGATAAAAATAGCGGTGCTTGATGTGGTAAGCCCCCGCTGAATGGGGATAAGATTTTCCCCAAGTGGGACGCTTGCCATAAAGCCCGCTTCCTGCATATAGTCCAGACGGGTA
This sequence comes from Brotaphodocola sp., assembly GCF_050873365.1. Classification (GTDB taxonomy): domain Bacteria; phylum Bacillota; class Clostridia; order Lachnospirales; family Lachnospiraceae; genus Brotaphodocola. The sequence goes on along the minus strand of NZ_JBNMIQ010000010.1, from coordinate 4,295 downwards.
AGGGCGCAGTTGTTTTTCTGTGCAATGCCCGCCGTGGCGAAAATGTCATTGTCAAGTTTTCGCTTCGTATCTGCCATGTTCACCACAAGAAACGTCAGCAGAAACATTCGCTCATTGCGGCTCTGTAAATCCTGCAAGAGATTTTTCGCTTCGTTACCGAATGTGGCAAGGTCAGACGGGATAATATCCATGTCATAGCCGCTGCGTACCGCTTTCTTTTGTTCCTCGATTTTCATTTTGTCAAGGTCGGTGATTTTGCGCTTAATGGTCTTGATAGCTTCGCTCTGGTCGATACTGCGGATATGCAGATTGACGATAACGCCGTTTTCCAAGTCCAAAATCTCCGATAAGATACGGTCGTTGAGTTCCGGCGCAAGGATTTCAAGGAATGATACCGCACCGATTTTCTTTCCCATACGGAATGTGCGCCCCTCACCGAAACGGAAAGAGGACGGGGCGATAAAGTCCTTTGTGGTAAGCCCGGACGGGATAAGCCAGTCCCAAGAGAAACGGAACGGTTCACCCTCCGGGTGGAAAATGCCATGCAGCATTTCCAAGCGGTCATAGCCTGTCATGGGGTGTGCCGACACGCCCAAGACCTTAAAATTATTGAGTATATCGGTTTCGATACGGGCAAGGCGGGATTTCGCCGCGTTCATGCTGTCCGCTTCAATGGAAAAGGTAATGTATTTATGCTTCACCAGTCCGTTGTTGCCCTTTGCAAGCTGATTTTTCAGCATATCCGCGTATTCGCTGCGGATAGAGTTAAACGCGTCGTCCTGCGCCGGGATATGGATAGCACTTTCGGCTTCGCTGCCGCGCCCGCCTTGATTGATGAATGAAAGCTGCACCTGTACGCTTGCGTCAAAGTAGTTGAGGAAGTCGCACCAGTTTTCAAAAATGGCGGTCTTATCGTCTGCCTGTGCAAGCTGATAGTTAATATCTTCAAAGGCTACGGTCTTGCTGTACCGCTTCCCGGAAACATAGCAGATACCGTCCGGGAACATCTGCATATAGGGAATGGTCTGCTGGGCGGTATGGGGCTTCCCGTCGCCCTTTGCGGTCTGTATCACTTCCGCAATCTGTTTCTTTTCGGCGCGGGTCAGCTTCCGTTTAACCCCGGCTGCGGGGCTTTTTGGCTGCGCCTTTTTTGGAATTGCCTTTTGCAATCGCTGATACCTCCTTTTCTAATTTTGCCTGCCGTTCCAGAACGGCGTAGAAATTCTGTGTCTGATAAGGGCGTTCCTTTGGTCGGGTGAACTTTGTATTGATGATGTTTTTCATCACCACTTCAAGGGGCTGTCCATGTTTTTCATACATGGCAAAGAGGAAACACGGGAGCATAACCACAATCATTGCCATAGCAGCAAGGCTTGTCCCTGCACTGTTTTTCAGCAGGAAGAACAGCGGCAAGCCAAGAGCCAACGCCGCCGCAAAGAAAATAAGCTGCCGTTTGGTAAGGTTGAACGCAACCTTTGTTTTTACTTTTGTTAAGTCTTTGGGTACGGGTACATACGCCAAGAAAAACCCTCCTTTCATCAGTGGGCGTGAAAGATTGACTTTGCAAGTGCGCCGGTCTTAAACAGGGAAAAGCACAGGATAACGGTATAGGCGGCGATTGAAAAAATCGCGCTGTGCAGGTTATCCGCAACAGTCAGCGTGTTCACAAGAACCGCATAAATGCCGACGCAAATCATAATGAGGAAGCCTTGAAAGCCAAGTGCGAACAGGGATTTTAGGTAGTTGCTGCCTATCTGTCCCCATTCCCGGTTTGTCATAGTTGCAAATGGGATAGGCGATACCGAACAGTAAAGGTAAATCTCAATCATTCTGCCGTAGAGGATAACAGTTATCAGAACGGACATGATTTTCATGCACAAGCTCACAAGGCTTGTTTCCATGACAAGCAACAGAAGTTCGGGGATTTCCATATCGTTAAGCCCGTCCTGCATGGACGACAGGGCGGCGGTCACATCAATATTGGTGTTGCCGCCGATTACCCCTGCCGCGCCGGAAACGACGCGCTGCGCCACGTCGAATACTGCCATAGTAATATCAAAGGTGTGGGTAACAAGATAGACTGCTACCCACGCTTTGAAAAACCACTTGAAGAACATGAATGTATCAACGTCGTGCATATTGTTCTTTTCCGTTACCATGCTGATTAGCTCCACGCACAGGACATAGGTAATGACAAGCCCCGCAAGGGGGATAATCACATTTTCCGATAGCGTCTGTATCATGGAAAATATGCTTGCGTTCCAACCTTGCGGGGTCTGTCCCACTTCTGCGGCGATAGTGCCGACTTTCTCGTTTACGTCCCCGAACATAGTTGACAGATTACCGTTAATGGCTCCGATAAGGATTTCCTTTATCCATTCGTTAATCGCGTCAAGTATGCTCTGCATAAGCCTTTACCCGCACTTCTTAACCGAACAAGCCGGAAAGCAGCGGTACAAGGGTCGCACCGATAAGGGCAACGCCGCCGCCCGCCATGAGCTGCTTCATGCCCTGCGATTTTGCGCCCGGATTGTCGTTGCCGTAGCCCTCAAGCAGATTGATAACGCCCCAGATACCAAGACCTGCGCCAAGCGCGATAACCAAAGTCTGTAAAACGTCGATTGCAGAATTGAAAAATGCCATAAATTGTCCTCACTTTCTGCCGCGTTGCGGCTGTAAAAATATGAATTGTCTGATTTTGGGTATGAAAAAAGCCGCCTGTGTCTGATAAGCGGCTGTCCCCGCGTTGCGTCCTTGCTGCTTCGCGGCGGTATTCAGTTGTCATTGTCTGCGGCTTCCTGCCATGCCTGTCCAATGAGTAGGGGCGCGTACCATGTAGCCTGTGTGGACTGTTTTATGTTTGATAGACCTACCTCCTTATGAGTTCCGACGGTTTTTCTCATACAGGGCTTCACAAGCCTTGATGAATTTTTCTAATTCCAAACGCCGCTGTAATTCTTCCCGTCGGTTTGTAAGTACCTGTTGATTGATAATCAGCGTGAACCGCCGTTTCTTTTCCTCCCGGTCATTCATGGGCGGTGTCCTCGGTCAAATCGGCTGCGTCCAGTTCGTAGTAGTCGAATACTTCGTCCGGCTTCACGATAGCAGGGCGGCGTTTGATATGCTTTTCCATGTCAAAAGCGTTTTTCGGGTCAGCGTCAGAAAGGTATCTGTAATTGGGGTGTTTCGTTATATCGAATTTGTCCGAAAAGAACGGGCGCACACCGCGTAGCTGCAAGATACATTTCCCACCGTCCATAACGGCGATTTCGTCCTGTGTCATCAGCTCTTTTCCTAATTTCTGATAGTTCAGCCCGTAGGATTTCTGATTGCTGCGGGTTTCGGACGTATTGAAGCTGTCGATGGTTTCCTTTCCCAAAAGCTCCGACATTTCCTTTAGCGTGGTTTTCTCCTTGCCGCCCAAGAACAGGGTCGTATCGCAGTTGCCGACTATGGTATCGGCGTTATCCTTGTAAATTGCCTTTAGCTGTGACTGCGACTGCAAAATAATAGAAGCCGATATTTCACGGCTTCGTATGGTGGCAATGAGCTTTTCAAATTTTGGTATCTGCCCGATATTTGCAAACTCGTCAAGCAGGCAGCGCACATGAACGGGAAGCCTGCCACCGTACACATCATCAGCCTTATCACACAAGAGGTTGAAAAGCTGCGTGTAGAGGATGGACACAACAAAGTTGAACGTATCGTCCGTATCAGAAATGATAACGAACAGTGCCGTTTTGCGGTCGCCTATGGTGTCAAGCTCCATTTCGTCGGTTTCCATTAGTTCGCGCAGTTCCCGTATGTCAAACGGGGCAAGCCGCGCACCGCAGGAAATAAGGATAGAGCTTCGGGTCTTTCCTGCGGACAGCAGGAATTTCTTATACTGGCGTACTGCAAAATGCTCCGGGTCTTTTTCCTCCAAGCGTTCAAACATGAGGTCAACCGGGCTTTGAAATTCCGGGTCGTCCTCGCGGGCTTCTGACGCATTTATCATTTCAAGCAGTGTCGTGAAATTCTTTTCGGCTTCCGGGGCTTCATACCAGATATAGCCGATAAGGGCACAGTAAAAAAGCCGTTCCGACTTCACCCAGAAATCCTCCCCGGATTTTTCCCCGTCGCCTTTGGTGTTGGCGATAATGGTATTTACCAGTTTCAAAATATCCTTTTCGCTGCGGAGATAGGCAAAGGATAGTGATAGGTAACCCTTTGAAATTATCTCCGGTTTTTCCCCCACTTCACACCGGACATGCGACTTTCACCGCATCCGGCGTTCCATCAAGCATAGTTTCAGC
>NZ_JBNMIQ010000009.1:0-114994 GCF_050873365.1 Brotaphodocola sp. | reverse complement strand
CCCCCCTCAAGATGAGATATCCCATCGCAAGAGTAAGACCCCTTGAAGACGACGAGGTAGATAGGGCAGAGGTGGAAGCACAGTAATGTGTGGAGCTGACTGTCACTAATAGGTCGAGGGCTTAACCAAGACGGTTTAGGAAATACAGAAATACGGATGATTCAATGTGCAGTTTTGAAGGTATATGAAGAGAGGAGAGCTGTGTTCCAGAGATGGAACATGGCTTTTTTTGTGTTATAAGGTGTTACAAAATGGTGTTTTGGAGCAAGGCATAACTGGACTGGTTAAAATAATAAAAACTGGATATTTTCACAATACCATTTATGCGTATAATGTAACCATCGGACGCACATCAATCCCGGGAAAAGAAAACGATGCGCCGGAGAAAGGCGAAGAGAACGATGAAAGAGAACAGATACGAACTGAACAAACAGCTGGCACAGATGCTCAAGGGTGGAGTAATTATGGACGTGACGACACCGGAGCAGGCAAAAATCGCTCAGGAAGCCGGTGCATGTGCAGTCATGGCACTTGAGAGAATCCCGGCGGACATTCGCGCCGCAGGCGGAGTTTCCCGCATGAGTGATCCGGGAATGATTCGGGGCATTCAGGAGGCGGTCAGCATTCCTGTTATGGCGAAGTGCAGAATCGGTCATTTCGTGGAGGCACAGATTCTCGAAGCGATCGAGATCGATTACATCGACGAGAGCGAGGTGCTGACCCCGGCAGATGATGTGTATCACATTGACAAGACACAGTTTAAAGTTCCGTTTGTCTGCGGAGCACGCGACCTCGGTGAGGCGCTCAGAAGAATCGCGGAGGGCGCATCGATGATCCGAACAAAGGGCGAGCCGGGAACCGGAGATGTCGTTCAGGCAGTTCGCCATATGCGTGCAATGAATTCCGAGATTCGCCGTGTGCAGAGCCTCAGAAAGGATGAGCTTTTCGAGGCAGCAAAACAGCTTCAGGTTCCGCTCGATCTTCTGACCTATGTGCATGAGAACGGCAAACTTCCGGTTGTAAACTTTGCGGCAGGCGGAGTTGCAACTCCGGCAGATGCAGCACTGATGATGCAACTCGGAGCAGAGGGCGTCTTCGTCGGTTCCGGAATCTTCAAATCCGGCGATCCGGCAAAGCGTGCGAGTGCGATCGTACAGGCCGTGACGAATTACAAGGATGCCAAGCTGATCGCAGAGCTCTCGACCGGACTCGGTGAGGCGATGGTCGGAATCAATGAGCAGGAAATCAAGATCCTGATGGCAGAGCGCGGAAAATAAGATAGAACTTCAGGTGGAATTTCAGGTAGAACTTACGCACCGGGGAAGTTGGCAGGCGAATGCCAAAACAAGTGACAAAGGAGTGGCAAAATCATGACAGTAGCAGTGTTGGCTCTTCAGGGAGCATTTGCAGAACATGAGGAAGTGCTGGAGAGACTGGGAGTCGATCATTTTCAGATTCGCCAGAAACGCGATCTGGAAAGACCGTTTGACGCACTGATTCTTCCGGGCGGGGAGAGCACGGTCATCGGAAAACTCCTTCGCGATGAGGGTATGTTTGAGGACGTGCGGACGAGAATTAAGAATGGACTTCCGGTCTTTGGAACGTGCGCCGGAATGATTCTTCTTGCGGAAAAGGTCGAGGGCGGAGTGCCCTGCCTTGGAACGATGCAGATTCAGGTAAAACGAAATGCCTACGGTCGTCAGCTCGGCAGTTTCTACACCGAAGAAGTGTTTGGAGAAATGAAAGAGCCAGTGCCGATGACATTTATCCGCGCCCCTTACGTTGAGAAGGTTTGGGGAAATGCACAGGTACTGGCTGTGGTGGATGGTCACATCGTGGCGGTGCGCCAGGGAAATCAGCTTGTCACAGCGTTTCATCCGGAGCTGAATCAGGATGTTCGGATTCATGAGTATTTCCTGAATATGGTCGCTTCTGCCGGTAATATTCCGTCCAATACTCTGAGCAAAGCCGGATGAACTCCTTAAGCGGTTTACTCAAGTAAGAACGCTTGGAGTAGCAGAAAGCGACATCCCAGTGAGGATGAGACGGAAGCGAAAACAAGCTGATGTCGTTTCGCTCAAGCGCGTAAAATTCGGGGATAAAGCCACAGCAGAGTCCGGAGGACACAAAGTAGGCGATGCTTCCGGCATTTGAAGTCTCGAAGAGAACATTTGGTGTGATGCCTGCCTCCCCGAAGATTGCATCCGTCAGGAAACGACAGCTCGATCCCGGATACATCAGAACAAATGGTTCCTCTTGAAGCGCGGAGAGCGCGATCTCGGGAATTTGACCGGGAGTTCGAGAGATCGATTTGCTCAAGGGATGGGTCGTCGGAAGTGCGACGAAAATCTCTTCTGAGTAAATCGTATGGTAGTTGCTGTTAATTTTCTGGCTGTCTCCGATCGTGAGAAAACCGAGATCGAGTTTTTCGTCGGCGATCAGAGACTGCTGGCGGTAACTGCTCATCTCAATCGGAGAGATCGAGACACCCGGAAATTTTTCCAGAAACTTCGGATAGACATGGGTAAACATGCGGATGCCACGGCCCGGAGCGATTCCGAGGGTGAAATGTCTCGATTCGCTTCCGAGCACATCGGCGATCTGGTTGTAGGCGGATTCCTTTAAACCAAGGATTTCCCGGGCAGTGCGGACATAGATTTCCCCGACTTCCGTGAGTTGCCAGTTGTTTCGTGTGCGGAAAAAGAGCGGTGCGCCGAGATCTTTTTCCAGTTTCAGGAGTTGCTGATTCAGCGCAGACTGGCTGATAAAGAGCTTTTCCGCCGCCCGCGATACATTTTTTTCATCTGCAATTTTTACGATATATTCAAGTTGTTTTAAGTCCATAATAATCTGATACTCTTTTCTGATTTTTATTATCTTTTTTCAGGTTTTTTCCTTTTTTTATTCTTTCAGGTTTTCGTTTTTTACTCTTTGTTTCAGGTCTTTTGTTTCCTTCTGAGACCTTCAGAACTTCTTTCAGAACGCTTTCATTTTTTCTTTGTCTCATCACGTTTTTTCTCCTTCAACTATATCGAAAAATGCAAGAAAAAGTCAAGTAAATCCATGTATTTTCCCTTGTATTATCGGTTTTTCTAATACCCGTATTAAAAGGATATATTTTACATCAAATTTGATGTGAGATATAATCAAACCATACAAAAGGTCAGACGCAACGAGCTTGAGAGTCGAAGAAAAAGACAGTTGCGTTTTACGAAAAAAGGAGGAGTTGAAATGTCTGCACCGCTTTACATTAAGGTAAAACCGCAGGATAACGTCGCAATCGCGGTTCATGACATCCCGCAGGGAACTGAAGTAATGCCGGGTATTCATGCAAATTGTGACATTCCGCAGGCACACAAGATTGCCCTGCAGCCGATTCCGAAGAATGAGCCGATCGTTCGTTATGGCGTTGTTCTCGGATACGCAAAAGATGACATCCAGACCGGAGACTGGATCAATGAGCATATGGTGATTCTGCCGAAGAGTCCGGCACTTGATGATATGCCGTATGCAACCCACATTGTGCCGAAGGAGGATCTCCCGGAGCCGACTGTTACGACTTGGATGGGTTACAAGAACGAGCATGGTCCGGCAGGAACAAGAAACCTTCTCGGAATTATGACGACCGTACAGTGCGTGGCTGGTGTTGCAAAGGTTGCCGTTGAGAGAATCAAGAAGGAACTGCTTCCGAAGTACCCGAATGTGGATGGTGTTGTTGCGGTCACTCATCCATACGGCTGTGGTGTTGCGATCAATGCGCCGATGGCATACATCCCGATTCGTTCCCTTCACAACATCATTCATCACCCGAACTTTGGCGGTGAGGTCATGGTTCTCGGTCTGGGATGTGAGAAGCTGACTTATGAGCGTCTCATGGACCCGGAGGACATCACTCCGGAGAACTGCCTGACGATTCAGGAGTGCCACGGACATGATGAGATGATGAATCAGATCATGGCAATGGCTGAGAAGAAACTGCAGAAGCTGAATCAGCGTAAGCGTGAACCACTTCCGTTAAGTGAGCTTGTAATCGGTATGCAGTGTGGCGGTAGTGATGCATTCAGCGGACTGACTGCAAACCCGAGTGCCGGATATGCGGCAGATATGCTGGTTCGCGGTGGTGGTACCGTGATGTTCAGTGAGGTAACTGAGGTGCGTGATGGCGTTCATATGCTGGCAGCACGTTGCGTCAACAAGGAAGTTCGCGATCGCCTTGCTCAGGAGATGAAGTGGTACGACGACTATCTTGACGAGGGCGGTGTAGACCGTGATGCAAACCCGACTCCTGGTAACAAGAAGGGTGGTCTTGCAAACATCGTTGAGAAGGCAATGGGATCGATCGCAAAGTCCGGTACTTCCCCGATCGTCGAGGTAACGGGTCCTGGTGAGAGACCGACCAAGAAGGGTCTGATCTACGCAGCAACTCCGGCATCCGACATCGTATGCGGACCGTCTCAGATTGCAGCAGGTATCGGCTTACAGTTATTCATGACTGGTCGTGGAACCCCGTATGGTCTGGAGATCGCTCCGGTTATCAAGGTATGTAGCCGTAACGAGATGAAGGACAACTGGTTTGACATGATCGATATCTCCGCAGGTCAGGTTGCAACCGGCGAAAAGACGATTGCAGAAGTTGGAACCCAGATCTTCAACTACATGATCGATGTTGCTTCCGGACGGAAACAGCCTTACAGCGATCAGTACGGATTCCACAACGACATGTGCATCTTCAACCCGGCACCGATAACCTGATGAATGATCGGATGATCGGATTGCGGATAGATAAATATTTGAAGTGATTTTGTAACAGTTCAGTATCTTCGCAGTTACATGATTTTATAAAATTTAAAGACAGCTGATTTCATGGACATCCCCACATTTATGTCCGGAAATCAGCTGTCTTTTTGTATGATAGGAATTGCGAAAATATCGGTGTCCGTTTATAATGGGGAAAGCACATTGTTTGATGACATGCAGAATCATAAGAGAAAAGCAAATTTATAAGAAAATAAGAAATGGAGGTTTCAAATGGCTGAAACAGAGAAAAAAACGCCCGTCTATGTGGAAGACAGCTTTTCAGAGACTTGCTCTGCGATTTCCAGCGGAGTCATCACCTTTTTTCTGATGTTGATCACAACGGTATTTCCGCTGATCTATCACAATTCCTATATCGATATTCTGGAGACGAAATATAAGGCGTACTACATTCCCATGCTTGCGATGCTCGGAATCCTTCTGGTTCTTGGGCTTGTCATGATGCTGATTGATTTTAAGGAATGGGAAGGAGAGCACACGAAAGAGCTTTTTTCCAGGTTGAAACCGAAGAACTGGAAGGAGACGTTCTGTATCGCAGATGTGGCAGTTCTTTTGTTCTGGGTGATTGCTCTGATCTCAACGCTTCAGTCTGACTACTTCTACGAGTCGTTCTGGGGAAATGAGGGTCGTTATTCCGGACTCTTTCTGCTGACAATCTATGTGGTTGTCTACTTTGTCGTGAGCCGTTTCTGGAAGGTGCAGGGATGGATTCTCCAGCTCTTTCTGATTTCCGGAATGATCATGTGCGTGATCGGAATCACCGATTACTTCCAGCTCGATCTTCTGGATTTCCGCGGAAAGATCAAACCGGAGCAGTCGACGATCTTCACCTCAACCGTTGGAAATATCAACACTTACACCGCCTATGTAGCGATCATCATGGGATTTTCGGGTGCGCTTTTCACACAGGAACAAAACCGTTTTAAGATGATTTGGTACTATGTCTGCATGACGGTATCGTTCTTTGCGATTATTATGGGATGCAGTGACAATGCCTACCTTGCAATCGGTGTGATGTTTGCGTTTCTGCCATTTATGGTGCTGAAGAGTCGTCGCGGAATTCTGCGCTATCTCGTGATGATTTCGACGTTTGTGACCGTGATTCAGTGTATCGACTGGATCAATCAGGCATTTGTCGATATCGTCATCGGTCTTGACAGCCTGTTTGGAATCATCTCAAACTTTAAGGGACTTTTCCCGGTCATGATTCTGCTCTGGGTGCTGACTGCGCTCTGGTACTGGTTTATGGTTAAGGGCGTGCAGAATTCGGACGAGTTTGCGCCGGGAAAACTTCTTAGACGAATCTGGGGAGGACTTCTGATTGCCGGAGCTGTGGCACTGATTTTCATGATCTACGATGCAAATGTGGGCGGAAACGGTGCGCGCTACGGCAGTCTGGCGGACTACCTTGTCTTTAGCGATAGCTGGGGAACGAACCGAGGTTATATTTGGAAGGCATCCTTCCGTATGTATCAGAAACTCAAGCCGATTCACAAGGTGTTCGGTTTTGGTCCGGATACCTTTGGTATCATGACGACCGACAAGATCATGGCAGAGATGATCGATGCGACGGGTCAGATTTTCGACAACGCGCACAATGCTTATATCCAGTATTTTGTGACAATCGGACCGATCGGAGCACTCGCCTATGTGATCTTTCTGATCTCCGGAATCGGCAGGATCACGAAGAAGCGTGCGCGAAATCCCTATGCGCTTGCATGCGCCGTAGCCGTGCTCTGCTATGTATGTCAGGCGATGGTCAATCTGGATCTCCCGATTGCGACCCCGATGATGTGGTTGCTGATGAGTGCCGGAATGGGGATTGCAGGAAAACGCAAAGGAAAATAAATCTGCCAGATATTAATAAAAAAGTAAATAAAACCTCAGAGTTTCCTAAAAAGGTGAGGTTGCGTTATTATTTACAGAATGATATACTGTATTGAGGTTTCCTGGGCTTTTCGCAGGAAAGATGCAATGGAAGGTTAGATAGAAAGAAAAGAAACATTATGAATAATTTTGAACAGTACAAAAGACTGATAAAGGTCGGATTTTCGGTGGTCCTGATTGCACTGCTTACAGGAGTATACGGAATGATCTGGACAGGCTGGTATAACAAAATCATCTGGGCCCCGTTTTTCAGGCGGGGCAACTGGATGATGATTTTTATTTATGGACTCCTGCTGGTGTTCTTCATGCAGACATACGGCGGATTCAAAGTAGGCCAGCTCAAAAAAGGAAATCTGATTTATTCTCAGATTCTGTCTGTGATTTTTGCAAATATTGTTACATATTTTCAGATTTCGGTACAGCATAAGCACTTTATCACACCGCTTCCTCTGGTTCTGGATGTAGTGGTTGGAGCGGTTGTAATTCTGGTCTGGACGCTTCTGTTCCAGTGGTTTTACAACAGCATGTTTCCGCCGAGAAGAATGCTCCTGATTTCCGGAGAACATTCGGATTATCATCTCGTGGAGAAGATGAATGCCCGAGAGGATAAGTACATGATCAGCGAGATCATCAGCTACCGCGTCGGGATGGAGCGTTTGAAACAGGAGATCGCCAAGTATGACGGAATCATCGTCGGTGATATGCCGTCCCATGAGAGAAATCTGATTATCAAATATTGTTTTTCACAGAGAATCCGTACATACAGCGTTCCGAAGATCTCGGATATTCTGCTTCGCAGTTCTGTGGAGCTGAATCTCTTTGATTCTCCGCTTCTTCTGTCCCGCAACACGGGGCTTCAGATTGAGCAGGAGTTTTGCAAGCGGGCAATGGATATCGTTGGTTCTCTGATTGCTGTGATTCTGACGGCACCGTTTTTCCTGATTATTGCGATCAGCATCAAGCTGACGGACGGCGGTCCTGTGATTTACAAGCAGACGAGACTCACAAAGGACGGAAAGACATTTGAGATTTTCAAGTTCCGCACAATGATTCAGGATGCGGAAAAATACAGTGGAGCGGTACTTGCCTCGGAGCATGATCCGCGAATTCTTCCGGTCGGACGCCTCTTGAGAGCGACCCGTCTCGATGAGCTTCCGCAGATTTACAATATTCTTCGTGGAGAGATGTCGATCGTTGGTCCGCGCCCGGAACGCCCGGAGCTTGCAGAGGAGATCGAGAAGGAGATTCCGGAATTTTCCTACCGCCTGAAGGTCAAGGCCGGTCTGACCGGTTACGCGCAGGTCTACGGAAAATACAACACGACTTCCTATGATAAGCTGAAACTGGATTTGACCTATATTCGCAATTATTCCCTTTTCCTTGATTTGAAGCTGATTATCATGACGCCGAAGATCATGTTTATGAAGGAAGCAACCGAGGGTGTAAAAGAATAGGAAGAGAAATTCATAATAAAAAGTGGTAAAGATAGCAAAGAATTTAGCAAGAAATTTAGTAAGAAAACTCAGTAAGAGAACTTAGCGAGAAACTTAGCAGGAATAAAATAAGATTTGGCAAGAAGAGATAGGGAAATAGAATAGAAAACAAGCAGGAATTAAAGAATGAGAGAGACACCTGATATTCGTATTTTTATCGCCTGCCACAAGCCGACTTATGTACCGGAGAATCCTCTCTTGTATCCGGTACAGGTGGGATCGGCGCTGGCAAAGACGCATTTCGAGGGAATGCAACGCGATGATGAGGGAGACAATATCTCCGTGAAGAATCCGGAGTATTGCGAACTGACTGCCCAGTACTGGGCGTGGAAGAATGTGACCTGTGATTATTACGGCTTTTTCCATTACCGGAGATATCTGGCATTTGACGGAGTCTGTCCGGTTGACGAGCAGGGACATTTGAAGACGGGAAAAGGAAGAAGACCGTACACCGAACTGGATTCGATCTGGGAGGACTTGGCACCGTACCGCCTGCACTCAGATTGGATGAACAGTCAGATCCGTCAGTATGATTTGCTTACGGTATTTCGGGAGAGAATCAACACGACGGTGTACCGGCAGTTTTGCCAGTATCATCCGGCGGAGACTCTCGATCGGATTTTAAATATTTTGAAGAGACGCCATCCGGAATATGCAGACTCGGCAGATGCCTATATGAATTCAAAAGAGATCTATTATATGAACATGTACATCATGAAGAAAGACCTCTTTCAGACGTATATGGCATGGCTGTTTGGAATTCTGGAGGAATTTGATCAGGAAAATAGGAGTTCCGACAGGCCGTCACAGCCTCGTCTGATGGGCTACTTAGCGGAGCGTCTGTTTGGCATTTTTTATTTTTATCAGAGGGCAAACGGCGCGAAATGCGCAGAACTGCCTTATCTGAAATTTTATAACACAGAGCCGGGAAAGGAGGCGTGCACGTCCAACGTTCGGACATTTCGGCTGAAACCCACGAAATTAGAGATTAAGATTGATATGCGCAAACTGAACCGTATGTTTCCGGCAGGAAGCCTGCGGAGAGTGATCCTGCGCAGTATCTTTTTGCGATAGTAGATAGTTGTTACCGTTTGTGCAACTCATGAACGAACGGTAACGTTAATTGTAAGAAATAAAGGAGTGCGTATGAATTTATTTTTAAAACGACTTGGCGGTTTTTACAAGTACCGTTTTCTGATGGAACAGCTTGTGACGAAGGACATCAAGCTGAAGTACCGCAGAAGTTTTCTCGGATACCTGTGGAGTATCCTGAATCCGCTGATGATCATGATCATCATGGTAATTGTATTTTCCAACATGTTTCGCAACAATATTGAAAACTTTCCGGTATATCTGATTATCGGTCAGACCCTGTATAACTTTATGAGTGAGTCGACGACGCAGGCAATCTTCTCGATCACGGGAAATGCGTCGCTTCTGAAAAAGACGTATGTGCCGAAGTATGTCTTTACCGTCTCGAAAGTGACGAGTTCTTTTGTAAACACGCTGTTTGCGCTCGGTGCCCTCGTTGTGGTATTCGTTGTGTGCAGAGTGACCCCGAATATTTATTATCTGTTGATTCCGGTGATCCTTTTGCAGGAGTATGTCTTCTGTCTGGGACTTGGAATGTTGCTGGCTCAGGGATCGGTATTCTTCCGTGATATCCAGTATATTTACAACGCACTGTTGACTGCATGGATGTATCTGACTCCAATGTTCTACCCGATTACCTTACTTCCGGATGTTCTGCGCCGTCTCGTCATGACGTTCAATCCCATGTATTTTTATATTACAGAGTTCCGCCAGATTGTTCTGGAATGTAGAATGCCAGATCCATATCTGCTTGTAGCCGGAACAGGCGCAGCGATTCTGATGCTGGTGATTGGAACAGGCGCATTTTTGAGAACTCAGGATAAGTTTATTCTGTACATCTAAGAAGGAGGGGGCATCATGGCAGAGAACAGTGATATTATGATTAAAGTGACCGATGCAACCGTCCGGTTTAACATGGCATCGGAGAAGATTGATAATTTAAAGGAATATTTTGTAAAACTGATTAAGAGAGAGCTGATGTTTCAGGAGTTTCTTGCGCTCAAGGATGTAAACTTTGAGGTAAAGCGCGGAGAGGCGTGGGGACTGATCGGAACGAACGGTTCCGGCAAGTCAACGCTGTTGAAACTGATTTGTGGAATCTTAAAGCCTTACAAGGGTACGGTTGATGTCCGCGGAAGCATTGCCCCGCTGATCGAGCTCGGTGCAGGATTCGACGGCGAGCTGACGGCGACCGAGAACATTTACTTAAACGGTGCGGTTCTCGGATACAGCAAGGAATTCATGGACAGCCATTACGATGAGATCGTCGATTTCGCGGAGCTCAAGGATTTCATGAATATGCCGATCAAGAACTATTCTTCCGGTATGGCAGCGCGCCTTGGATTTGCGATTGCGACGATTGTACAGCCGGAGATTCTGATTGTGGACGAGGTGTTGGCAGTCGGAGATGCTGCTTTCCAGGAAAAGTGTCAGGAGCGCATGCACAAGATGCTCGACAACGGAACGACACTTCTGTTCGTCTCACACACGATGGCAACCGTGCGAGAACTCTGCGATCACGCAATCTGGTTAAATAAGGGAAGTGTGATCATGCAAGGAGAAGCTGAAGGAGTCTGCGACGCATATATGAATAGCTTATCTCTTTGAATTTGATTAATAAATAGCCATTCAGTATTCTGAGGTATGTAGAATGCTGGATGGTTATCTTATAATAATTGCAGAAAAATGATAAATGTTAAGGAAGGATATACGATGGAAAAGAACGGAGAAAAAAATCCAAACATCAAAATCTATGTGGTTTGCCACAAACCCTCCTATGTGCCGGAAAATCCTTACCTGTATCCGATTCAGGTGGGAACGGCTCTTTCCGGAAAGAAGTTAGAAGGAATGCTTCACGACGATGAAGGCGACAATATCTCTGAAAAGAATAAGAGTTATTGTGAGTTGACGGCTCAGTACTGGGCGTGGAAAAATGATGATGCCGATTACTATGGCTTTTTCCATTATCGGAGATATTTCTCCTTCGACCCGAATCTCGACCGCGATGATGGTTGGGGAAATATCGCCTACGATCGGATTACCAATGAGGTGATCGAGGAGCTTCGCTTAAAACCGGAGCAGATGCGGGAACTGATTACAAAGTATGATGTAATTTCCGTGAAGGGGAGACGGTATCCGCGAATTCAGGAAGGCGGAGCGCTGATGGATGTCTATCGGGAGTACGGAGTTGTTCCGTTCCAGCATCGGGGCGATCTCGACATCACTCTGAACGTGCTGAAAGAAAAGTATCCGGAATTTGCACAGACCGCGGATGAGTATATGAGGTCCACGACGGCTCATGAGTGTAATATGTTCATCATGAAGCGGGAGATCTACAAGAAGTACTGCGAGTGGCTGTTCGACATTCTGTTTGAGGCGGAAAAGCGGATTGACATGACCTGGTACAGCGTGGAAGAGTATCGTGTGATGGGGTATTTGGCAGAGCGTCTCTGCGGAATCTATTATATGTACTTAAAGAAACAGCAGGGAATCCGCTCGTTTGAACTTCCGAAGACTCTGTTTCAGGATACCGCACCGAAGTCGATCCTTGAGCCGGTGTATGAGGACGGCGTTCCGGTCGTTCTCTCTGCGAACGATCGTTTTGCCCCGTATCTCGACATCATGATCCGCTCGATGATTGCGAATGCATCTCCGAGCCGGAATTATGATTTGATTGTCCTCTATAACGACATTTCTGAGAAAAACCGGAATTTGATCACGATGGCAGGGCGCGGAAAAGAAAATATTTCGATCCGTTTCATCCGTGTCTGCGAGTATTTTGATGCGAGCAAGCTGTTTGTCGATCAGCACCTCTCGGTCGAGACTTACTATCGCCTGATCATTCCGGAGATCATGCCGAACTATCACAAGATTCTCTATCTCGACTGTGATATGGTCGCAGATCACGATGTCGCAGAACTTTACGATATGGATTTGAAGGGAGCTGTTATCGGCGCAGGAAAAGACATCGATGTTGCCGGACAGGTCAACTTAAATCAGAACGACTGGAAAAAGTATGCGACAGAGACGCTTGGTCTTGACTGTGCATTTGACTATTTTCAGGCAGGTGTGCTGATCCTTGACCTCGATGGTCTGAGAAAGACTGCGACTTCGGAGGAAATGATCCAGATGGCGTTGACGCACTCATTCCGCTGTCACGATCAGGATATTTTGAATATCATCTGTAAGAACAAAGTAACTTACCTCCCACAGCAGTGGAATACGCTGATGAACTGGCAGGAGCCGGGACGAAGCCGGATGCAGATTTTAAAGATGGCGCCGAGACAGCTGTTTGAGGAATACAGCAAGGCTCGCAAGTGTCCGTACCTGATTCATTTTGCCGGATACCAGAAACCGTGGGATGTCGTGGACTGTGACTTCGCGGAGTACTTCTGGGAGTATGCAAAGCTGTCCCCGTACTATCCGATGCTTCTGCGCCGAATCAAGCGCTGTTTCGATGATGAGGCAAACACACCTGTTTCTGCTCCGATGATTGCAAAGATGGGGGAAGATCCGGGAATGCGCAAAATCGCAAACAAACTTCTTCCGTTTGGAAGCAGACGCAGAGAATGGGTGAAAAAGGTAGTCAAGTCGATACTGGGACGATAGATGAAAATTCACATATAAGTTGAGGAAACATAAATGGAAAATAAACCAAAGATATCAATAATTGTACCGGTTTATAATGTTAGCCGCTATATAGAAAAATGTCTTGATAGTTTGGTAAATCAAACGCTGAAAGATATTGAAATTATTTGTATTGATGATTGTTCATGTGATGGAAGTAGTCAAATTATTGATTTTTATGCAGAAAAAGATAATAGAATAAGAGTAATTCATTTAGAAAAAAACTCTGGAACAAGTTATGCGAGAAAAATTGGTGTGGCACAAGCAAATGGTACATATATTATGTTTTGTGATGCAGATGATTTATTTGCGTTGGATGCTTGTCAAAGAATTTGGGAGGAAATGTCGCAAAATCCGGTTGATATATTGCAATTTGATACAGAGGTAGTATTTCATAAGAATTATTCAAACCAGGAGAAAAAAGCGCTTAAAGATGTTTTAAAACCGTATAATAAGTCATATTCTGGGGACTTATGCAAGGCATGTTTTAAAGAAGAAAAATGGAAATTTACTTTATGGAATAAGGCATATGATTCTATTGTATGTAAAAAAGCGTATAGTGAATTAAAAGATACATATATTGTAGTATCTGAGGATTTATATGCGTTCTTTTACATTAGCCTTTATGCTACGACTTATAGAGGAATCAAAGATAAACTATATATTTATAATTTCGGTATTGGTATTACAGATAATAACCGGATTAATTTTAATCAATTTAAAAAACATTGTACAAAATTAGAGGTTTTATCCGCATTGTCAGAATTTGCAGATAAGAAATCTTTAGATGAAAGCCACAGAGAGATTATTAGAATTATTAAAAATAACATAATTGAAGATATTATCTATCAATGGTATAATTGTTTATCGCTTTCAGAAGCTAGATTAGGATATGAATTGTTAATTGAAAAATTGGGTGCAAGTGCAGTTGTTTCAGAATTAGCAAAGAAATATTGGGATAATAGTGAAGAATTATTAGATAGATTAGTTAAGCGAGATAGAGAAATTTTAATAGGTAAAAAAGTTAAAAATATAGGCGTTTATTATCATCGAATGAGAAATGGTGGAGTAGAGAAAGTACTATCTAAACTGTTATTCATGTGGATAGATATGGGATATCAAGTTATCTTATTTACAGATGAGAAAGAAACAGATGATGATTATGAAGTGCCAGAGAATATTGTTAGAATTGTTTTGCCTAAGTTTTCAGACTGCCAGAAAGAAAAATATAAAAAAAGAGCTCGGTTTTGGGAGAAAATGATAAGAAAGTACGAGCTGGATACAATTTTATATCATTCTTGCACGTGTATGACATTATTATGGGATGTCTGTTTAATTAAAGGATTGAAATGCAATCTTTTGGTGGAAACACATTCTATGTTTTGCGGATCAATGTGGTATGATGCTCATTTTTCAAGCTATCTTCCACGTATTTATCGGATGGTAGATCGAATTGTTGCATTATCGCAAGTTGATGTAGGATTCTGGAAAAATTATGCGCCGACGTATTATATCCCTAATCCGATAGATGTGATACCTGAAGAAAATATGTCTGATTGTACATCAAATAATATAGTTTGGGTTGGACGATTATCAGAAGAAAAAAACCCGTATGATATGTTGGAAGCGTTTGCTATTGTATATAAATCAATTCCGACAGCAACTTTGACAATGATTGGCGATGGAGATACGCCAGACTGGATGAATGGATTGCAGGAACGAGCAAGGAAACTTGGAATTGAGCAGGTTGTTGATTTTTGTGGATATGAGCTAGAGACAAGTCCTTATTATAAAAAAGCATCAGTATTTGCGATGACATCTTTGTGTGAAAGTTTTTCAATGGTTTTAGCAGAGAGTAAGGGGCATGGTCTTCCTACGGTTATGTATGAGTTACCTAATTTGGAATTAGTTCGCGATAATAAGGGGATTATATCGGTTCCGCAGGGAGATGTATTAGCTCTTGCAAATGGAATTATTGAATTGTTAAAAGATGATAAGAAGAGAAAGTACATGGGAAAAGAAGCACGTATTAGCTTAAATCATTTTTTGGAGTTTAATATTTCAGATGCGTGGAAAGAAATATTTGATAGTTTTGAAAGAAATATAAATTATGATGTAGATAAAAATAATGTATTAATATTAGATATGTTATTTGAAAATGTATTGCGTGGTGTTAAACGTATTGAAGAACGTTCTGGAGATTGTGCATATGGGAATGCACGATATGAAGAAGTATTGAATCGTCATGAAGAAGTATTGAATCGTCATGAGGAAGTAGTAAATCGTCATGAAGCATCTATTAATCATCAATGGGAAATTCAAAAATGGCATGAAGAACGAATCCAAAAATTGGAAAAAGAACGTTCTATATTTACAAGAATAAAAAGTAAATTTTTGAGAATTTTAAAAGATAGAAAATAGATGAGAATCTGTGTTTGACAAAATTTTTGGGAGTGTATTAGGAAATTTGTTTTTTCAATACACTCCAAAAATCAAAAATTTCAGTTGAATTTAATAATAAAGTTTTTAGATGGATTTGCAATCGGAACAGGAGTATATGAAGTGAGTATTAATATTAATAAAGAAGAATGGAAAACTTGGGGGGTGAAATTGCTTTTAATAATAGCAATTTCTCTTTTTTTGCCATATACATTATTAAGTCAGTTTTTTTTAAAGCCTTTGACGGACACGACTATTCTAATTACAGATATTGCAGAAAAAAATGAAAAATCAGGTGGCACTGATGTAAGAATAAAAGATGTATTAATTAATGGAAAGCAAATTCCTTTTGATGATATGTTACAAGAGGGTGAGTGGAAGTTTGCAGATGGCGTATTAATGACTGTAAATCCGCAAACTCCTGCATATATAAGTTATTGCACAGATAATATTCAAACACTGGAAATTAATTTTCAGAAACATGATGGATCTGGAATAGTACAAATTTCTATAAATGGAAAAGAGATAAAAAAATTAGATCTTTATTCACCAGAGTGGGATGAAGTACATTTTAGTTATAAATTAAAAAATATTTCTATATATGATCATTTTAGCATATTTATAGAACTTTTAGTTGTTATTACATTATTAATTCAGATGATTCCATATTTTTGGAGAATGATAAAGGGTAAAGATAATATAAAAAAATATATTTTAACTATAGTTGGTATATATGGAATTTTGATTATTGCAACTAAAATATTTAGAGAAAGACATTTAGTAGTAGAGTGTGGAATATTAGTGGCAATTACAATTATTCTAGGGGGTGGAGTTTTAGAGTATTTTAAAGAAAAAAAACAAAAGATATGGTTTGAAATTTTAAAAGATGGATTTTGGATGCTTTTAGGGTCAGGATATATCTTTATTGCAACGGAAATCGTAGGGCAAAATAGTAATGGTATGGCAGAGCAATACGTTATAGGAAATATTGCAATTTATTTTTCGTTAATTTTAATTTTTTATATATTAACTAGAACAATGTTTGTGTCGATAATGTTAATCTCGATAGTATCATATATATTTGCTGTCGCTAATTATTTTGTACAAATATTTAGAGGAAGTCCTATTACACCTGGAGATTTTTTAGCAGCAGGAACGGCAAAAAATGTATTTTTAAATTATCATTATGAGTTTAATTGGAATATGTTTTTAGCCTTATGGATTCTTGTAATATTTTTAATTATAACGTGTCAGAATTATGGAAAAAGGCGAGATTCGTTAAAAATAGTTATGATATGGGTGATTCCGGAGGTGATTTTAATAAGTAATATAATAGCAAGTACTTTTTTTAAGCCAGAATTGGATTTGTGGAATCTTAATCATAATATAGAACAATATGGAATAGCAATGAGTTTTGTTTCAAATGTTCGGCGAATGCATTTACAAGAGCCTGAAGGATACTTTTCTGTAACTTCTGAAGAAATGATGAGAGAATTTATAGAACCAGTGGGAAGTGATAAAGGTTTTCATCCAAATATAATTGCAATTATGAATGAAAGTTTTTCAGATTTGAGTGTAGTAGATCCAGAGCTAGATAATGAAGAATATATGTCGTATTTTAATTCTCTTGATGGAAATATTGTAAAAGGAAAAATGTTGGTATATCCCATTGGTGGTGGAACAGCGAATACGGAATATGAATTTTTGACAGGAAATTCAATGTCATTTTTACAAGGAAGTGTTCCTTATCAACAATTTATAACTAGAAATGGGACATATTCTATTGCACAGATTTTGAAGGCGCGAGGGTATCATACAATTGGAATCCATCCATATGATAAAACGGGTTATAATCGATATCAGGTATATCCTAGATTGGGATTTGATGAATTTTTAGATATTGATGATTTTAGTAATCCGGATTTAGTTAGGGATCGATATATATCTGATAAAACATCATATGAAAAAGTAATTGAAGAATTTGAAAAAAACAAAGAATCAAATCAACCAGTATTTATTTTTAATGTTACTATGCAAAATCATAGTAGTTATGATACGGGGTATTTTGGCAAACAGGTTATACAAGTACCAAATCATGAAGGAGAATTTCCTAACACAGAAGAGTATTTAACATTAATAAAAGAATCAGATAATGCGCTCCCTACACTTTTAAATTATTTTAGTTCTGTAAATGATCCAACTATTATTGTATTTTTTGGTGATCATCAACCAATGGTAGAAATGGAGTTTTATGAGAGCATTGTGGGTAAGAAGTTGGATGATTGGTCTATGGAAGAAGTTCAGCGGCGTCATATTGTACCATTTTTTATTTGGGCAAATTATGACATAGAATCAGAACAAAATTTATTTATTAGTTCTAATTATCTTTCTGAGCTTTTGTTTGAAAAAGCAGAAATGAATTTAGTACCTTACCAAGAATTTTTAAAAGAAATGCGGAAGGATATTCCAGCAATGAATGGGAACGCATACTTAGATAGAGAGGGAAACTGGCATGCATTAAATGGGACTGGTTATATAGACCCAATGGGAGAATGGCATGCTGTAAATGAAAAAAATTTATTGAGAGAAGAGTACTGGAAACTCCAGTACCGGAACATGTTTGACAAAAAGATCCACTATTGACAAGCCCTGTTCTTTTTGGCATAGTGGGGAGAGAATGTTATTTTTCAGGAGGAAAAAATCATGTATGATTATCTGATAGTAGGAGCTGGTCTCTACGGCGCTGTATTTGCCCGTGAAGCCGTGAAAAAAGGAAAAAAGGTGTTGGTGATCGACCGTAGACCGAATATCGCAGGAAACGTCTATACGGAGGAGATTGAGGGCATCAATGTTCACAAGTATGGCGCGCACATTTTCCACACGAACAATAAGAAGGTCTGGGACTATGTGAATCAGTTTGCGGAATTCAATCGTTTCACGAACTCTCCGGTTGCAAACTACAAGAGAGAGCTGTATTCCCTGCCATTTAACATGTATACATTTAACAAGATGTGGGGAGTTGTGACTCCGGAAGAGGCATTTGCAAAGATTGAGGAGCAGAAGAAGGCAGCAGGAATCACAGAGCCGAAGAACCTTGAGGAGCAGGCGATCAGTCTGGTCGGAACGGACATCTATGAGAAGCTCGTGAAGGGTTACACGGAGAAGCAGTGGGGTCGCCCATGTTCCGAGCTTCCGGCATTTATCATCAAGCGTCTTCCGGTTCGCTTTACCTTCGACAATAACTACTTTAATGCACTCTATCAGGGAATTCCGATGGGCGGATACACGAAGATGGTTGCCGGTATGCTCGATGGCATTGAGGTGAAGCTGGGCGTTGACTATCTGGAAAATAAGGCAGAGTATGATGCAATGGCGGAGAAGGTGGTTTACACCGGCGCGATTGACGCTTACTTTAATTATTCACTGGGAACGCTTGAGTATCGCTCTGTTCGCTTTGAGACAGAGGTTCTCGACAAGCCGAATTTCCAGGGAAATGCCGCTGTGAACTACACCGATGCAGAGACTCCGTGGACGAGAATCATTGAGCATAAGTGGTTTGAGTTCGGCACTCAGCCGAAGACGGTGATCAGCCGTGAGTACAGTTCTGAGTGGAAGCCGGGAGACGAGCCGTACTATCCGGTAAATGATGAGAAGAACGGTGCGATGTATGAGGAGTACCGCAAGCTGGCCGAGAAGGAGAACAAGGTGATCTTTGGTGGTCGTCTTGGCGAGTACAAGTACTACGACATGGATAAGGTAATTGAGTCTGCGCTGAACATGGCAGAGAAAGAGCTGTAAATTCATAGTTAAACTCAGAATTATAAAAAGAGAGAGCTTCAAACTGACGAATCAAAACATCGTCAATTTGAGGCTCTCTCTTTTTCTGCTTCATTGAATCATAAATTGTAAATAAATGAATCGGGTCAGGCATCTAGTGAATCGAAAATGTCGGAGTCATAGAACTCCCGGATGGAGACACCGAGTGCATCCGCAATCCGGTTGATATTGACGATACCGGGGTTCCGACTTCTTCCACTGAGAATGTTTTTGTAGGTGGTCGGTGGCATCCCGGCGAGAAAAGCATTGCGGTAGGCGCTGATTCCTTTCTGTGCACAGAGCTCTCGGATTCGGCAGTTCGTGGCTTCACAGATATTCATACAGATATCCCCCTTTATTCATTATTCATCCTGATCCAGATTGTCAAAGACATCGGAATTGTAGAACTCTCGAATGGAAACACCGAGAGCGTCCGCAATCTTATTGATATTAACAATTCCGGGATTTTTACTTTTTCCATTCAGGATGCTTTTATAAGTAGATGGGGGCATTCCAGCGAGAAATGCAGTTCGGTAAGCAGTCTGTTTCTTTTCTTCACATAGTTCCCGAATTCGGGTACTGGTTGCTTCACAAATAGTCATCCGTCTCTCCTTTTTATGGTAATTTTAGGATAAATTTCCATATGAAAGGGTCGATATATCGTCCTATTTTGCGTTTTTATGTCAAAAAACTGTATAAATATTCTATAAAAATGTCTTTAATTGCAAATCCACCTGTAAATCCGCAGATTTTTGTCTGATTATAGTTACCTTGTACTTGTCTCGCTTTCTGCTCTTGAGTAAATCTTTCTCATGATGGTTTCCACATGAGGCTGGGAAAAGTTTGTGCACCGGGAAGCGTTTTGTGCGCCCATTTCTTTTAACTTCTGAGGATCGGCAATCAGCGAGAGAAGACCTTTTGCGAAACTGTCAGCATCGTCGGCTTTGCGGATCATGATACCTCCGGAGCAGAACTCGAGGTTTCCGTCTGTGTGCGATGGAGTGCCCATCAGGTCCTGATTTCCTCGAATGTCGGAACAGAGCACGGGACAACCGCATGCCATCGCCTCAAGCAGTCCCATCGGAAGCCCTTCCTGATAGGACGGGAAGACATAGAGATCACAGGACTGACAGAGATCTAAAATATCTTTTCGATAACCGGCAAAGAGGATGATGTCCGTGATGGAAAGTTTATTTGCGAGCTCTTTGAGATAGGCGTCAAGTTTTCCATGTCCGCAGATTACATAGCGGACAGACGACGGGAGTGTGCCGTCCTGTCTGAGTTTTGCGAGTGCTCTCAGGATGGTCTCGTGGTTCTTGCGTTTGATAAGTTCACCGGAAGAGAGCAGGAAAATTGCATCGTCCGGAATCCCAAGCTCTCTGCGCTTTTGAAGATTCTTTTCTTCGCTGTATTTCGGAATTCGGTTTAAGTCGATTCCGGCTCCGGGAATGTAGTCGACGTAGCGCGCATGAAAACAGCGCTTTGCGCGGTGGTAATCTTCCTGATTGATGCAGAGCTGTTGCAGGGTGAAACGTGACAGAAAACGTTCCATCGGGTAATAAAAGAGCCAGTTGATCAGCGGTGCTCCATGAAAAAAGTGGAAGCCGTGAGCCGTATAAATCACCGGACCAGTGTGGGTGTGGTGGGAGGCGAGACGAGCCATAACGCCACCCATCGGAGTGTGACAGTGAACTAAAGAAAAAGATTCTTCTTTCATAACCTGACAGAGCTGGCAAAAAATTTTGATATTTGAGGGATCAAAGGGACTGCGGACGAAATCAATCTGATGGCGGATGATTCCAGTCCCATCAAGACGGTGATTGTCATCGCCGTAGGATGGCATGTTGTAGTTTGTGGCATAATGAACTTCATATCCCATTTCCTGAAGAATCCGGACATTGTTCATCTCAAATTGAGGAACAAATCCGCTCACTGTGGTGACGAGAAGTGCCTTCTTTTTCGCATTGGTGGTAGTTGTAGTGCTCATATATGTGGAACCTTTCTGTTGTGGTTATTGATAATCGTATCGATTGTATCGCTTGTTTTTCTATTGCGCTCATTATATCATACTTTTAAAGCAAAATAAAAGGCGGGGCGCTGATTTGAAAGTTTGTGGAAAACTTGCGTGAGACTTGCTTGTGGAAAACGACTCTGATATGATGGAATCAAAGTGTTGAGGAAAAACGAGATTCTGAAAGAAGTGGGGATAAGGAAACAGAAAAACATTTGTGGAGGACAGGATTATGATAAAAAAGTGGGAAGTGTTGGAGCGGAAAACGGTTTTGAAAGATCGATGGATCGACATTGAGGCAAGCAAGTGCAGATTGTCGGATGGAACGGTGATTGAGCCGTTCTATGTAAATCACATTCCGGATTTTGCGGTGATTGTGCCTGTGACGGAGGAGGGAAAGATCGTGCTTGTGCGCCAGTATCGTCACGGGGTTGAGGAGGTTCTTTTGGAACTTCCGGCAGGCTGTATGGAACCGGGGGAGAAGCCGGAAATTTCTGCGCACAGAGAACTTGCCGAGGAGACCGGATATACAGGTGGAGACTGGGAATTCTTGTTTAAACTCTGTCCGGACGCATCGAAATCGAGCAACTATGCGTGGTGTTTTGTGGCAAAAGGAGTCAAGAAAACGCAGGGTCAGCATCTCGATGAGACGGAGGAACTTGAGATTGTTGAGATGACGATTCCGGAGGTGAAAAAGGCATTGCGAGAGGGAAAATTTGTGCAGGCGGTTCATACCGCGGCGCTCTATGCATTTATATGCGAATGCGAGTAAAATCATTGCGCATCTAGTCCCTATTCTGATTCTGGGGATGGATATACGAGTCGAGTAAAGAAAATGCCGGTGTTCAGGCTGTATATGATGTATGTATACAACCTACTGCACCGGCATTTTGTTTTGCTCTTCCTACTTATTGTTGATTATGATCTGATCTACGTATTATTTATTTCGTATCCATATCACTTGTTTCGTAGTTACTTATCCTTTGTCTGCTTCTGCTGTTTCTGAAGCTCTTCGATTTCTGCAAGATATTTCTTCTTTTCACCGAGCAGATCCCAGATCATGTCGTGCATCCAGTCGATCGTCTCCTGCTGTTTGACTGCCTCGGATTCCATCTGGGCGATGCGATCTTTATAGTGTGCCGTGACCGCACAAAACTCACATAAATTCTTCTCCGTGATAGGAGTTTCTGATTTCAAAACCTGAACGAGCATTTCAATGAAACGGGAATTGCTTGGACGTTTCTGGTTGTCAGAATCCGGTCCGCAGAAAAATTCTCTTCCGCCACTTTTCCAGATTTTCTCGATCATCGTGCGAAGATTTCTCTCCACGCATTTCAGACTCGTGTGATGGAAATCTGCGAGCTCAGGGTAAATGCATTTAGTGATGGAATTCAAAGATTCCGGGTGATCGAGAGCAATTTCGACCGCACTGATACAGAGTTTGTATCCGCTGTAATGTTCGCCGACACCGAACTGTCGGAGAAGAGTTTCTAGTTCCGTTTTTCTTTCGTACATGATAAAGCCTCCGCTTTCTGCTATTGCAATCTTATATGGTTCATATCTGGAAATCAAACAGAAGCGATCGACATTTTTCGACTGACACTTCCGGAGCATGAAGATTGCAAAAGGAATTTTTTTGCATGCTCTGAGTCTCATTAAATCAGACCGGATCTCAAAAGATGTATCATTGATGAGCTAGTTGGGGATCGCGGGAAGAATTTTGTGTGGGAAGTGTGGAAAATGCGGATAAGGGAGCGGTGTGGAAAAACCGGATTTGGAGGGATTCCTGATTGCCATGCAGAAAGAAATAAGATATAATTATAATCAGAATTAAAACGGGAACAGTCCAAAACTGTCAGGCTTTTTTTGACATTTTAGATTGTCTGCGGAACATCGATGATGAGGGGGAGACGGATGGATAAGGTATTATATGATTTAATGGATTGGGCAGGAATTGAGGAGATTGTGTACTCAGAAGCGGGAAATCCAGAGCGTCTTCTGGGACCGCATCTGACGGAAGAGGGACTGGTGATTCAGGTATTTATTCCGCGTGCAGAGGCAGTGACAGTGAAACTCACAACAGGCGGAAAAAAATATCCGATGGAACAGCAGGATGAGGCAGGATATTTTGCAGTCCGGATTCCGAGAAAGACCATGGCGAAGTATACGCTTCTGATCACCTGGGATACGGGTGCAGAGGAGGAGATTCACGATCCTTACGCATTTGGATCTCAGTACACGGAAGAGGAGAAGAAGAAGTTCTCAGCAGGAACTTACTACAACGTTTATGAGAAGATGGGCGCGCATCCGATGGTGATCGACGGAGTGAGCGGTGTCTTCTTTTCTGTGTGGGCGCCGTGTGCAATGCGTGTCAGCGTTGTCGGAAACTTCAACACCTGGGATGGTCGCCGTCACCAGATGAAACGACAGGGAGACTCCGGTATTTTTGAGCTCTTCATTCCGGGACTCCAGAGTGGAGAGATCTACAAGTACGAGATCAAGACACATCGCGGAGAGCCGATGCTCAAGGCAGACCCGTATGCGAATTATGCGGAGCTTCGCCCGAACAACGCTTCGATTGTCTGGGATACGAATCAGTTTGCATGGACGGACGATGAATGGATGGAGAAACGCGCAAAGACGGATTCTAAGGATTTGCCGATGTCCATCTATGAACTGCACCTTGGTTCCTGGATTCGCAAGGAACTCGGAGTTGACGAGAACGGACAGGAGGTAGTTGGTTCTGAATTCTACAACTATCGAGAGATCGCTCCGAGACTTGCCGAGTATGTAAAGAAGATGGGATATACTCATGTGGAGCTGATGCCGGTGATGGAGCACCCGCTTGATGCATCCTGGGGTTATCAGGTGACGGGATACTATGCGCCGACAAGCCGTTACGGAACTCCGGATGATTTCATGTATTTCATGAACTACATGCATGAGCAGGGAATCTCTGTGATTCTGGACTGGGTACCGGCTCATTTCCCGCGTGACAGCTACGGAATGGCATGTTTTGATGGAACTTGTGTGTACGAGCATCAGGACCCGAGACAGGGCTCTCACCCGCATTGGGGTACTCTGATTTACAATTATGGTCGTCCGCAGGTTTGCAACTTCCTGATTGCAAATGCACTGTTCTGGGCGGAGAAATACCACGCAGATGGAATCCGCATGGATGCAGTCGCTTCGATGCTCTATCTGGATTATGGAAAGAATGAGGGCGAGTGGGTTCCGAATATTTATGGCGGTCACGAGAATCTCGAGGCAGTGGAGTTCTTAAAGCATTTGAACAGCATTTTCAAGAAACGTGAGAAGGGAGCTGTTTTGATCGCTGAGGAGTCAACCGCATGGCCACAGGTGACCGGAGATGTGAAAGAGGGAAGCCTTGGATTTGACTACAAGTGGAACATGGGCTGGATGAATGATTTCACCGGATACATGCAGTATGATCCGTATTTCCGCAGTCATCATTACGGAGAGCTGACGTTCAGCATGCTCTATGCGTACAGCGAAGATTTCATTCTGGTATTCTCCCACGATGAGGTTGTACACGGAAAGGCTTCGATGCTCTTAAAGATGCCGGGTGAGACGTATGAGGATAAGGCAGCAAACCTGCGCACTGCTTACGGATTCATGTACGGTCATCCGGGACGCAAACTTCTTTTCATGGGTCAGGAGTTCGGTCAGATTTCTGAGTGGAATGAGAATGAGGAACTGCCGTGGAACATTCTGGAATATCCGCTCCACAAGAATATGCAGAATTATGTGAAGGCACTCAATGAGTTCTATACTTCGCATCCGGCACTGTATCAGAAAGACTTTGAACCGGAGGGATTTGAGTGGATCAATTGCAGTTCTGCAAATGACGATATTGTCGTCTTCCTGAGAAAGACGGATAAGCCGGAAGAGACGCTTCTGTTTGTCTGCAACTTTGCACCGGTGGAGCATGAAAACTTTGGTGTTGGCGTTCCATTCCATGGAAAGTACAAAGAGATCTTCAACAGTGATGCGACTGCATTCGGCGGAAGTGGAAAGGGAAATCCGAGAGTCAAGACGAGCAAGGCGGAAGAGTGCGATGAGCGTCCGGAGTCGATTGTGGTTGATGTACCGCCGATGTCTGTGACGGTATTCTCCTGCACCCCGGTAGCAGTGAAGAAGACGACTTCCACCCGCACAACAGCGAAGAAGAGCACGAAGAGTGTGAAGAGCACCGCAGAGAAAGCAGAAAAGGCAGAGCAGACAAAAACTGCGAAAACCACGAAGACCACGAAGACAGCGAAAACCGCAAAAACTACGAAAACCACAGAAACCGCAAAGGCTGTGAAAGAACAGCCGGTAGAGAAGGAACCTGCAAAGACCACAAAGTCGGTGACAGCAGAAGCGCCAGAAAAGAAAGAGGCTCCGAAGGCTGCGACGTCAGCAAAAACAAAGACGACGAAGACGGCTGAGCCGGTGAAGGCTGAAGAAAAGTCGGCAAAAGCTGTGGAAACTCCGGCTCCGGAAAAGGAAGCAGAGGCAGTAGTTGCTCCGGTGGTAGAAGAGGAAGCAAAAGCTGAGGCGAAAGTGGAAGAGCCGGTAAAGGCTGAATCAGAGAAAGAAAAGCCAGCAGAAGTTGTGGAGGCAAAAGCCGAGACAAAAACGGAGGAGCCGAAGCCTGTTGCAAAGAAACCGGCGAGAGGAAACCGTGCGAGAGCAAAAAAGAATTTAAAGAAGCACACAAAAAAGAATAAATAATAATAAGAGAAAGCCCATCCTCTCAATTTTTTGTGAGAATGGGCTTTTAAAATGCTGGATTAAATTTTTATTGCGGTTATATTTATTGGCTGTTATAATTAAAATAAGGGTGTTACCATATAACGGTAGGCGGTTAGTCCTTCAACAGAGGGACTGTGACCCTCTGATTACATAGAAACCTGAAAAGGAATCCATGGGAAAGGAGGGCTAAGCCAATGAGTATTGTAGATTTTATCGCAGTGGTAAGTTTCGGCTTAACCTGCTTTAGTGTCGGATACACATTAGGTAAAGATAATCATAAATCACAAAAATAGCCGCCCACGTCTGGTAAACTAAGCGACTATTTTTGTTTTCACTTATACTGGACTAACCGTCTATCGGTAGCACTCTCTTTCTTTAATTATACTATCATGAGTTATTAAAAATGTCAATTAGTGAACATTTTCATTTCTTTCCCATGCTATTTAAATTTAAAAATTAAAGGAATCCGTATCTGCGCGATAGGCAATTTCTCCATTGCAGATCGTGTAATGCACTTTTCCGAAGAGGGTCTCGCCGATGAACGGGGAGTTGTTGGATTTGGAGTGGAATTTCTCGACCGTCCATGACTCATCCGGATCAAACAGGACGAGATCTGCGTCGGAACCGGCGCCGATCCAGCCCTTTGTCGCCTCTAAGTGATAGAGGGTTGCCGGGTTCAGCGTCATCTTTGCAAGAAGCTCAGAGAGGGACAGATGACCGGCGCGTACAAGACTTGTGACACCGAGTGCAAGTGCAGTCTCAAGTCCGATGATACCGCTCGGACATTCGGTCAGCGGTTTGGACTTCTCCTCTGCGCTGTGTGGGGCATGGTCAGTTGCAATGACGGTGATGATGTTCTCCTTGAGTCCGCGGATGATCTCCTCACGGTCAGACGGAGTACGCAGTGGTGGATTCATCTTTGCGAGGGAGCCATGTTTGAGAACGGCACTCTCATCAAGTGTGAAGTGGTGCGGAGTGACTTCTGCGACAACATGAGCGCCGAGATCCTGAGCCACTTCGATGAGGCGGACGGAATGACCGGAGCTGAGGTGCTGGATATCAATGACTGCGCCGGTGTCGAGTGCCAGCATGCAGTCGCGGGCAACAAGGACATCCTCTGCGACAGCCGGAGAACCGCCGATTCCGAGTTCATCGGATACTGCTCCGTGATTAATGCCATTGTTTGTGATCAGAGCCGGATCTTCCTCGTGGAAGCTAAGCGGTACGTTCAGACGAACGGCTTCCTCCATCGCCTTGCGGACGAGGGCGGAACTCTTGAGCGGGATGCCGTCATCGGTGAAGCCGACTGCTCCATGTGCTTTCAGCTCTTCCATATTTGTGAGGGTTTCGCCTTTCATGCCGATTGTGATATTGCCGGCAGTGAGAACGTTGATTCCCGTTTTCTTGCCCTCGCGGATGACGTACTCGAGCGTTTCTACGTTGTCGACCGGCGGTTTTGTGTTTGCCATGCAGACAACGGTTGTGAAGCCACCGGCAGCGGAAGCCATTGCTCCGGTGTGAATGTCCTCCTTGTAGGTCAGTCCCGGATCGCGGAAATGTACATGAACGTCAATCAGTCCCGGTGCGACCACAAGACCGCGGGCATCGATAATCGGATCACAGTTTGGATAACGATCTGCCAGATCTTTTCCCATCTCTACAATTTTTCCATTTTCAACAGCTACATCCATGACGGCATCGGTTCCTGTCTTCGGATCGATCACCCGTCCACCTTGAATCAGCATCATAATCTTTTGTCCTCCTAACAATCCAATCGTTGAAACACTGAAAAAACAGCTCTATAAAAATTCGGAAACTGCCTGTGAATTTAGCATATCACGAAATTCGGAAAATGAACAGAAAGACAGGAAGAAAAGTGAAGAAAGAAAATAGATCAAAAGAACAAAAAGAATGTTACTGTACACGGGTAAAATTTTTTGAACAGACAGAAAAGAACCGCAGTCGCCCGTAAGAAACGTCAGGCAGACTGCGGTGGGATTACTTATTGTCAGCTGTTGCTGTCGGATGCGTAAAAACTGATCAGATAGAGACCACAGAGTCCGACCAGAGCGTAGATAATCCGTGAGAGCCAGGTCATGCTTCCAAACAGAAACGCGACCAGGTTGAAATTGAAAAATCCAATCAGACCCCAGTTGACAGCGCCGATGATGGAGAGTGTCAGCGCAGTGTAATCCATAGCTTTATTCCGCATGGCAAATATACCTCCTTTTACAGACAGTATGACACGGAACAAGCAAAATTATACATACACGAAATATGGATGATTCGCAGTGATACATTTGAGTTCGTTATAGGCAGGCGAAATCAAAATCTGTGAGAACCGTTTGTCTGCACGAATGTTCTGTTTACACTCAGGATTTTTGTGAGAGATTTCCGAGATAATCGCGGATCTCGCGAATGTAGATTTCTCCCATCTGGCTTAAAATGACATTTTTTTTGACGAGATAGCCGATCTCCATCGCGCCACCCGGATTGTCACTTTCACCCTCAAGTGGAACAGCGACGTACTCATCTCCGTTGAGTTCCTCGCAGATGATGCCGGAGCAGAGCGTGTACCCATTCAAGCCGATCATCAGATTCAGCATCGTCGCACGGTCACAGGCTTTGATGATTCGTGAGTATTCATTTGTGCTCAGAATCTCCTCCGCAAAATAAAAGGAGCCGTTGTCGCCTTGCTCAAATGAGAGGCAGGGATAGTCTGCAAGCTGAGCAAATCGGATCGACGGAAGAGAGGCAAGAGGGTGATTTCGCCACAAATAAACATAGGGTTGGCAGTCAATCAATTTGTGAAATTCCAGATTGTTGGAGTGGAAGAGTTTCGTGAGCACTGCCCGGTTGAAATCATTCAGATAGAGGATTCCAATCTCACTTCGCATTGTATTCACATCGTCAATGACATCGCGCGTCTTCGTCTCGCGGATCGCGAACTCATAGTCAGAAGTGTTGAAGTGTTTGACCATCTCCACGAAAGTCTTTACGGCAAATGAATAGTGCTGGGTGGAGACACCGAACTTTTTCTTCAGGTTTCCATTTTTTCCATATTTGCTCTGGAGAATCTCGTACTGGTGATAGATCTGGCGGACATAGCTCAAAAACTCCGCGCCATCATTTGTCAGCGTCACTCCGCGTCCGCTCCGGTGGAAGATCAGGATGCCGGTTTCGCGCTCCAATTCCTGAATTGCGCTTGTCAGGGACGGCTGTGCGACGTAGAGAAGTTCTGCTGCCTTATTGAAAGACCCTGTCTCGGAGATCGTGATCACATAATGCATCTGTTGAAGTGTCATAGAAAACTCCTTTCGTAAAAAATTCTTTTCATAAAAAAACGTCCCGCCCCGGTCATATGCCATGTATGGATATTCAAACCGGAGTGGGACGGATTGTGTAACAGTCTACTGTCAGCTAACGTGACGGACAGAAAGACGAGACGATGAAGCAAAAAATTTATTTGGATTTAACCTCTTTCCATGCCTCGTTGTAGAGATTATCTACCTCATCGCCGAGATATTTGAGAACTTCGCAGTTTTTCAGAGAATCCACATCCGGGAAGATCGCCTTGTTGTTCTGAAGATCTGCATCGAGCAGGTCAAATGCGCCCTTGTTCGGGGTGGAGTAGGTGATATACTCAAAGTTCTTTTTTGCAATCTCCGGACGGCAGAGGAAGTCGATCCATTTCTCTGCATTTTCCTTGTGCTTTGCATTCTTCGGGATCACCCAGCAGTCGATGAAGAGGTCGGTTCCCTCTTCCGGAATTACATAGATCAGGTTGTCGCCCTCATCGGCTTCGTTCTGAATGTAAAGCATTTCACCGGAGTAAATAATGCCGACAGCAGCCTCTCCGCCGATCATCTTATCGCGAACCTGATCGACAACATAAGCCTGAACAAGAGGTTTCTGTGCGATCAGATCGTCTTTTGCTTTTGTGATCTCATCCGGATTTGTGCTGTTCATCGAGTAACCATTCTTCTTGAGTCCGGTCATGAATGCACTGCGGATGCTGTCCTGCATCAGGATCTCACCGTCAAGGTGTTCATCCCAGAGATCCGACCACTTTGTCGGCGGTTCTACACCAAGTTCCTCAAGACGCTCCTTGTTGTAGAGGATGCCGATCGTGCCCCAGGTATACGGAACTGCGTACTTGTTTTCCGGATCGAAGGACTGTGCAAGCTCAAGATAGAGCGGGTCAATCTCCTTGAGATTCGGGACGTTGTCGAAGTTGATCTCAGCGAGAAGATCATGCTCACGCATTTTCTGAATCATGAAATCAGAAGGGCAGACTGCATCGTAGGCGATACCGCCAGCCTCGATAACCGGGAACATTTCCTCGTTTGTCTCATACATATCGTAGACAACTTCGATGCCGGTTTCTTTTTCGAAATCATCGATGACGCTCTCATCGATGTACTCGCCCCAGTTGTATACATAGAGCTTGTTATCATCATTACCATCTTTTCCCTGAGAAGATGATGAAGAGGAACCACAGCCTGCGAGAAGAAGGCAGGGGATAGTCAGTGCAGATGCAACCAGAAGCAGTTTTTTCATAATGTTTTTTCCCTTCCTAGTAGGATATATACTTTCGTATTTTCAATTTAATGTTGATATAACTCAGAGCGGATGTCCTCTCCTCTGATAGGTGGAGGAATCACGCGCTAAGTCTTTGTAAGCATCGACTTGAAATGAGATAGGCGACGGAGGTGAAAAAGTCAGGGCAAACCCGTGTGAGACGTCAGTGCTTAGATCGCGTAGTTTGCGATCTTATGCACTGCTACGTCGAACCCGGAGCGAGAGCGAGTTTGCACGACCTTTTTTCACCGTAGGAGCCGGGAGCTGGTAGTCAACCAGCCAATAAGTCAACCAGCTAACCAGCAAACCTTGCTCAAGAACAACTTAGTTCGACTTAACCTCTTTCCACAGCTCATTGTAAACAGAGTCAACCTCATCACCGAGATATTCATAAACTTCGCTGTTCTTGAGAGAATCGATATCCGGGAAGACAGCCTTGTTGTTCTGGATCTCCTCATCGAGCAGATCGAACGCGCCCTTATTCGGGGTGGAGTAGGTGATGTAGTCAAAGTTCTGCTTTGCGATCTCCGGACGGCAGAGGAAGTCGATCCACTTCTCTGCATTCTCTTTGTTCTTTGCGTTCTTCGGGATTACCCAGGAGTCGATCCACAGATTCGTTCCCTCCTCAGGAATCACATACTCGAGATCGTAGTCAAGACCGAGATCTTTCACCTCGTTCTGGATGTAGAGCATCTCACCGGAGTAGACAACGCCGACAGCAGCCTCACCGCCGATCATCTTGTCACGAACCTGATCGATGACGTAAGCCTGAACAAGCGGTTTCTGATCAATCAGATCCTGCTTTGCCTGCTGAAGCTCATCCTCATTATCCGTGTTCATCGAGTAGCCGTCTTTCTTTAATGCGACCATGAAGGCATCGCGCACGCTGTCCTGCATCAGGATCTCGCCGTCAAGGCGCTCATCCCAGAGATCTGACCACTTTGTCGGAGCATCCATGCCGAGCTCCTCAAGCATCTTCGTGTTGTAGAGGATGCCGACCGTGCCCCAGGTGTAAGGAACGGAGTACTTGTTTTCCGGATCAAAGGACTTGGACATCTCGAGGTAGGCCGGATCAATCTGATCAAGGTTTGGAACATTGTCGAAGTCAATCTCAGCGAGAAGATCATTCTCACGCATCTTCTGGATCATGTAATCGGACGGGCAGACAACATCGTAGTTGACACCGCCTGCCTCGATAACCGGGTACATCTCCTCGTTCGTCTCAAACATATCGTAAATAACTTTGATTCCGGTCTCTTCCTCGAACTGATCGATCACATCCTCATCGATGTACTCGCCCCAGTTGTATACATAAAGCTCATTAGAACCACTTCCGTTTCCGCTATTATCTGCGGAGGAAGAACCGGTTGCGTTTCCGCCACAGCCAGAAAGAAGCAGGGCAGAGCATGCAGTCAGGGAGGTAAGGGATACTGCAAGTACTTTTTTCTTCATAATTCAAATCTCCTCAAAAAATTAAAAATATATTTATTGCTCCTCTTTCTTGCGCGGGGCAAAGTTGCTGATAATCAGCAGGATGAGAACCGTAGCAAAGATTACGGTGGAAAGTGCGTACATCGACGGCTTGATGCCTCGGCGCACTTCACTGTAAATCAGGGTCGACAGGGTGTTGATGCCCGCACCTCTTGTGAAGTGGGTGATGATGAAATCATCGAGGGACATCGTGAATGCGAGCAAAAAGCCGGAGAGCACACCCGGAAGAATGTCCGGGAAAACGACCTTGAAGAAAGCGCGAATCGGGCTTGCGCCGAGATCGAGAGCCGCCTCATAAGTGAATTTACTCGTCTGTTTAAGCTTCGGCATGACGCTCAAGATCACATATGGAATGTTGAAGGTGATGTGAGCGATCAGAACCGTCTGAAATCCGAGTGAGATGCCAAATGCGATGAACGCGAGCATCAGAGAGATACCGGTCACGATGTCGGCATTGAGCATCGGGATATTCGTGATTCCCATCAGAATCGTGCGCGGAACTGGCTTCATGCTGTTGATCGCGATCGAAGCCGCAGTTCCGATGATGACGGCGATCAGTGCAGATAAGAAGGCGATCAGAAGCGTGTTCTGAAGAGCATCCATAATGTTACGGCTTGCGAACATTTCCGTGTACCAGCGAAGCGTAAATCCACCCCACTGGGTACGGGACTTGGAGCTGTTGAAGGACAGCACGACCATCGTCGCAATCGGCGCGTAGAGGAAGATCATGATGATGACAAGATAAAAATCCTGCCAGATTCGCCGGAGATTCCATTTTGAGTTTTTCATGATTAGAATCCGCTCCCTTCTCCATTTTTGTCATATTTTGCAATCAGCGCCATGCTGATCAGGATAAAGATCATCAGTACGAGGGAGAGACCGGAACCCATATTCCAGTTGCTTCCCTTTGTGAATTCCTGCTCGATGACATTTCCGATCAGAAGGATCTTACTTCCACCGAGGAGGTTGGAGATGACGAAGGTCGTCAGTGCCGGCACGAACACCATCGTGATTCCACTGATGATTCCCGGAATGCTGAGCGGAAACCATACCCAGAGAAGTGTCTGGAAGAAGTTTGCGCCGAGGTCGCGGGCGGCATTGATCGTGTTGTCGTCAATCTTGCATAAAACGTTGTAAATCGGAAGAACCATGAACGGCAGGAAGTTGTAAACCATGCCGAGGACGATGGCTCCCGGGGTGTTAATCAAATTCTGCTTCGGAAGATGAAGCATGCCGAGGATGCCGTTGATAACACCGGCTTTCTCAAGCAGAGTCTGCCACGCGAGTGTGCGGAGCAGGAAGTTCATCCACATCGGAAGGATGAAGATGAAGACGATGAAACTACCGCTTCCGACATTTCGGTTTCGCAGAATCATTGCGAGCGGATAGGCGAGCACGAGACAGATGATGGTGCTCACAAAGGACAGTCCGAGGGACAGCCAGAGTGCCTTGATGTGCTCCGGCGTAGAGATCGAGAGGACGTTTGCGAGTGTGAACGCTCCGCTCTTGTCGGTCAGTCCGTAGTACACGATCAGGGCAAGCGGGATGATCGTAAAGCCGATCATCCACAGAATGTAAGGTCCGGATAATAATTTCTTATTCATTGACTCCAACCGCCTCCTCATCTTCAGAAGCAGGTTTGTTCATGATCTGGATGTTGAACGGATCAACGCGCAGTCCCACTTTTTTGCCGACCGGGCAGAGCGTGGTGGAGTGAACCAGCCACTCAAAACCGTCCGGAGTTGTGATTTCCATCTCATAGTGAACGCCCTTGAAGATCAGGTGCGTGCAGGTTCCGGTCAGAGTTCCCTGTTCCGGCTCGACAAGCTCGATATCTTCCGGACGAATCACGACGTCGACCGGTTTGTTGGTTCCGAATCCTTTGTCGACGCAGGCGAACTTTGCACCGAAGATCTCAACAAGCTCATCGTGAAGCATCACGCCCGGAACAATGTTGCTCTCGCCGATGAAGTCAGCGACGAATGCATTTTCCGGCTCGTTGTAGATCTGCTCCGGAGTACCCATCTGCTGAATGTAACCCTGGTTCATGACAACGATCGTGTCGGACATCGTAAGTGCCTCCTCCTGGTCATGGGTGACGTAGATGAAGGTGATGCCGAGCTCATTTTTCAGGCGAATCAGCTCGTACTGCATGTCCTGGCGCAGTTTCAAGTCGAGAGCGCCGAGAGGCTCATCGAGGAGCAGAAGACGAGGCTCATTTACAATCGCGCGCGCGATCGCGATTCGCTGTTGCTGACCGCCACTCAAGGAGTCAACGGTGCGCTTCTCGTAGCCGTCGAGGTTTACGAGCTTGAGTGCATACTTGATTTTGTCGTTAATGTAGGCCTTGGACTTGCCCTTGATCTTCAGACCGAAGGCGATGTTCTCTGCAATGTTCATGTGGGTGAACAGCGCGTATTTCTGGAATACGGTGTTTAACTGGCGCTTGTTCGGCGGAAGATCATTGATCTCGGTGCCGTCGAAAATGACTTTGCCGGTGTCTGCTTTCTCAAAACCGCCGATGATTCTGAGGGTTGTAGTTTTTCCGCAACCACTCGGACCAAGAAGCGTGACAAATGTGTTTTCTTTTACGGAAAGATTTAAGTCATCCAGAACCATTGTCCCGTCAAAGCTCTTGGAAATATTCACTAAATCGATTAAAGACTGACCCATGTACGTCTCCTCCTCATGTATGTGATCTTCTGTGATCTATCTGTCCTGTCTATCCTATCTATCTGTCTTATCAGTCGATATGAAAGTTGAAAGTTAAAAACTTGGCGGAGAGCTGACCCAGATCAGGGTTGCGCCCGTCTTGCTCGTCAAAAAGTGTTGTTTGTCCGCAGTGAAGTAGAAGGACTCGCCTTTCTTTGCGCGGTAGGTTTTCTTCCCTATGTGGATGGCGATACTGCCTTGCAGAACATATCCGAATTCCTCGCCCTCATGGGGAGTATCCGGGTATGTGGAACCGCCGGCTTCCAGCGTGAGGAGGATGGGTTCCATCACATTTTTCTGTGCATTTGGAATGATCCATTTGATTGTGTTTTTTAAGTCTGCCTCATATTTCTCAAAATAATCCGCTTTTCCGAATACGATCTGCTCCTCGGGCGTCTCGTTGAAGAATTCTCCCAGAGAAGTGCCGAGACACTGTAAAATATCGGTCAGGGTCGCAATCGAAGGGGAAGTTAAGTTCCTCTCTAACTGGGAAATAAAGCCTTTGGACAGTTCCGCACGGTCAGCAAGCTCTTCCTGTGTGAGTCCTTTTAAGACTCTCAGCTCTTTCAGCTTTAAACCGATATCCATACAGATGCCTCCTAAAAATCCGAATATTTCCGGATGCTTTTTGTTGCTTTGCATATCGAAGACGCGCCGAAAACACGCCTAATGATTAACCAAAAAGTTTAGAAATATTAAATCAATGTAAAATTAATCTCAAAGTTTAGTATTAATAAACACAAAACAACATTCATTATACAGAAAAATCTCGGTATGTCAATAGATTCTCAATAGATTTTTTCAGTAGAGTGTGGTAAGATAGAAACAGTGTTGTGAAGATAAATGAGAGACCAATCAGGGGATTCAAGGAGGAATGAAAAATGGCTGTTTCAGGAAAATATATGGCATATGTAGGTTCCTATTCTTACACAGGAAAAGCGAAAGGCATTACCGTTTATGATGTGGATGTGGAGAAGGGTGTTTTCCATAAGCGCTGTGAGGTGGAAGTGGACAACTCTTCCTATGTAATTGCCTCCAGTGACGGAAAGACGCTTTACTCGATCGCAGATGAGGGCGTTGTGGCATTCCGGATTCTCGAGAACGGAAGCCTTTCCAGACTGAACAGTGCAAAGATCAATGGCATGAGAGGATGTCACCTCTCGACCGATGCCGATGACAAATATATCTTCGTATCCGGTTATCACGATGGAAAAGCGACGGTTCTGCGCCTTGGAAAAGACGGAGCAGTCGGCGAGATCGTGGACGGTGTCTTCCACAAGGGACTCGGAAGCGTTGCAGAGAGAAATTTCCGCCCGCATGTAAGTTGCTGTCGTCGTACTCCGGACAACAAGTTTGTTCTGGCAGTTGACTCCGGTCTGGATCAGGTAAAGATCTACAAGTTCGATGAGAAGGACGAGCATCTGGTACAGGTTGACATGATCCCGTGCGACATCGAGTCCGCACCGCGTTGCTTCCGTTTCAGCGCTGATGGAAAGTTTGCATACCTGCTGTCCGAGCAGAAGAACACGATCGATGTATTTACTTACGAGACCGGAAATCGTGTGCCGAAGATCGAGAAGATCCAGACGATCTCGACGACCGGAAAGAAGGCAAGCCAGCAGACTGCTGCGTGTGCGCTGAGATTTTCGCCGGATGAGAAGCATATGTTCTGTGGAAATGCCGGAGATGAGACCGTTTCTGTATACAACCGTGATCCGGAGACGGGTCTGCTGACCCAGATTTGCTGTCTGCCGATCAGCGGAGAGTATCCGAAGGATATCGCCGTATTCCCGGATGACAAGCACATCGCCTGCATCAACCATGGAAGTGGCACGATCACGTTCTTCAAGGTGGACTACGAGAAAGGTCTGCTGATCATGAGCGCAAATGAGATCAAGTGCAACGAGCCGAACAGCTGTGCAATCGTCAAGGTCAGCGACTAAGCGATTACGAGATTAAAAGATTAAGTAATTAAGAGAGACGGCGACTTAAAATTTCAAGTAAGTAATTAGGAGTGAAAAGAGAATGGCAGGATCAACATTTGGAACGGTATTCCGTGTTATGACCTGGGGCGAGTCGCATGGAAAGGGCATCGGCGTCACGATTGACGGATGCCCTGCGGGACTTCCGCTGAGCGAGGAGGATATTCAGCCTTATCTGAATCGAAGAAAACCGGGACAGAGCCGTTATACGACAGCGAGACAGGAGAGTGATCTTGTAGAGATCCTGTCCGGCGTTTTCGAGGGAAAGACGACGGGAACTCCGATTGCGATGATGGTGAGAAATACGGATCAGAGATCCAGAGATTATGGAAACATCATGAACGTGTATCGTCCGGGACATGCGGACTTCGGGTTTGATACAAAGTATGGATTCAGAGATTATCGAGGTGGTGGACGTTCGTCCGGAAGAGAGACGACGGCGCGCGTAGCGGCAGGTGCAGTCGCGTGCAAACTGCTTGAGCATTTTGGAATCAAGGTGACGGCGTATGTGAAGAGCATCGGGGAATTCGAGATCGATCCGGAGCGTTTTGACATTGCGGAGCGCGATCGAAATCCATTAAACATGCCAGATGCGGTCTGTGCAGTTGAGGCAGGAGAGTATCTTGCGCGCCTGATCGAGAAACAGGATTCTGCCGGTGGTGTCGTCGAGTGTGTTGCAGACGGAGTTCCGGCAGGAGTCGGAGAGCCGGTCTTTGACAAGCTCGATGCCTGTCTTGCGAAAGCGATCATGTCGATCGGGGCAGTCAAGGGATTTGAGATCGGAGATGGGTTTGCAGTCGCAAAGATGCGTGGCTCGGAGAACAATGATCCGTTCCGGATTGCGGAGGACGGAAGTGTTGAGAAGACATCCAACCATTCCGGTGGAATCTTGGGCGGAATCAGCGATGGAAGCCAGATTGTTCTGCGCGCGGCATTCAAGCCGACACCGTCGATCGCGAGACAGCAAAATACAGTGAACCGTTCCGGCGAGAACACGGAGATCGAGATTCACGGAAGACACGACCCGGTGATCGTGCCGAGAGCCGTTGTCGTTGTCGAGTGCATGACGGCGCTGACGATCGCAGATCTTCTGCTTCAGAATCGCTGTGCGAAGCTGTGATACATTTTATTTATTAACATTGTTGTATTATTATATATTGTGTATTGTATAATTATTGTTTATTATAATTTTTTTGGAGGAGACAGGAAAATGAAAATTGCAATGGCAAATGATCACTCAGCAGTGGAAATGAAAAACGAGATCAAGGCATATGTGGAGTCAAAGGGATATGAGGTCATTGACTTCGGAACAAACTCTTCTGAGAGCTGTGATTATCCGGCATACGGAGAGAAAGTCGGACGTGCGGTTGCTTCCGGTGAGGCAAAGTACGGCATTGCAATTTGCGGAACAGGAATCGGAATCGGCATTGCAGCAGGCAAGGTAAATGGTGTGCGCGTCTGCACCTGCAGTGAGCCGTACAGCGCTCGTATGTCGAGAAAGCACAACGATACAAACGTGCTGACCTTCGGTGCCCGCGTGATCGGTGTCGAGATGGCAAAGATGATCGTGGACGAGTGGCTTGACAATGAGTACGAGGGTGGTCGTCACCAGCGCCGTGTCGATATGCTGATGGAGATCGAGAAGAACGCATAAAATGTGCGGGCGAGAGATTTGATTTATAGAAATTTAAATTTATAGATATGAGAGAAAAAGAAGGAGCCTCGCGGGCGATTGCGAGGCTCCTTCTTTTGTGGATGCCCCCTGCCTTGATTGGAGGGGATATCCACTCTGGATTATAAAAAGTTAGTGGTAAAGGAATTTTGCAGTTGTAGTTTCATGGCTTTCTTTGCATATCTATTTATATAAAGCCAAAGTGTATTAGGCTTTATATCACTTATGTAAATAACGGACTTAGAAATCAACTTCCGTTCCGTAGTAGGTGCAGGTGAACAGTTTCTCCATCTGCTCCGGGGTGATAGATCTCGGGTTCGATCCGGTGCAGGCATCACCGACAGCGTTGACTGCGATCGTTGCAACCTTCTCCTTAAACTCAGCCTCATCGATACCGAACTCTTTCAGAGTGTGCGGGATGTTCAGCTTCGTGTTGTATGCGCTGATCAGATCGCACAGAGCGTTGACCTGAGAGTCCTCGGATACTCCGCCAAGACCGATTCTTCTTGCGATATCGGCATAACGACGCTTTGCCTCCGGCTCATGTGCATTGTACTTGATAACGTATGGCAGATAAATTGCATTTGCACAGCCATGCGGGATGTGTCCGGTTGAGAATGCTGCGCCGGTCTTGTGTGCCATCGAGTGAACGATGCCGAGCAGGGCATTGGAGAATGCCTGACCTGCAAGACACTGTGCGTAGTGCATCTGCTCTCTTGCGTCCATGTTGCACTTGTAGGATGCCGGCAGGTTGTCGACAACCATCTCGATTGCCTTGATTGCAAGAGCATCGGTGAACGGGGTGTGCAGGGTGGAAACGTATGCCTCGATTGCGTGGGTCAGAGCATCCATACCTGTGTAAGCAACCTGCTTAACCGGAAGGGAAGCAACGAGATCCGGGTCGAGGATCGCAACATCCGGGGTGATCTCAAAGTCTGCCAGCGGATACTTGATACCCTTTGCATAATCGGTGATAACGGAGAATGCGGTTACCTCGGTTGCAGTTCCGGAAGTGGAAGGAATTGCACAGAAGTGAGCCTTTGTTCTCAGCTTCGGGAAGTTGAACGGAACGATCAGATCTTCAAAGGTCGTATCCGGGTACTCGTAGAATGCCCACATAGCCTTTGCTGCATCGATCGGAGAACCACCGCCGATGGCAACGATCCAGTCAGGCTGGAATTCAGTCATTGCCTGTGCGCCTCTCATAACGGTCTCAACAGACGGATCCGGCTCAACACCCTCAAAGAATTTGACTTCCATGCCAGCCTCTTTCAGGTAAGCCTCAACACGATCGAGGAATCCACCCTTTCTCATGGAGTGACCACCGGATACAACGATTGCCTTCTTGCCCTGCAATTTCTTCAGATCTTCAAGTGCACC
This sequence comes from Brotaphodocola sp., assembly GCF_050873365.1. GTDB lineage: Bacteria > Bacillota > Clostridia > Lachnospirales > Lachnospiraceae > Brotaphodocola. The sequence continues at coordinate 75,238 of NZ_JBNMIQ010000009.1, read as the reverse complement.
TTTACCATAGTACATATCTCTCGGTAATGTAAATCTCATCATAATAACATATCCTCCTGTTCTAAGTTCTAAAATGTTATTGGTCTGAGCTCATGTTCCTTGTTTCATTCATCACATTTGTATTTTCATCATCTCTGATTTCGTTAATATTTTAACGCTAAAAATTCTCAATGTCAAGAGTAAATATAGGAAAAATGAAAGAAATGTGCAAAAAAGCGGGCAATTCATAGGAAAAACCGGCAAGATTCCTATAAATGCCCGCGTAAAGTTGATACAAAGAATGTGAAAATATCTACAATTTCAACAATATTCGACAGCGCTTATCGATGATTTTCCTCATTCCACTCGTTTAAACGGAAGAGACCGTCACGGCTTCCGCAGAGAATGATCGTGTCATTCTTCTGGAACACATAGTCCGGACGGATGTTATCGGTCACCGTCTGTCCACTCTCGATTGCGATGATGTTTAAGCCGAAACGGGAGCGCAGGTTCGCCTCGAGGATGCTGACTCCGGCGAGACGGTCGGGAATGACAAGTTTTGAGATGTTGATTTCCTCGCTCAGCTGAATCGAATCAAGAACCCGGCTGTTGTCGAGACGGTTTGCAAGGCGAATTGCCATGTCGCGCTCCGGATAAACAACCTTTGCGCCGAGCTTTTCAAGGATCTCACCGTGCTCCGGGCTGTTTGCCTTTGCGATGACGGTCGGAACGCCGAGACTGACAAGGTTTAAGGTGGTCAGAATCGAGACCTCCATCTGGCTTCCAATGCAGACGACAACGACGTCACAGTTCTGGATGCCGGTGTCCATCAATGTTTTCTTGTCGAGGTTTCCGACGACGAGGGCGTTCTCGGTCAGTTCTCGTGCCTCACGGACTTTGTCCTCATCGCGGTCGAGAACGAGAAGATCGGCATCTGCCATCGCAAGCTCTGCGGTCAGAGCGGAGCCGAATCGTCCAAGACCGATGATTCCGTAAGAGGTTTTTTCTGGTTTATGTTTTCCAAAGATCATGAATAAAAGTCCTCCATAGGACAGGCAGTTTTACCTGTCAGCCGATTGAAATATTGCCTTCTGGATAGCGGACGCGCTCTCCAAGGGTGTAGTGCCAAATAGAAAAGATCGTCAGCGGACCGAGTCGACCGATGTACATGACAACGATGCACAGCAGTTTGGACGCAGTGCAAAGCTGGGTCGTGATTCCGGTGGAGAGTCCGACGGTACCGAATGCGCTCACGGACTCAAAGAGGAGATCGGTGAGTGGAATCTGTGGTTCTAAAATCGAGAGCAGATAGGTACAGACAAAGACGATGCTTCCGCCGAGAATCGTGATGACCGAAGCTTTGCGGAATGCGCCTTTCGGGATTGCGTAGTGAAAGACTTTTTCTGTGTGGTTCGTTGCCGCCGACTTGATTCCCTGGATCAGGACGAAGACCGTGCTTGTCTTGATACCGCCGGCAGTCGAACCCGGTGACGCGCCGATGAACATCAGCACCATCATCACGAGGAGACCCGGTGTGTGGAAGTCTCCGAGCGGATAGGTGGAAAATCCTGCGGTTCTCGCGGAGACGCTGTGGAAAAATGCGACGAGCCAGGAGAAATCCTCTGTCATTTTTAAGAGAATCATGCCCCCGAATGTCAGAACAAAGCTGACGGAGAGGACAACGCGGGCGTGCATCGACATTTTGTTCCAGTGGAGCCGTGTCTGCACGAGCTCACAGATCACAAGGAAGCCGATGCCTCCGAAGAAGATCAGTGCACAGGTCACGAGATTTAAGAATACATCATCCCGGTAGGGAATCAGGTTCTGCATTCCGCCTAAGATGTCGAAACCGGAGTTGTTGAATGCGGCGATCGAGTGAAAGATACTGATTCCGAGTGCCTTGAGTGGGGGATAATTTCGTGAAAAGACAAAGAAACTGAGGATAGCACCGATCGATTCAATGAGGATGGTCGTGAAAAATACGGCGCGGATAAAGCGGATCATTCCTTTTCCGGAGTCGAGGTTCATCGCCTCGCGGATCAGGATGCGTCCCTTTAAGTTGATTTTGCGTCCGATCGCAAGGATGATTCCGGCACCGATCGCAGTGACGCCGAGTCCGCCGACCTGAATCATGACAGCCAGAAAAAACTGACCGAGTGGGGTAAAAGTATCACCGGCATCGACAGCGATCAGTCCGGTGACGCAGACTGCGCTTGTCGCGGTGTAGAGGGCGTCGATGTAGCGCAGGTGGACACCGGCTTTGAGGCTACATGGTAACATCAGAAGTCCGGAACCAGCCAGAATCGCGAGCGCGAAGCCGAGGGAAATGATTCTGACCGGAGTGGTGCGCTTAATCATTCGGATTAAAAAATCCATCATTAAATTTACTCCTTTATTCCTTATAACTCAGAATGGATGCCCCCACCTGTGGAGGCGGGGGTATCACAAAAGAGTATTTTTTGAGAAAATTTACAGCAGGAAAATGTTGTGCTCACGGCAGGTCTTGCGCATCTCCTCCGGCCACAGGCTTGCCTGTACCTCGCCGACATGGGCGCGGTCGAGAAGAAGCATGCACAGACGAGACTGACCGATACCACCGCCGATCGTGCACGGAAGCTCGCCGTTTAAGAGCATCTTGTGGTACGGAAGTTCACGGCGCTCCTCACAGCCGGCTTTCTTTAACTGCTCTGCGAGAGATTTCTCGTCAACACGGATACCCATGCTGGAGATCTCGAGAGCGCAGTTTAAATGCTCGTACCAGAACAGGATATCACCGTTTAACTGCCAGTCATCGTAGTCCGGGGCACGTCCGTCGTGTGGCTCACCACATTTCAGTTTGTCACCGATCTTCATCAGAAATACACAGCCGTATTTCTTTGTAATCAGGTTCTCGCGCTCCTTCGGGGTCTTGTCCGGATAAAGTTCCTCAAGCTCCTCGGAGGTGATGAAGGTGATGTCGTTCGGAAGCTCTTTTACTGCCTGCGGGTATTTGTACCACACCTCATGTTGCATGTGCTTGATGATCTTGAAGATTGTGCGAACGGTCTCCTCAAGTGTCTCGATCGTGCGTTCCTCGCGGGTGATGACGCGCTCCCAGTCCCACTGGTCGACGTAGCAGGAGTGCAGGTTGTCGAGCTCCTCGTCACGGCGGATTGCGTTCATGTTCGTGTAGAGACCTTCACCTGGCTGGAAGCCGTACTCTTTGAGGGCCATACGTTTCCACTTTGCGAGGGAATGAACGACCTCAACCGTCTGTCCCGGGATGCCGGCGATGTCAAAAGAAACCGGGCGCTCCACGCCGTTTAAGTTGTCGTTTAAACCGCTCTCGCGGGTGACGAACAGCGGTGCAGAGATACGCTCGAGATGCATCTCGCGTCCGAATTCTTTCTGAAAGGTGTCGCGGATGTATTTGATTGCCTCCTGGGTTTCCCGAACACTCAGGTGCGGGTCATAGTTTTCTGGAATAATCAATGCCATAGGGGTTCCTCCAAATTAATGAGTCGTTTGTAGCTGGCTGATCTTTCTTGAAGATTTAGGTTTAAAATGTAATAATGCGGATCAGTAGCTACTATTCTTTATGGTATCATTTTGCAGGAATCTGCACAAGAGAAAATTTTATTTGGGGCTCCCTCAGCGCAAGAATTCCGTGCAAACGCGCTCTCGCTCCGGGTTCAGCGTAGCGGTGCATAAGACCGTAAAACACACGGTCTAAGCACCGACGCTTCACACGGGTTTGCCCTGGAACTTCTTCGCCGAGGGAGCCATCCTTTAATTAAGAAAAAATCAGGCAACTGTAAGTAAAATACAGTTACCTGGTTGGATACGGGATTAAATAATTGTGTTACATCAAATGCAATTTTCTGCACAGGCGGACGATTCGCATTCCAAACGGCATATCGCGGAGCTCGTCTTCGGTGACAGAGCGGGTCAGGATAATCATCAGTCCATAGATGACCATAGCGACCGGAACTGCAACGAGGAAGCCGAGGCGATAGCTGTGAGTTACGGTACGGATTCCGACGTAAACTCCCCATGCACAGGCGCCCATGACGGCGGAGGAGAGCAGAGGAAGAAGGAAGGTCGTGCGGATTTCCTGATGGTAACGCAGGCGCTTGCCGATCGAGATCCAGTTCAGGATGCAGACGACGAGGGCGAAGGTGACGTTTCCGATCACGAGTCCGTATACACCGAGATTCAGATGCTCAATCATCACATAGACGAGAGCGATGTGAATCACAAGTGAGATTGCGGAGTGGGTGACGGATTTGCGCATCAGGTCAATTCCCTGAAGAACAGCGTTTGTGACGGTCGACAGGGAGAAGAAGACGACGGCGGGTGCGCCGATCATCATCAGCTGGGCGGTCAGTTCTCTGCTGTCACCGAAGATGATCTGCATGATCGGTGCGGAGAGAACGCCCATGCCGACGCTACACGGGATCGCGATCAGCATGTTGAACTTGACGGTCAGACCGATTTTATATTTGACCTCGCGGTGCTTTCTCTGGGTGCGAGAGTGGACAATGCTCGGGATCATCGAAGTTCCGAGAGCCGAGGCGATTGCGACCGGCACATTGGAGAGCAGACGGTACTTGTTGCTGTAAATACCAAACAAGGTTGCGCGCTCTTTCTCGGTCAGTCCCTTTGCACTCATCAGATTTCCGAACATTGCATTGTCGACGGTTCCGCTGAGCTGGTAGACGAACTGGCTGAGAATGATCGGAGTCAGCGTCATGAAGAGGGCGACGTAGATCGTTTTCCATGTCTCAACCGGGACAGTCTGTGGCTGAGAGAGACGTCTCTTGTTTCTCTTCTGATAGCGGATCATCAGGATCGTCAGAAAGACGAAGGCGGAGAGTGCACCGCAGAGAGTTCCGAGGGTTCCGCCGGCTGCGCTGTAAGAACCTACGTTGTCACGGCTGGCGAACCATACGGTGAACGTGTAGGAAGCGCCGATGCTGACGCCTGCGTTGACGATCTGCTCGATGACCTGGGAGATCGAGGTCGGAACCATGTCTCCGAGACCCTGGAAGTATCCGCGGATTACGCCCATGATCGAGAAAACGAGGATCGTCGGTGCCATGACTTTTAGTGGCAGGGCACTGTTCGGGCTCTTGAAGACGGTCGAGGTGATCGCATCTGCGCCGAAGAACAGGATCATCGTCATGATTCCGCCGGCGATTGAGCCGAAGATCAGTCCGCTCTTGAAGACTCGTTTTGCGTCCTGATACTGACCGCGCACGCGTCTTGCCGCGATCAGTTTGGAGACCGCTAAAGGCAGGCTGTACGAGGAGAGAATCAGACCGATGTTGTAGATTTCATAGGCAGTGCTGTAATAACCGTTTCCATCACCGCCCAGAATGCGGGTCATCGGGATTCGGTACAGCAGTCCGATGAAACGGACAATGATTCCGGCTACGGCCAGAATACTTCCCTGCACCAGAAATCCGGCATTCCCGCCAGAGGCTGATTTGTTTGCTTTTTCATTCATAATAAAAAAATCTCCTGGTAATTTCCCGAGGTGTGTTGTGAAGACACCACGGAGTATGATGATATTATTTTGTTACCGTGTATAAACAGTAACAGTATTTTTGCTATTCCATAGTATAACGCATTTGTGGAGGAGACACAACCAGATTGAAAAACAGATTCCTTATTACTGTGTAATGGATGAATGGGAATGATTCCGCGCAGACATGGCAATCTGTTCGAGGATGTGATAAAATGTTTCTGTATACGCTCTGCATGGATGTGCAGTGATTCTGATAAGAAGATGTCAGCAGAGCTGACCGAAAACGCGCGCCAAGTCGATACTTGCGTCGACTTTCATACCATGGCGGGAGCAGATTTGTCGGAAAGAAATGAAAGCAGAAATAATCAGAGTTTGCGATAAGAGAGGAGAAAAAATTATGCTGAAGAAGATTGGATTTATCGGAACCGGAATTATGGGAAAGGGAATGATCCGCAACCTGATGAAAGCCGGATTTGAGGTTGCTGTGTATAATCGCACGAAGGCGAAGGCGGATGACATTGTCGCAGAGGGCGCTGAGTGGAGAGATTCTGTGAAAGAGTGCGTTGCTGACCGCGATGTCGTGATCTCGATTGTCGGTTACCCGAAGGATGTCGAGGAGACGTATTTTGGCGAGAATGGCGTGATTGCAAATGCAAAGAAGGGAGCTTACGTCATTGATATGACGACGAGCAGTCCGAAACTCGCAGTTCAGATTCATGAGAAGGCGAAGGAGGCAAGACTTCATGGATTGGATGCACCGGTGACCGGCGGAGATTCCGGAGCAAAGGCGGGAACGCTGACGATCCTTGTGGGCGGAGATCAGGAGGATTTTGAGGCTTGTCATCCGATTTTTGAGGCGATGGGAAAGAATATTAATTATGAAGGAAAAGCTGGAAATGGTCAGCACACAAAGATGTGCAACCAGATTGCAATCGCAGGAGCAATCTCCGGTGCGTGTGAGGCAGTTGCCTACGCGAAGGCAGTCGGACTCGACACGAAGACGATGCTTGATTCGATCTCGACCGGAGCAGCGGGAAGCGCGCAGATGAGCAACGTCGTTCCGAGAGCACTGAATGGAGATTTTAATCCGGGATTTTTTGTGAAGCATTTCATCAAGGACATGAAGCTCGCAGACGGGGAGGCAAAGGACGCGGACCTTCATCTTGGCATGCTTGAGTATGTGCTTGGCATGTATGAGGAGATGGAAAAGGAAGGAATGGGAGATTTGGGAACCCAGGCACTCCTCAAATATTATGAAAAATAAAAATGTTTCGCAGAGATTCTGATTATAAAGAAGAATCATACGTTTTGCGAACATTGACTTAGAATAAAAAGAAGAACGTTTACATGACGACAGGGAAGGACAATAGAGATAGTGAAAAAGGAACATCAGCCTAAGCGCCAGAGTGTCTGGATGCTTCAGACGAAACGGGCGGATTTTAATGGGATTGCGTCACGGTTTCATATCAGCCCGGTGACGGCACGGATTATTCGAAATCGAAATGTGGAGGGAGAGGAGGAGATTCGCAGATACTTGTACGGAACCCTCGATGACCTCTACAATCCCCATCTGATGAAAGGAATGGATCTTGCAGGAGAGATCATGGAAAATAAGATTCGCGCGGGCGTGCATATCCGGATTGTCGGAGACTACGACATTGATGGAGTCTGCTCGACCTATCTTCTCTATAAAGGAATCTCGCACTGTGGCGGTCATGTGGATTACCAGATTCCGGAGCGAATCAAGGATGGGTATGGAATCAACGAGCAGATTATTGAGAAGGCGAAGGCGGATGGGGTGGATACGATCATCACCTGCGACAATGGAATCTCTGCGATCAGTCAGATTGAACGTGCAAAGGAACTTGGAATGACGGTGATTGTGACGGATCACCATGAGGTCGTCCGTGGTGAGAATGGGGAGCAGTGTCTTCCACCTGCGGACGCCGTCGTGAATCCCAAACAGGATGACTGTTCCTATCCGTTTCCGGAAATCTGTGGTGGTGTTGTCGCCTACAAATTTGTGCAGGTGCTCTATGAGCGATTTGGAATTTCGCGTCAGGAGTGGCTTGATATGCTTGAGTTTGCCGGGATTGCAACCGTCGGCGATGTGATGAAACTCCAGGATGAGAACCGCATTCTTGTGCGGTTTGGACTTAAACAGATCGCAAAGACAAAGAGTGCTGGTTTGCGCGCGCTTGTTGAGGCCTGTGGTCTCGATATTACGTCATTGACGGCATATCACATCGGGTTTGTGATCGGTCCGTGTCTGAATGCGAGTGGTCGTCTCCAGACTGCAAAACTCGCGCTTGAGCTTTTACTCTGCGATGATTATGTCCGCGCAGGACGGATGGCGGAGGAGCTTCGCGAGCTCAATGAGGAGCGAAAAGAGATGACGCGGGATGGAGTGGAACTTGCGCTTGAGCAGGTGGAGGAGCACTATGCAAATGACTCGGTTCTCGTGATTTTTCTTCCAGACTGTCATGAATCTCTGGCGGGAATTATTGCCGGAAGAGTGCGGGAGGCGTGGAACCGTCCGACACTTGTGCTTACGCGGAGTGAAGGATGTGTCAAGGGTTCCGGGCGTTCGATTGAGGCGTACCACATGTATCAGGGCCTCTGCGGGGTCAAGGATCTGCTGTTGAAGTTTGGTGGTCATCCGATGGCGGCAGGATTTTCACTGAGGGAGGAAGATGTGGATGAGTTTCGGCGCAGGCTCAATGAGCAGGCGAACCTCAAACCTGCGGATTTTATCCCGAAAATCTGGATCGATGTGCCCCTTCCGCTTGAGTATGTCTCAGAACCGCTGATTCAGGAACTTGGGAAACTGGAGCCGTTTGGAAATGGAAATGAGAAACCTCAGTTTGCCCAGAAAGATCTGATGATCCGGAGTGTGCGTGTCCTCGGGAAAAACCGGAACGCAGTGAAAATGATGCTTGTGACCCCACAGGGTCTCCCGATGGATGGAATGTTGTTCACCGAGGGTGATCGGTTCTTAGAGGAACTCGGTGACCGGCGAACGATCGATGTGATCTATTATCCGGATATCAATGAGTACAACGGGAGAAGAAGTCTGCAAATTATGATAAAAGAATATAAGATCCACTAATTTATCCTGTTCAGCGCGGGATTAACAAATGAAAATGATCTGTCATGCACGGGAATGCGTACTTGACAGGTCATTTTTTGCGTACTATAATCGGGATTAATAATTCTGACAATAAGAGAAAATCAGTGCAGAATACAGAGAGGAGAATTGCCATGGTAAACGAAGTGATGAAATTCATTACGGAACATGACCCGGAAGTGGGAGCCGCTATCGAAAAAGAAGCAATGCGTCAGAGAGGAAATCTTGAGCTGATCGCATCAGAGAATATCGTCTCAGAGCCGGTTATGATGGCAATGGGAAGCGTGCTGACGAACAAGTACGCAGAGGGATATCCGGGAAAGCGTTATTACGGTGGATGTCAGAATGTGGACGTGATCGAGTCCATCGCGATTGAGCGTGCAAAGAAGCTGTTTGGCTGTGATTATGCCAATGTTCAGCCACATTCCGGTGCTCAGGCAAACATGGCAGTTTTTCTGGCAATGTTAAAGCCGGGCGACACGGTTATGGGTATGAATCTGAGTGATGGTGGTCATCTGACTCACGGAAGCCCAGTCAACTTCTCCGGTCTGTATTTCAATATCGTTCCTTACGGAGTAGATGACAACGGATTTATCGATTATGACAAGCTCGAAGAGATTGCAATGGAGGCAAAGCCGAAGCTGATCGTTGCAGGTGCAAGTGCTTACGCGAGAACGATTGATTTCAAGCGTTTCCGCGAGGTTGCAGATAAGGTTGGCGCTTATCTCATGGTAGATATGGCTCATATCGCTGGTCTTGTTGCAGCAGGAGAGCATCCGAGCCCGATCCCGTATGCAGATGTTGTGACGACTACGACTCACAAGACTCTGCGTGGACCGAGAGGTGGACTGATTCTGGCAAACAAGGAAGCAGCAGAGAAGTTCAACTTCAATAAGGCAATCTTCCCGGGAACTCAGGGTGGTCCGCTTGAGCATGTGATTGCAGCAAAGGCAATCTGCCTCGGTGAGGCTTTGAAGCCGGAGTTCAAGGAGTATCAGAAGCAGGTGAAGAAGAATGCAGCAGCTCTGGCTGATGCCCTTCAGAAGCAGGGATTCAAGGTTCTGACCGGTGGTACAGACAACCATCTGATGTTGCTTGATCTGCGCGGAATGGATGTTTCCGGAAAAGAACTCCAGAACCGTTGTGATGAGGTTTACATCACCCTGAACAAGAATACCGTTCCGAATGAGCCGAGAAGCCCGTTCGTTACCTCCGGTGTGCGTATCGGTACCCCGGCGATCACAACTCGTGGTCTGAAGGAAGAGGATATGCCGAAGATCGCAGAGTGCATCTGGCTGGCAGCAACCGACTTCGAGAACAAGGCTGATTATATCCGTGCCGAAGTTACCAAGCTGTGCGAGAAGTACCCGATTTACGAGTAAGGAAATCTGGATACAGAAAAGAAAATAAAGAAAATTAGAAAAATTAAGAAGAGACGGAAAGTGATCTGAGAGGGGATCTTTCCGTCTTTTTTTTTAAACGAAAGACTTTACAAATGAAAGTGCGATTGGAAATAACTTTACTTAGATTTTACAAATAGGCTTGTTGTATTTTACAAAACTGTTATATGATACAAAATAGAGAGAATGAAACAAAACTGTATGAGAATAAAGGGAAAAACACAGAAAGATTGGGTCATGGGTACGGACAGAAATGATGACAGAGCTAACTGTGTGAGGGATGGAGGAAAAAACGATGATTTATTTAGTGGAGGATGACAACAGTATCCGGGAGCTTGTGATTTACACACTTCAGACGACAGGATTTGAGGCAAAAGGTTTTGCATGTGCGAAGGATTTCTGGAATGAGATGAAAAAGGAGGAGCCGTCTCTGGTGCTTCTCGACATTATGTTGCCGGATGAGGATGGTCTTTCGATTTTGAGAAAACTTCGAGATTCCGGTCATACCTCGAGACTGCCGGTGATCATGCTGACGGCAAAGGGAACCGAGTATGACAAGGTGATTGGGCTTGACAGCGGAGCAGACGACTATATTCCGAAGCCGTTTGGAATGATGGAGCTGATTTCGAGGGTGAAGGCACTTCTTCGCCGGACGGAGCCGGAGCGCAGAGGTGGAATCCGCACGCTCGGTTCAGTTACAGTGAACCTTGACAAGCACACCGTGACGGTGAAGGATGAGCCGGTTGCCTTGACGTATAAGGAGTTTGAACTGCTCTGTTATCTGATGGAAAATGAGGGGATTGTGTTGACGAGAGATCAGCTTCTCTCCAAGATTTGGGGATATGATTTTGACGGTGAGACACGCACGGTGGATGTCCATATCCGGACGCTTCGTCAGAAGCTTGGAAGTGCGAGTGGCTATATTGAGACGATTCGCGGAGTGGGATACAAGATGGAGGAGCACGCATGAAACGGCGAATTTTCAGAAGTATCTGTATCGTAGCTCTCTTCTCGATTCTGATTGCTACCTGGACGACGACATCGCTTCTCGGACAGGAGGCAAACCGGCAGACGCGCGAGGAGGTAAAGCGAGAGATCTGTTATCTCTCAGCCGGTCTGGAAGAAAGTGGTGCAGAGTATTTTGATGAGCTTGACAAGATTGAGAGTCATATTGCGAGAGATTCTGATCGGCAGATCAATCGGATCACCTGGATCGCAGAAGATGGAAACGTCATCTATGACAGCTATGCAGAACCGTCCACGCTTCCAAATCATAGCGATCGACCGGAAGTAAAGGAAGCGATGGAGACGGGCGAGGGGGAGACATTTCGTGTCTCTGACACGCTTGCAGAGCAGACGTATTATTATGCGAAACGACTGAGCGGTGGAACGATCATCCGTGTTGCGAGTACAACCCGCACAGATCTGGCAAGTGTGATTCACACGGTTCCGGCAATGCTCATGATGGCAGGTGTTATTTTTGTAATCACGATGATTTTTGCGGACACGCAGACGAAGAGGATTGTCAAACCAATCAATGAGATAGACCCGGATAATCCGCAGATTGATCAGGTATATGAGGAGTTAGATCCGCTTGTGCGGAGTCTTCAGAGGCAGAAGCTGACGATAAAACAGCAGATGCAGACGCTCAAGGAAAAACAGGAGGAGTTCACAGCGATTACGGAAAATATGAAAGAGGGATTTATTGTTGTAGACAGCAAGGCAAATGTGATTTCGTACAATAGCAGTGCAGTGAGAATTCTCGGTGTGGATATCAGCAAGATCGAGAATCAGGGGGGTGAGCCGGAACATCGAAATGTGCTCAATTTTAACCACTCTGCAAGTTTTCGGGAAGTGGTAAGCGATGCGCTTCACGGAGAGCGCGGACAGCAGAATCTTGAGTTGAATGGAAAGTATTATCAGCTGATTGCGAGTCCGGTTGTGGAGTCGGGAGACAAGAGAGGAGCCGTTGTGGTCATCCTCGATGTGACGGAAGAGCAGAATCGCGAGGAACTGCGAAGGGAGTTCACTGCGAATGTATCGCATGAGCTCAAGACACCGCTGACTTCGATCTCGGGATATGCGGAGATCATGAAGGATGGACTTGTGCGTCCGGAGGATATGGGACGTTTTTCAGAGAAGATTTACACGGAGGCACAGCGACTGATCACATTGGTCGGAGATATCATCAAGTTGTCGCGTCTTGATGAGGAGAAGGTGGAGATTGAGAAGACGGATGTGGATCTGTGCCAGATCGCAGCAGGAGTTGTCACTCGCTTGAAGGAGACGGCGCGCACTGCGGGAATTGAGATCTCACTCACCGCAAAACCGGCTGTCGTGAATGGGGCATCGCAGATTCTTGATGAGATGATTTTCAATCTCTGTGAAAATGCAATCAAGTACAATCGCCCACATGGAAGAGTGGATGTCGTTGTGGATGAAATCAACCATCATCCGACTGTGATCGTAAAAGATACGGGAATCGGAATCGCGGAGAAGGATCAGGATAGGATCTTTGAGAGATTCTACCGGGTGGATAAGAGCCATTCCCGCCAGATCGGTGGAACAGGGCTTGGACTTTCGATTGTGAAACACGGGGCAATTTATCATAAGGCGAAGGTAGAGATGGAGAGTAAGATGGGAGTTGGAACGACGATTAAGATTATATTTCCGTGAGTTTTTCTAAAAGAGCATGAAGAGCATAAAGGGTATAAAAAGTATAAAGAGTATAATGGGGGCGCCGACGATGAGTAAAGTCCTGCAAACTCGTTCTCACTCCGGGTTCAACGTAGCGGTGCGTAAGATCGCAAAATACGCGATCTAAGCACCGACGTCTCACACGGGTTTGCAGTGACTTTCTCACCGCGGCGCCCTGCTAGTGTATACATAAAAGCTGTTAGGTGCCCTTCAACAACGTATTCGATATAGCTGGCGCCCCATTTTTGGTATGAAATAAAAGCGTGTAGTATGTTTTGGTCACTGATTGGACTAGAATGTAGAAAAAAAGTACACTTCGTATAGGTAGCTGTGTGATAGCGGAGAAATGTTTGGCAGGAATTTGAGTTTGCAGGAGCAGAGAAACTCCTGCATTTCGCGGAAGACACATTAGGGGAAGATATGCACTTGTTTGAGCGAAGCGAGTTTGCATATCTTCCCCTGTTTTTTGTGGATTCCCGAAATGGTTTGGAGTTTCCTGCTCCGAAACCCCGAGAATTCCGCCAAATATTTCGGAGCTATCGAAACTACTATTACTATTCAAGATATTAAGTCAAGATATTAAGCTATCAAACCCTTTACCTTTGAACCCTTAGAGTTCTCAGCGACTTATTTCTTAGATTTATCTCTTACAGCTCGCAGTTACCTACGGTACGCGGGAACGGGATCACGTCTCTGATGTTGCCCATTCCGGTCAGGTACATAACGCATCTCTCGAATCCCAGTCCGAAACCGGAGTGACGGGTGGAACCGAACTTGCGCAGATCCAGATAGAACTGGTAGTCTTCCTGCTTGAGTCCGAGCTCGTTCATGCGGGCAAGCAGTTTCTCGTAATCGTCCTCACGCTGGCTTCCTCCGATGATCTCACCGATACCCGGTACGAGGCAGTCCATAGCGGCAACGGTCTTGTTGTCCGGATTCATCTTCATGTAGAAGGCCTTGATCTCCTTCGGATAGTCGGTTACGAATACCGGGCGCTTGTAGATCTCCTCGGTCAGGTAACGCTCATGCTCGGTCTGAAGATCGCATCCCCAGGATACCTTGTAATCAAACTTATCATTGTGTTTCTCAAGAATCTCAATAGCCTCGGTGTAGGTCACATGACCGAACTCAGAGTTCAGCACACCATTTAAGCGCTCTAAGAGTCCCTTGTCAACGAACTGGTTGAAGAAGTTCATCTCCTCCGGTGCGTTCTCGAGAACGTAGCGGATCACATACTTGAGCATGCTCTCAGCGAGGTTCATATCGTCCTGAAGATCAGCGAATGCGATCTCCGGCTCGATCATCCAGAACTCAGCCGCATGACGGGTCGTGTTGGAATTCTCTGCGCGGAAGGTCGGTCCGAAGGTGTAAACGTTGCGGAATGCCATTGCATAGGTCTCAACATTCAGCTGTCCGCTTACGGTCAGGTTTGTTGGCTTTCCGAAGAAATCCTTGGAGAAGTCGACAGAGCCGTCCTCGTTCTTCGGAATGTCGTTCAAATCCATGGTTGTTACCTGGAACATCTCACCTGCGCCCTCGCAGTCACTTCCGGTAATCAGCGGAGTGTGAACGTAAACGAAACCGCGCTCCTGGAAGAACTGGTGAATTGCGTAAGCGATCAGGGAGCGAACGCGGAATACAGCCTGGAAGGTGTTGGTGCGTGCTCTTAAATGCGGGATTGTGCGAAGATACTCTAAGGTGTGACGCTTTTTCTGAAGCGGATACTCCGGAGCAGATGCGCCCTCGACGAGAATCTCAGTTGCCTGAATCTCAAACGGCTGTTTTGCCTGCGGGGTAGCGACAAGCGTACCCTTTACGATGATTGCAGCGCCAACGTTGAGCTTGCTGATCTCGCTGAAGTTTGCCATCGTATCGTGGTAAACAACCTGAAGAGTCTCAAAATAGCTTCCGTCGCTGACAACAATAAATCCAAATGCTTTGGAATCACGGACACTGCGCACCCATCCACCGATGGTGATCTCCTTGTCCATGTAGGTTTCTCTGTTTCGGTAAAGTTCCCGAACCGTAACTAAATCCATGATAAATCTTTCGCTAAAAAATAAAACTTTTTAGCTTTTCCTTTCTTAAAAAATTTTTCAGCCTATCTAAGAGTATACTTTATTTTTTTCTGTGATTCAAGGGAAAAGCCATGTTTTTGTGGGTGGAATTCCGAAAAATGAAAATATTCAGAGGCAGAATAAGCACCTAAAAAATGAAATTAGAAGAACTTAGGTCTTGTGGTTAATATAAGAAAAAACACTATATATAGACAAAAAAGTTTTGAACCCGAAAAATGTCGGAAAATGCACAAAAAACTCACAAATTAATTTCAATATTTGTTCACTATTTGAGAGATGTGTGGTATAATAAAAATCACCAAGAAAATACACAGCGAGGTGATAGCGTGATTAAGAAAGAGATGATCGCCATGCTTTTGGCGGGAGGACAGGGAAGCCGTCTTGGCGTGCTGACACAGAAGGTAGCAAAGCCAGCGGTTTCATTTGGAGGTAAATATCGGATCATTGATTTCCCACTCAGCAACTGTATCAACTCCGGAGTTGACACGGTTGGAGTTTTGACGCAGTATCAGCCATTGAGGCTGAATGCACATATCGGAATTGGTATTCCGTGGGATCTGGACCGCAATGTAGGCGGTGTAACCATTTTGCCACCGTATGAGCGCAGTAAAGGAAGCGACTGGTATACCGGAACTGCAAATGCAATTTTCCAGAATCTGGAGTATATGGAAGCCTACAATCCGGACTATGTTCTGATTCTTTCCGGTGACCATATCTACAAGATGGATTACGAGGTAATGCTGGAGTATCACAAGGCAAACAATGCGGATGTGACGATTGCAGCGATGCCGGTTCCGATTGAGGAAGCAAGCCGTTTCGGTATTGTTATTACTGACGACAACAACAGGATTACAGAGTTCGAGGAGAAACCTGCAAATCCGAGAAGCAATCTTGCAAGTATGGGTATTTACATATTCAGCTGGCCGGCATTGAAGGAGGCTCTGCTCAGCCTGGCTGATGTACCTGGCTGTGATTTTGGAAAACATGTGATTCCTTACTGCTTCGATAAGGGTGAGAGAATCTTCGCTTATGAGTACAACGGATACTGGAAGGATGTCGGTACTCTCGGTTCTTACTGGGAGGCAAATATGGAGCTGATCGACATCATTCCGGAGTTCAACCTGTATGAGGAGTACTGGAAGATCTACACGAAGAGTGATATCATTCCTCCTCAGTATGTAGCACCGGATGCAATCATTGAGAGAAGCATCATCGGAGAGGGAACAGAGATTCACGGCTCTGTTTATAATTCCGTAATCGGTGCAGGTGTCACGATTGAGCCGGGCGCAGTCGTTCGGGATTCCATCGTGATGCGAGACAGTGTGGTGAAAGCCGGAGCTAATGTCAACAAGGCGATCCTCGCAGAGGACACCGAGATTGGTGAGGGCGCAGAACTGGGTGTCGGCGAGTATGCACCGAGCAAGTATGATCCGAAGGTTTACCAGTTTGATCTCGTGACCGTCGGGGAACACAGTGTGATCCCGGATCATGTGAAGGTTGGTAAGAATACCGCCATATCCGGAAAGACGGAGAAAGAAGATTATCCGGATGGACAGCTGGCAAGCGGAGACTACATTATAAAGGCAGGTGGCGTACGATGAGAGCGATTGGTATTGTATTAGCAGGCGGAAACAGCAAGAGAATGAGAGAACTGTCCAACAAACGGGCGATCTCCGCAATGCCGGTTGCAGGAAGCTACCGAAGCATCGATTTTGCGCTCAGCAACATGAGCAATTCCCATATTCAGAGTGTGGCAGTGTTCACGCAGTACAACTCCCGCTCCCTCAATGAGCATTTGAGCTCCTCAAAGTGGTGGGATTTCGGAAGAAAGCAGGGAGGTCTCTTTGTCTTCACTCCGACGATCACAGCAGAGAACAGCGACTGGTACCGTGGCACCGCAGATGCCCTGTATCAGAACCTCTCTTTCTTAAAGAACAGTCATGAGCCGTATGTAGTCATCGCTTCCGGTGACTGTGTGTACAAGCTCGACTACGGCAAGGTTCTCGAGTATCATATCGAGAAAAAGGCAGATATCACCGTTGTCTGCAAGGACATGCCGGAGGATATGGATGTGACCCGTTATGGTCTCGTAAAGACGAATGATGACGGTCGTATCACCGAGTTCGAGGAGAAGCCGATGGTTGCAACCTCCAACACCGTTTCCTGTGGTATTTATGTCATCCGTCGTCGTCAGCTGATTGAGCTGATTGAGCGTTGTGCAGCTGAGGACAGAGTGGACTTCGTAAGAGACATTCTGGTTCGCTACAAGAACCTCAAGCGTATCTACGCATACAGACTGGACAGCTACTGGAGCAACATTGCTTCCGTGGATTCTTATTATCAGACAAACATGGATTTCCTGAAGCCGGATGTACGTCGTTACTTCTTCCGCGAGTATCCGGACATTTACTCCAAGGTGGATGATCTTCCGCCGGCAAAGTATAATCCGGGAGCATCCGTGAAGAACAGTCTGATTTCAAGTGGATGTATCATCAACGGAACCGTAGAGAATTCGGTTCTGTTCAAGAAAGCCTATGTTGGCAACAACTGTGTGATCCGCAATTCCATCATTCTGAATGATGTCTATATCGGAGACAACACCGTTATTGAAAACTGCATCGTCGAAAGCCGGGATACAATCCGTGCGAATACGACTTACATCGGTACGCCGGATGATATCAAGATTGTAGTGGAAAAGAACGAGAGATATACATTGTAGGACAGGCTATGCAGCAGCCTGAATGCTGAAAAATACAAGAGAGCGTAGTGTGGGGGACACATATACGACATGGAAGGGGCTTTGCGATATGCAGATAACGGATGTTAGAGTGAGAAGAATCGAGAAAGAGGGAAAGATGAAGGCCATTGTCTCTATCACGCTGGACAATGAGTTCGTCATTCATGATATTAAAGTAATTGAAGGGGAGAAAGGTCTGTTTATAGCAATGCCTAGTCGCAAGGCAGCAGACGGAGAGTACCGGGATATTGCACATCCGATCAATTCGGAGACCCGTGATACGATTCAGAAAGCCATTTTAACAAAGTATGAGATGACTGCTTTGGAGAGTCAGGAAGACGAGACTTACGCATAAAAATTTATGCATAGGAATCGCGAAAAAAGAGTATGCATCTTGAAAGAAAAATAGATTGATATGTGACTGAGAGAAGATCTCCTGCATTGGCGGGGGATCTTCTCATTTTTATCTTGCGGAGGAAATTTGCCTGTGCTATAATGAGTCCCGTTTATCTAAAAAATGGAATTTTGGACTTGTATTAGGGAAAGGACTTTATTTATGGAAAAAACGCAGAAAAAAGACATGTCCCCTGTGCGGGATATGACGAGCGGAAACCCGTTAAGCCTGATTCTGGCATTTGCGGTGCCGATGCTGATGGGAACGCTGTTTCAGCAGTTTTACAGCATGGTCGATACGATCATTGTAGGTAAATTTCTCGGCGTTGATGCGCTTGCCTCAGTAGGATCGACTGGTGCGGTCAATTTCATGGTCAACGGTTTTGTGATCGGTGTGACGGCGGGATTTGCGATTCCGGTTGCCCAGCAGTTCGGTGCGCAGAATTACCGGAACATGAGAAAATATGTGGCAAACACGATCTGGCTGACAATTGGATTTTCCGTTGTGATGACGGCGGTGATCGGAGCACTGACGTGGAAGATTCTTGTCTGGATGCGGACCCCGGAAAACATCATTCAGGGTGCATACAACTATATTTTCATCATCTTCCTCGGAATTCCGGTGACTTACCTCTACAACCTGACGGCGAGCATCATCCGTGCACTCGGTGATTCGAAGACACCGGTCTATTTCCTGATTTTGTCGTCTCTCGTCAACATTGTGCTCGACTACATTTCGATTAACTTTTTTGGAATGGGAGTCGCAGGACCGGCGTGTGCGACCGTTGTCTCTCAGGGACTTTCCGGCATCCTCTGCGTACTTTATATGAAGAAGAAATTCACGATTCTTCACTTTCAGAAGGGCGAGATGGAGTTTGATGGACGGATGTGTCTGAATCTGTGCAACATGGGAATTCCGATGGGACTTCAGTACTCGATCACCGCGATCGGATCGGTTATCTTGCAGACCGCAGTCAACACGCTTGGTTCTGTCGCAGTTGCGTCCGTCACCGCGGGTCAGAAGGTCAGCATGTTCTTCTGCTGTGTGTTTGATGCACTCGGAGGAACGATGGCGACGTATGCGGGTCAGAACGTCGGTGCGGGGAAAATTGACCGAATCATCAGCGGTGTGAAGGCGGCGACGATTCTTGGAAGCATCTATGCGGTTGTCGCATTTGCGGTGCTGTTCTTCTTTGGCGGATATATCCCGCTGTTGTTCGTGGATGCGGATCAGACGCTCGTGATTCATCAGGCGCACCTCTTCCTGATCTTCAACTCGCTGTTCTATGTTGCACTTGTGTTCGTCAATGTGTGGCGGTTCTGTATTCAGGGTATGGGATATTCGGCATTTGCGATTCTTGCGGGTGTCTGCGAGATGTTTGCGCGTTCGATGATCGGATTTATCGGCATTCCGAAGTTTGGATATATCGCAGTCTGCTTTGCCTCCCCGCTTGCGTGGGTTTGCGCGGACTGCTTCCTGATTCCGGCGTTTTATCACTGTATTGGGCGGTTGAGAAGGATGCTGAATAAGGAAAAAAAGTAATATTTATAATATAGGGTAATTTGAAAAATGGAGAAGAAACCAGCGTCAGTTCTGGTTCCTTCTCCATTTTTTACTTTTGATTCTCCAGATACACAGGATCATGCGGATCAGGCAGTCGACTGCGATTGCAAGCCAGACCCCGACGACACCGAGTCCGAGTGGGTGGATTGCAAACCAGACGAGACCGATGCGCAGTCCCCACATGCCGATGATGCTCACGAGGAGAGCGAAGCGGACATCGCCGGAAGCGCGGAAGATTCCGCCGGCGATCACGGTGAAACTGAAAAAGATCTCCGTCGTGGCTGCGACAAAGAGGGTGCGCGTTCCGAGTGCAACGACGTCAGGGTCCGGGCTGAACAGGTGGATGATCGGACCGGAGAACAGGGCGACAGGAACGCAGGCGAGAACGATGACAATCGAGCCGATCCAGCTGATCCGGACGGCAAAGCGGTCTGCGAGGTCTGTTCGATGTGCGCCGAGCGCCTGCCCGACAAGTGCGGTTGCGGTGTAGGCAAAACCGTAGGCGGGCAGGTAGAGAATTCCCTCTGTCTGGTTCGTCAGATAATGGGCGGCGAGGGAGATTGTACCAAGTCCCGAGATCATCGCGGTCAGGGCGATCTGTCCGGAAGTCAGAGTCAGGCGCTCAAGGAGTACGGGCACGCTGATCTGCCAGAGCTGGGCGAGGGTCTGCCGTTCCACGCGAAAGTCTGCGTGAAGAAGATTGAGCTGAATCGGCGTCTTTCCAAATGTCAGAAAGGCGAGAAGGATCAGCAGGAGCAGACACTGGGAGAGTGCGGTCGAAGTTCCGGCGCCGGCGACGCCGAGACCTGCTCCCCAGATCGAAAACGAAGTTCTTCCAATCGTGATTGTCCGAGTCGGGTAGATCAGGAAAAAGTTTCCGATGATGTTGGCGACGTTTGCCGTCAGGTTGGCGGTCAGTGGAATCTGAGTGTTTCCGGCAGAACGGAAGACTGCGGAGATCGTCACGCACATCGCCTGTGCAGTCAGCCCAAAGCCGATGATCTGCATGTAGCGCTGAGCCTGAGGGACGACCTCGGGATCTGCGCCGAGCCAGATTGGGAGCGGGTGACAGATCAGTTCCACTGCCAAAGACAGGGTGATTCCGAGAACCGCAGAACAGAGGAGAGCCTGAGCTGTGATGCGCCGGGCGTGAACGGGATCTCCAGCGCCGACGGTGTGGGAGATCAGATAGGAGAATCCCACGCTGAGCGCAGTGATAAATCCGTTGATCAGCCAGATGCTCGAGATGTTGACGGCAACGGCCGCAGTCGCAGATGCGCCGATCGAGCCGACCATTGCGGTATCTGCGAGGGAAGCCATACAGATCAGAAATTGTTCGAGGATCGCGGGCCATGCGAGCATCAGAATCGTGCGCGTCAGATGGCGCTGGGCGGAGTCGGACAGAACGTCTGGAGTCTGTGATTCCTTTGACTGTGCTCTTGTTTGGGTGTTTGCGCTACTCATGATCCGGCACCGAAAAACCGTTCTGTTTTAAAACCCAGGAAGCGACGGCACGGTTTGTGTCGAGCCATGCGCCGTGAGATTTCATGTAGCCGATCAGCCGACTCAGCATCTGAACACGGCTTGCGCGTCCGACAAACTGAGGGTGGAGAACGAAGTTGATCATGCGTCCCTCGACGGCAAGGGTGTCAAACTCATCTTTCCAGATCTCGTACATCTCATCCGGGGACTTGAGTCCGTAGCGTTCCGGGGCGGCATCGGTGTAGAAATCATAGGCAGTGTCGTCGAAGATCGAATCTTTTGGAAGTTCGACGAGCGGAACGGTCTTTCCGTCGATCTGGTGGAGAAACGGACCGTCGCTGTCACGCCAGTTACTGCTGTAAATATAGCCGTGCTCAAGGAAGAGGCGCAGGCTGTAATCGTGGATGACTCCACCGGGCGCGCGATGACCGGCGATTTTCTGACCAGTCAGATCATAGATGATCTTTTCACTGCGGTGCATTGTTGCGTCTTCCTGCTCGTAGGTCGTTGCAGTGGATTCCTCATGGAGATAGCCGTGGAAACCGATGTCATGTCCGCGTCTTGCGATTTCTTTCACGACGAGCGGATATTTCTCTGCGATGACACCTGGGATGAAGAAGGTTGCCTTTACCTGATGGACGTCGAGCATGTCGAGAATGCGCGGAACTCCCTGTTTCGGACCGTATGCTCCGCGGGAAAGGTTTGTCATGTGTGCGGTGCTTCCGTCTCCGTGTGTTGTCCACATCGTTTCTGCATCGAGATCGAATGCCATCATGACGGCAATTCGTTTGTTATCCGGCCATTTGATTGTCTCTGCGTTCATCACTGAATTCCTCCGTTTTCTTCTGTCCGATTGTTTGAGTTTGTCAGCAGATTTTGAGTCTGGTTTCCGTTCTGATTCTGTTCCAGGACGTAGCGGGCAACTTCCTCACAGGTTGCAATCCATGCGCCGTGTGCCTTCATGTAGGAAATCAGCTCGCCGACCATTCCGATTCGACTTGCGCGACCGATCATCTGAGGGTGAAGTTTCAGGATGAAAATCTTGTTGCCCTCGAGTGCAAGTCCGTCAAATTCCTGTTTCCAGTTTCCAAATACCTCGCGGTTTGGATACATACAGCGGACAGCGGGATCACTGAACGTGAAATAATAATAGGTAAAGTCATCCATTGTGATGTCGTTTGGAAGCTCGACGAGAGGAAGCGTCTTGTCATCCTGCTCCCAGAGATAAGCCCAGTCACAGTCTTTCATTGAGGAGCTGTAAAGGTATCCGCGCTCGGCAAGAAGCTGTGGGGTAAACGGATGGATCACGCTCTCCGGTCCGCGGTGACCGACCGGTTTTCTTCCGGTGATCTCAGCAAGAATTGCCTCACTTCGGTCAAGAATCTCGCACATCTCCTCGCGGGAGAGGTTCGGATCGGACTCGTGCATATATCCGTGGCAGGCGATCTCATGACCACGGCGGTGAATCTCCTCGACGGTGTCGCGGTAAGTCTCAGCGACGATTCCCGGAACGAAGAATGTGGATTTGATGTTCATCGTGTCGAGCATGTCGAGGCATCGGCGAAGTCCCTCGTGCGGGCCATACTGTCCGCGGGAGAAGTCTGTGAATCCGATTTTCGTTCCCTTTGTCTTTGCGCGGGAGATGCGAAGAAATTCGGCATCGTAATCGAAGGTGACCATGACAGCAATCCGGGCGCCATTCGGCCAGGTGATTGCGGGACCACTGCTTTTTCCATCTGCAATGTAACTCATAAGTAACGATACTCCTTTCAGGTTTCCATTAGTTTTCATTAGTTTCCATTAGGTAGGTTTGCGTTTTTGCAAATTTGTCAGAAATAAAACAAATGTATAAATATAGAAAATAAAGACATATTACACTGCATCCATTAAACGAGGTCCGAATTTGTTCGGAATTGGGATGCATCTCGATTATAAGCATGGGTTTTTGCAATGTCAACTGCCAGCGCCTTTGCGTGAAAAAACAAAAAATGAGAAAAACAAATTATGAATGACATTTTCACTAGATTTTGTATGATTTTTGTTCGGATTTGCATACATGGACAGTTGAAACCTGTGAATGAAAGTGCTATAATTATGCGATATCTTGTATTTTGATACATATAGGTACAAATGAGGAGGAGAAAAACAATGAGAAAAAGTCTGATTTGGGCAGCAAGCGCAATGATGGCAATCGGTCTGCTGACCGGTTGTGGAAGCAGTAAGAGTGCGGAGACCACCGCAGAGGCTTCTGTCGCAGAGAGCAGTAGTGAGGAGAGCACTTCCGCAGAAGCTGAGAGCAGTTCTGAGGAAGCAGAGAGCAGTGAGGCAGAGGTATCTGCTGACAACCCATTCAACGGTAAGACCGTAAAAGTTGGATGTTCTGCAACTTTCGTACCGTTTGAGTCCATCGAGATGGCAGCAGACGGATCAAAGACCTATGTTGGTATGAACATCGACATCGTAAAGGATGTTGTTGAGAAGAATGGCGGAACCGTAGAGTTCGTTGATATGCCGTTTAAGAGCCTGATGGCAGCAATTCAGGCTGGACAGATTGATTTCTGCAGTGGCGGTATGGCTCCGACTGAGGAGAGAGAGAAGACTCTGGATTTCTCTGATATCTTCTTCTATCCGAGAAATGCAATCGTATATCGCGCAGAGGATGATTACCCGAACCTGGATTCCCTTCAGGGCAAGACCGTTGCTTATGCATTTGGAACCAACTACCAGCAGGTAGCTGAGAGCATTCCGGACGTTCAGGCAGTAGGTATTCAGGGAAGCCCGGCATGTATCGAGGAAGTAAAGAGCAAACGTGCAGATGCCTGCATCATTGATGGTGCTGGTGCAGCAGAGTTCTTAAAGAACAATGCAGAGCTGAAGATGAGCCTGCTTGACAAGACCGATGACTGCTTCGCAATCGGTTTCCCGAAGAATTCTCCGTACTATGAGACCTTCAACAACACGCTCAAAGAGATGATGGAGAATGGTGAGCTTGATGCCATCATTGCAGATCATCTGAGCGAGCAGTTCATTCTGGACTAATTTGATTTTTGATTAATGAATCCGGAAAGGTAGGAATATTTATATGAAGCTCGATTTTAGTAGCGTCTGGCAGTACTGGCCGTTTCTTTACCATGGCGCGCTGACAACCTTAAAGATAACGGCTATCTCGGCTGTGCTTGGATTCGTGCTTGGTGTTCTGCTGTCGTTGATTAAAATCAGCAAATGCAGACCATTAAACTGGTTTGGAACGTTTTATACTTCTATTTTCCGAGGAACTCCGCTTCTCGTTCAGCTGTGTATCGTCCATTTTGGACTTCCGCAGTTGACGGGAATGACACTGACGACGATGCAGTCCGGTGTTCTGACGTTCTCGCTGAATTCCGCAGCGTATATCTCTGAGATTTTCCGAGGCGGAATCAATGGTGTGGACAAGGGACAGTATGAGGCTGCAATGTCTCTCGGTGTCGGCTATCGCGATATGATGAAGGATATCATTCTTCCGCAGGCTGTCAAGCACATCCTGCCGAGTTTGGTGAATGAGGCGATTTCTCTGTTGAAGGAGTCCTCGATTCTTTCTTATATCGGAGCCGTGGAACTGCTTCGTGCAGCAGATCAGATCACGGTGCTCACATTCCGTTTCTTCGAGCCGTATCTGGTTATTGCAGTGATTTATTATATTCTGGTAATGATTTTATCGATGGTTGCAAGCCGTCTTGAGAGGTGGGTGAACAGAAGTGATCGAGTTTCGTGATGTACATAAGAGCTTCGGCTCTCTGGAAGTATTAAAGGGAATCAACTTAAAGATCGAGAAGGGACAGGTTGTAACCCTGATCGGACCGTCCGGTTCCGGAAAATCCACGATTCTGAGATGTATGAACCTTCTGGAGCGTCCGACAAGCGGTCAGGTGCTGATCGCAGGAAAGGACATTACCGCACCGAAGACGGATATTCAGGGAATCCGCAAGAACATCGGAATGGTGTTCCAGCATTTTAATCTGTTTCCGCACATGACCGTCATGGAAAATATGACGTATGCCCCGATCCGTGTAAATAAACTTCCGAAGGATCAGGCGGAGCAGAAGGCGATGGAATTGCTGAAACTCGTTGGACTGACGGAGAAGGCGCAGACTTATCCGGGAAAGCTCTCCGGTGGTCAGAAACAGAGAATTGCAATTGCGAGAGCGCTTGCGATGGAGCCGGAGATCATGTTGTTCGATGAGCCGACGAGTGCACTTGATCCGGAGATGGTAAAAGAGGTTCTTGAGGTTATCAAGGGACTTGCACATACCGGAATCACGATGGCGCTTGTCACGCATGAGATGGGATTTGCGAGAGAGGTATCTGACAGAGTTTGCTTCATCGATAATGGATTGATTGTCGAGGATGCCGATCCGGCAGAGTTCTTCTCACATCCGAAGAGCGAGAGAGCACAGAACTTCCTGGATATGGTGCTGTAATCAAGGCTATCTCTTGGGAGTTTTGATTTTGGTACTAATAGGAATCGAATTCTTTTATGAATTTTGAGGGCTTTGAGAATTTTGAAAATTGGGTGGGGCTCCTCAGGCGGGTAAAGTCCTGCAAACTCGTTCTCACTCCGGGTTCGACGTAGCGGTGCATAAGGTCGCAAAGGACGCGACCTAAACACCGACGTCTCACACGGGTTTGCAGGATCTTTCCCGCCCTCAGAGCCCTGCTAGTTATTCTCAAGATTCTAAAGAATCTTATTTCAACTATTAACATAACGCATAAAAACAGAAATGTGGAAAAGAAGTCTTGCGAGGCTTCTTTTTTTGCACTATAAAAGAAAAAATTTTGCAAAAGTTATGAGAAAAAATTAAAGATGAGAGAGAGTTAGGCGGGACTTTACAACCCACCTCACAACTGCTAAAATGGTGCAAGACTCTACTTATAAATGACTTTAAACTGTATGATAGAAGCGAATACAGAGCGCCTTAAATGTTTGTAATTAGGAAAGGAAAGAACAATGTATATAATTGCAGGACTTGGAAACCCGACACGGGAATATGATAAGACAAGACACAATGCAGGCTTTTCCGTGATCGATGTGCTGGCAGATCGCCACAACATTGATGTGAGTGAGAAGAAGCATAAAGCACTTTGCGGAAAGGGAATGATAGAGGGCGAGAAGGTCATTCTTGTAAAGCCTCAGACCTACATGAATCTTAGCGGAGAGAGTATCCGTGAGGTTATGGACTACTATAAACTTGATCCGTCTGAGGAGCTAATTGTGATTTACGATGACATCAGCCTTGATCCGGGACAGCTCAGAATCCGTCTGAAGGGAAGCGCAGGCGGTCACAATGGAATCAAAAATATCATTGCCCAGCTTGGAAATCAGGAATTCCCGAGAATCAAGGTTGGAGTTGGTGCAAAACCACCGAAGATGGATCTTGCAGACTATGTGCTGGGACATTTTTCGGCTGAAGATCAGACTGTGATGAATGAGGCATTTAAAGAGGCATCAGATGCGGTAGAAATGATGTTGCGAGATGGTGCTGATCGTGCAATGAATCATTACAATGCAAAGAAAAAGGCAGAGTAAAAGTATTAAAAAGGATTTTTCAAATTGAATGTAGAATTATCCAGTATGATGTGGAAGCGACAGAGGCGAGAAGGTCTAAGCAAACCCGTGTGAGACGTTGGTGCTTAGACTGCGTAGTTTGCAGTCTTATGCACCATTACGTCGAACCCGGAGTGAGAACGAGTTTGCGTGACTTATCTCGCCGGCGGAGCATTACGAAAGAAAAAGTAAGTATGAAAAAACGCTATTATAATGAATAATAACGTGTAAAAAATATCGATGTAAGTAATTTTGAAGATGGATTAAAAAATTATTTTAATGTGATATGTGGAGGTGAAGAGAAGATGAGTCAGGTATTTGCAAGTCCGCTGTCGGAACTGGCGGAGTTCGAGGAACTGAATCGTGAGATCCAGCGGAGAAAAGGTCCCGTTCAGGTCAGCGGATGCATGGATTCCCAGAAGGTACATCTGATGCAGGAGACGGCATCTGAGATACCGTGGAAGCTTGTGGTGACGTATGAGGATGCAAGAGCAAAAGAAATCTACGACGATTTCTGCTGTTTCCGAAATGATGTGTGGCTGTATCCCGCAAAGGATCTGCTGTTTTACAGTGCGGATATTCACGGAAATCTTCTGGCGCGCCAGCGAATCTCTGTGCTTCGTCATCTGATGGAAGATGCATCCGGCGTGATCGTGACGACGCTTGACGGTCTGATGGATCATCTTCTCTTGCTTTCGCAGATGAAAAAACACGTTTTGCATATTGAGAACGGTCAGGAACTCGATCTGGATTACTGGAAAGATCAGCTCGTGCGACTCGGCTATGAGCGCACTGCTCAGGTTGACGGCATGGGGCAGTTCTCGATTCGCGGAGGTATTCTCGACATTTTTCCGCTGACTGAGGAAGTTCCGATCCGAATTGAGCTGTGGGACACGGAGGTTGACTCGATCCGCTCGTTTGATTTGGAGAGTCAGCGTTCGATTGAACAGCTCGATGAAGTCGCAATTTATCCGGCGATGGAGACGATTCTGACCCCGTCTCAGCTCACAGATGGAGTGAAGAGAATTCGTGAAGAGGAGAAAATTTATGAGCAGAGCCTGAGAAGTCAGAGAAAGACCGAGGAGGCTGGGCGCATTCTGCGGATTGTGAATGAACTGACCGAGGGCATTGAGGAAGGTTGGAATCTTCAGGGACTCGATGCCTACCTCTCGTATTTCAGCGGGGAGACCGTGTCGTTTCTTGACTACTTTGATCCGGAGACGAGCATGATTTTTCTGGATGAGCCGGCGCGACTTCGCGAGAAGGGAACCGCGGTTGAGACGGAATTTCGCGAGAGCATGATGCACCGTCTTGAAAAAGGATATTTGCTTCCGGGACAGACTGCTCTTCTCTATCCGGTCAATGAGGTTCTCGCACATGCACAGCGCGCAAATACCGTTTATCTGACCGGACTGGAACAGAAACTTCCGGGGATGGAAGTGAAGAACCGATATGCGATCAGCGTGAAGAATGTTGCGTCCTATCAGAATAATTTTGAGATGCTGATCAAGGATCTTCAACGGTGGAAGCGCGAGAAATACCGCGTGATTCTGCTCTCGGGTTCGAGGACAAGGGCAAGCCGTCTTGCGGGCGATTTGAGAGAGTACGAGTTGAGCGCATTCTGCCCGGATGATGAGGAGCGAAAAGTTCAGCCCGGCGAGATTCTTGTGACTTATGGAAAGCTCCATCGTGGATTTGAGTATCCGCAGATTCGATTTGTCGTCATCACTGAGGGCGATATGTTTGGCGTGGAGCGTAAGAAAAAGAAGCGCCGGAAAACTGCATATGAGGGAAAGAAGATTCAGAGTTTTACCGAGCTTTCTGTCGGCGACTATGTTGTCCATGAAGATCATGGACTCGGTATTTACCGTGGAATCGAGAAGATTGAGAGAGACAAGGTCGTAAAAGATTATTTAAAGATCGAGTACGCGGATGGAGGAAATCTTTACCTGCCGGCAACGAGACTTGAGGGAATCCAGAAGTATGCGGGCGGGGATGCGAAGGCGCCGAAGTTAAATAAACTCGGCGGAGAGCAGTGGAATAAGACAAAAACTCGTGTGCGCACTGCCGTGAAGGAGATTGCAAAGGATTTAGTCAAGCTCTATGCAGCGCGACAGAATACAGATGGATTTGTCTACGGACCGGACACGGTGTGGCAGAGAGAATTTGAGGAACTTTTCCCGTATGAGGAAACCGACGATCAGCTCACGGCGATCGAGGACACGAAGCGCGATATGGAGAGCCATAAGATCATGGATCGTCTGATCTGTGGGGATGTCGGTTATGGCAAGACGGAGATTGCTCTGCGCGCAGCATTTAAGGCGATTCAGGAGGGCAAACAGGTCGTCTATCTCGTTCCGACGACAATCCTTGCGCAACAGCATTACAATACCTTTGTTCAGCGCATGAAAGAATTCCCTGTTCGCGTTGATCTGATGTCACGCTTCCGGACTCCGACGCAGATCAAGAACACGATTGAGGCACTCAAAAAGGGACAGGCGGATATCGTGATCGGCACACACCGCGTGCTCTCAAAAGATGTGAAGTTTAAAGATCTCGGTCTTTTGATCATCGATGAGGAACAGCGCTTTGGCGTTGCGCATAAGGAGAAAATCAAACAGCTCAAGGAAAATGTCGATGTTCTGACGATGACGGCGACGCCGATTCCGCGTACCCTGCACATGAGTCTTGTCGGAATCCGCGATATGAGCGTGCTCGAAGAACCGCCGGTTGACCGAGTTCCGATCCAGACCTATGTGATGGAGTACAACGAGGAGATGATCCGCGAGGCGGTGAACCGTGAGCTTGCGCGGGGCGGACAGGTCTACTATGTATACAATCGCGTCAAGGATATCGAGGAGGTTGCGGGAAAGATTCAAAAACTCGTTCCGTCCGCAAATGTGGTCTACGCGCACGGGCAGATGTCGGAGCACAAGCTCGAGAAGATCATGTTTGATTTTATCAACGGGGACACCGATGTGCTTGTGTCGACGACGATCATTGAGACGGGACTTGATATTCCGAATGCGAACACGATGATCATCCACGATGCCGACCAGATGGGACTCTCCCAGCTCTATCAGCTCCGCGGGCGTGTTGGACGCTCGAACCGCACATCGTATGCATTTCTGATGTATAAGAGAGATAAATTGCTCAAGGAGGAGGCGGAGAAGCGTCTTCAGGCAATCCGAGAATTCACGGAACTCGGAAGTGGAATCAAGATCGCAATGCGGGATCTCGAGATTCGAGGAGCGGGAAATGTGCTCGGCGCGGAACAGCACGGCCATATGGAGGCAGTCGGATACGATCTGTACTGCAAGCTCTTGAATCAGGCAGTCCTTGCGCTCAAGGGAGAGCGAAACGAGGAGGACGAGTTCGAGTCTGTTGTGGAGTGTGACATCGACGCTTATATTCCGGCTTCCTATATCAAGAATGAGTATCAGAAGCTCGACATTTATAAGCGAATTTCTGGGATTGAGAACGAAGAGGAATACATGGATATGCAGGATGAACTGCTTGACCGTTTCGGAGAGATCCCCAAACCGGTGGAAAATCTGCTTGTTGTCGCAATGCTCAAGGCGGAGGCGCATCGCGCCTACGTGACGGAAGTCAAAGTAAATCGTCAGGAAGTGCGCTTAAAGATGTTCAAGCAGGCAAAACTCGATCCGTCGGGAATTCCGGAGCTTGTTGCCTCTCAGAAAGGAAATCTCAAGTTTATGATGACAGAAGAGCCGTATTTCCTGTATACAGAGAGAAAGAAGCAGAAAGATTGTATGGCAATGCTTGAGAAGGCAAAAGAGCTTCTACTTGCAATCGGAAAACTTGCGGAAGATGCGAAAAATACAAACGATATAAAAGAATAAGATTCTGAGAATACGAATGAGAATACAAAACAGAGTACAAATCAGAATACAAATTAGGACGATGTGAATCAGCATGTGAGATTGAGATGTGCAGAAAACGAAAAAAATCTCAGATGATTGTGGATAAAGAAACGCGCGGAGGATTGTGGAAATCTTCCGCGCGTTTCTTATGTGGAAAAATACTGTCCCAAAGACATGTGGATGATTCAAGTCGACTTTTTCGGAGACTTGGTTATATTACTGCTCCATCTTCTTCAGAATACTCTCAGCCACGCTGAGTCCGTTTGCAGATGCCTGCTGAAGACCTCTCGTCACGGATGCACCGTCACCGACTGCGCGCAGACCGGAGATGCTTGTCTCGAAGTCCTTGTTTACGACAACTTTGTTGGAGTAGAATTTTACCTCAACACCGTAGAGCAGAGTCTCATCACTTGCGATACCCGGCGTTACCTTGTCGAGTGCGATCAGCATCTCGCTGATATCCTTCATGATGCGGTAAGGCAGAACGAGGGACAGATCGCCCGGAACGGCATCCTTTAAGGTCGGGATCAGGTTGTTTCTGCACAGACGCTCCTCTGTGGTACGACGACCTCTCTGGAAATCACCGAAGGTCTGAACCATGATGCGACCACCGCAGAGCATGTTGGAGAGCTGGGCGATGTGCTTGCCGTACTCGATCGGCTCGTTGAACGGACGGGTGAAGTTCTTGCTCACGAGAAGTGCGAAGTTCGTGTTGGTTGTCTTGTACTCCTGAGACTTGTAAGCGTGACCGTTTACAACGGCAAGACCGTTCTCATAATACTCCGTTGCAACCTCACCGGACGGGTTGGTACAGAAGGTACGAACTTTATCATCGAAGGTTGGGGTGTAGTAAACGAGCTTTGCCTCATAGAGGTTTTTATTCAGGAACTCCATAACCTCATCGCGAACCTCAACACGGACACCGATGTCGACAGTTCCGACCTGAGTCTCGATGTCATGCTCTCCGCAGACGTGGGAGAACCAGTCAGAGCCCTCTCGACCGATTGCGGAAACGATTTCCGGCGCATAGTAAGTCTCGCCCTTGTCGGTGATGACGCCCTTTGCGACGTTGTCCTCGATGATGATGTTCTCAACCATCGTGTTGAACTCCATAATGACACCCTGAGCGAGCAGATGCTCCTGAAGACGGGTATAAATCTTGTATCCTTCCTCGGTTCCGAGATGACGGATCGGGCACTCGATCAGCTTTAAGTTTGCGCCGATTGCCTTACGGCGGATCTCCTCGATCTCTCTCTGCTTGTCGACACCGTATACGCTGGTATCTGCGCCGAATTTCAGATAAATATCATCGGATTCCTTGATGAGTTGCACTGCACGGTCATAACCGAGAATCTCCGGAAGATTTCCGCCGACATCCGGGGAGAGGGACAGTTTTCCATCGGAGAATGCGCCCGCACCTGCAAATCCGGTCGTGATGGAGCACGGCTTACAGCCGACACATACACCAGTCGTTCTCTTCGGACATACACGCTTTTCGATCGGACGACCTTTCTCGATCATGAGAATTTTCATATCCGGTTTCTTCTCAATCAGTTTGTAAGCACAGAAGATACCGGACGGACCTGCTCCGATGATGATGACATCATAATTTTTCTGATTCTGACTCATGTACAAAACTCCTTTTCTTTAAACAAAAATGGTAATAAATAACCGCAATTCTGCATCGTTGATGTTGTTGATGCTGTCAGAAAGGCGCACAAAAAACCAGCATACGCAAAACAGAAGCCTGTAGGCAACTGTTTCGGCAGCTGGTAGAAACGTTCAACCCTATCGTGGTTATCGTTCATGCATCGCATAAACTCGAACCTATCTTGAACCTATACACGCATTTTGACGTTAATAGGCTATCACAAAATGCGAAATTTCGCAAGTAAAAAAGTGTCCTGTATTTCCATTAGAACAAGCGAGGGTTATCCTTTTTTCTTTGCGGATGTTGCCTCCATATCAGCCGGCAGAACCAGGTTCAGAATGACGGATACGAGGAAGACAACAGCAACACAGTTTTCTGCAAACACGGTGCGGATGATCTGCGGGAAGATCTCGAAGAGCTCCGGTGCCTGAGTAAATCCGATTCCGACACTCAGAGAAACCGAGGCGATCGTGATGTTTCTCTGGCTGTAACCGCAACGGCTCATCATCTGGATTCCACTCATGACGATCATTCCGAACATCATGATCGTGCAACCGCCGAGAACCGCATCCGGGAGCGTTGCAAGAAGTGCGCCGACAGCCGGGAAGACACCGGCAATGATCATGATGATGGCACCCGTTGCAATCGCATAGCGGTTTACGACTTTTGTCATTGCGACAAGACCGATGTTCTGGCTGAAGGAGGTGATCGGAAGGCATCCGAACAGCGCGGAGAGCGAGCTTACAAAGCCGTCGCAGGTGATTGAGCCTGTCGTCTCTTTCTCAGAAGCATTTCGGTCAAGTGCGGAGGATGCGAGTGCGGAGGTGTCACCGATCGTCTCCGTCGCAGAGACGAGGAAGATCAGCGTGACCGCGATGATCGCATTGATATCAAATTCCGGCTTGAACGGAAGGAAGCTCGGGAGAGCGACCACAGAGACACCATGCAGAGCAGAGAAATCCACCATTCCCATACAGATTGCGAGGATATATCCGACAATCAGTCCAAAGAGGACAGAAAGCTGTTTGAAATACGATTTCGCAAAAATGTGAAACAGCAGACAGCAGATCAGAGTCACCGTTCCGAGAATCCAGTTGGCCGGTGCGCCGAAGTTCTCACTTCCGCTACCGACTCCAAATGAGGCAGCACCGACAGACAACAGGGAAAATCCGATCGAAGTTACAACGCTCGCGGAGACGATCGGAGTGATCAGCTTCATCCAGTACTTTGCAAAAAGTCCGAGGACACCCTCGATCAGTCCGCCGATAAGAACGGCACCGACAATAGCGGGGTAACCGTAGGCAGGACCAACATAGCAGAATACAGAGACGAAGGTAAAACTGATTCCCATCACAATCGGAAGTCCAGAACCGATCTTCCAAATTGGGAAGAGCTGAATCAGCGTTCCGATACCGGCGATGATCATTGCACACTGGATCAACATCGCACTGTGGGAGGCATCAAGTCCGCAGGCTCCGGTGACAATGATGATCGGCGCGATGTTTGCGACGAACATTGCCAAAATGTGCTGGAGACCAAACGGAACTGCCTGCGCGAGCGGGACGTGACCGTCAAGTGTGTAAATGTTCTGAACGGAGGACTCTGTCGATTTCATTGTTTATGCCTCCTGCGGACGGAAGATGATCTCACCCGTCTCGTCGTTCATGCCGTCCACGATTGCGAGGGACTCGAGGTGGTATCCAAGGTTGCGGATCATGCGACCGCCCGGCTGGAAGCCCTTCTCGATTGCGATACCGATGCCCTCAACGGATGCGCCGGACTCAGCCACGATGGAGAGGAGTCCCTGAAGCGCACAGCCATTTGCAAGGAAGTCGTCGATGATCAGGACGTGATCCTCCGGACTCAGTACCTTCTTGGAAACGATGATCTGATTCTTGCACTTGTGGGTGAAGGACTCTACCTCAGCGACATACATCTCACCGTCAAGATTGATGCTCTTGGATTTCTTTGCAAATACAACCGGAACATGGAAGTGACGTGCAACCAGGCAGGCAATGCCGATGCCGGAAGCCTCGATTGTCAGGATTTTAGTGATCGGAGCGTCACCAAAACGTTTCTTGAACTCAGCACCCATCTGATCGATCAGCTCAATATCCATCTGATGATTCAGGAAGGTATCTACCTTCAGTACGTTACCCGGTTTTACAACTCCGTCTTTTACAATGCGTTCTTCCAGAAAATTCATTCTCTTTCCCTCTCCTATGTTTATTAAAATTAAAAAAGTTTGCACGTTACTGTTTACGCATTGCGCAAACAGTAACGGATTTTGCCGATGCTTCGCATTCCAAATCGGCAAAATCTGCTGCCACCACTGTATCATACGGCATTTTCAGTTCAGAAAATGCCTACCCGTGTACAGTGACAAGTTTGCACAGCAAAATTGCTGTGTAAATGGTTACAAACATTGTACTACAAACAAGAAAAAATGAAAATGAGACATTTAGCCATTTTTTTTGAAAATCTGTATCACTTTATAAGGGGATTTTCATAACAGAAAATCCCCTCATCTAATTTAAGAAAAAACTTAATTACCGTAACGAAACTTACAGCTTTGGCCAGCATTTAGGCAGTTTCGGATTTTCCACACGGACCGGCTCAGGGTAAGTCTCTCCGAAAAGCTCGACCTCAACGGTTTCAATCACCTGAGGTTCTACCGGTTTGTTGACCTCAACTCCCGGAATCGGAAAATCGACTGGAACGGTCTTCACGCCCGCAATGCGCTTGATTTCGTCCATTCCGGATACGACATGTCCAAATACCGGGTAGGTTCCCTTGTGATCCGGACAGTCGCGAAGCGGGAAGAAGAACTCACAGCTTGCAAGTCCTGCTTCTCCATATCCGCCCATGCAGACACAGCCCGGGTGGGAGTCGAGTGGAGTGATCTCCGGATGAAGTTCAAATTCATTCGGAATCAGATATTGAAGTTCTTTCTTTCCAAATGCCGTATAGCTGACATCGATCCAGTTCCCCGGGACGATGCGCTCAATCGCATGGTGGTCAAGATAGCCATTGCAGGCACCAAAGAGAAAGCTGTTTACGGTGTTCGGTGCGGACTCGGGAAGAAGTTCAATCACGATGTCGGCACCGTTTGCCATATGAAGTGTGACAATCGGATGTTTCATGCCAGATCTGTATCCTCCTGTTTTTTGCAATTATTCGTAACTGTTCAGTACCTTCACAGTCACGAGCAAAAATCCATTAAAAATTGTCTTCGACAATGGGATTTTTGCTTGCCAGCTCATATTTTTGTACGGTCAGCGCAGTAAATGCGCAGACCTACTGAACAGTTACAATTATTCAATGATCTCAAGCTGTTTCGGGTAGTGGTTGAGCACTTCGACGCCATCCTCAGTCACGAGAACAAGGTCCTCAACGCGCACACCCGTATCCTTTGGCAGATAGATACCCGGCTCGATCGAGAAGATCATGCCCGGCTTTGCCTCCCACATGTTTGTCGAGGAGACATCTCCGAATTCATGCTCGGACAGACCGATAAAGTGACCGAGACGATGGGTAAAATATTCGCCCCAACCGGCGTCGCTGATCAGACCTCTTGCAGTATCATCAAACACATGGAGCGGAATACCCGGGCGAATCTTGGAGATTGCAGTCTCATTTGCCATGCGAACGGTATCATAGACTTTGCGGTGCTCTTCACTTACCGTCTTAAAGTAAAAGGTACGGGTCATATCGGAGCAGTAGCCGTCCTTGATGCATCCGACGTCGAACAATACGCAGTCGCCAGCCTTGACAGCCGTATCATCCGGGGAATGATGTGGGTCAGCAGCATTTGCACCGAAAGCGACGAGTGGCGGGAATGAATAACCATCAGCGCCGAGATCAAGATAAATCTGAAGCATCTGATCTGCGACCTCTTTCTCGGTCACGCCTTCATGAATCAGCGTCTTGAACTGAGCCATCGCCTTGTCGTTGATGTCAGAAG
Source organism: Brotaphodocola sp. (assembly GCF_050873365.1). Taxonomy (GTDB): domain Bacteria; phylum Bacillota; class Clostridia; order Lachnospirales; family Lachnospiraceae; genus Brotaphodocola. The sequence continues at coordinate 39,192 of NZ_JBNMIQ010000009.1, read as the reverse complement.
CAACACGCATCTTTTCCTGCTCCTCCTCATCCTTAACTCCGCGGGTCGTGTCGACAGCGAGAGAACCGTTGATGAAAGCAGAAGCAGAGTGCATCTCCATCAGCGGAAGCAGGAAACGAGCCTTTAACTCCTTGTCCACTGCAAGAGGAGCATCCTTGTCGAGATATTTTGCGACGATCTCCATAACCGGATCTGTGTCAGAATACCATACTTTCTCAATTCCAACATCCTCCGGAACGTGGAAAAGACGATTCAGGAAATAAACGTGATGACCGTCGGCGCGAAGCAGAAGACCGTAGAAACGTTCAAATGGAGCCATAGAGACACCAGTCAGATAGCAGATAGACATCGGATCAACGATCAGCATCTGCTCCGCCCCCTGCTCTTTCAATGCAGTGAGAATTCGATTTGCTCTTGATTCATTCATGATAAATAACGTCCTTTCTAAATTCTATTTGTAATTCATTATATATATCCTCTCTCTTAGTAAGAGCGAACCTACATAAGAATTTTTATCTAAGGAGATTATAGTACGGATTAATCCGGGAAAAAAGATCCCAGATGCACAAAAAATCCCGGTTGCGGGATTTCATAAAAATATATTTTATAAAGTTTTGCGGAAATCACATTTATATACTAAACATTTGGAATTCCCAAGTAATTATATGCGCTACGAGCGTCGACTTGAAACTTTTATAAGAAAAGTCATTTATATCTAGGCGACGAAGGCGAAAAAGTCACTGCAAACCCGTGCGAAACGTCGGTGTTTAGGTCGCGTATTTTGCGACCTTATGCACCGCTACGTTGAACCCGGAGCGAGAGCGAGTTTGCAGGACTTATTTTGCCGGAGTCGCCCAGAGAAAAAATTAAAAATCTAAAATCTGAAATTTAAGATCTAAGGTTTAACGTCTAAGGTTTAACGTCTAAAATCTAAGCTCTCCCAAATTTCGGAAATCACCTAGAAACCAAAAACTGAAACTGCCACCTTAAAACATCCAAAACCTCAGCCCTTAGAACTGCGTCCTCAGCTTCGGATCAAGCAGATCCCTAAGTCCATCCCCGATGAAGTTCGCGCCGACCGCCATCGTGAAGATCGCAAGTCCCGGAAATCCTGCGACCCAGAACTTATTGAAGTAATCCACACCGTCGGAAACCATCATGCCCCACTCCGGGGTTGGCGGTGCAGATCCAAGTCCGAGGAAGCTCAGCGTCGAGAACATCAGGATCTTATTTCCGATATCGGTCGTCGCCATAATCAGCACGGAGCTGACACTGTTCGGGATGATGTCGAACATCAAAATGCGGAGTTTGGAAGCTCCGAGTGCCTCGGAAGCAGTGACATACTCGTTTTCCTTGACGCTCAGCACGACGCTTCGCATCAGGCGCGCGTAAGTCGGCCATGAGACGATAACGAGCGCAAACATCGTATTGAACAGATTAGATCCCATCACGGCGTTGATGATCATTGCGAGGATCAGCGACGGGAAGGAGAGGATCATCTCCGAAAAACGCATCATCACGTTGTCGATCCATCCGCCGACATATCCGGCGAGAGCTCCGTAGAGCGTTCCGATCACGCCTGCGATCGTGACGGAGAGGCATCCTGCGAGCAGAGAGTAGCGTCCGCCGTAGATCACACGGCTGAAGATGTCACGTCCAAAGTTGTCCGTTCCAAACCAGTGGAGGGCGGACGGCGCTTTCAGACGCATCGTCAGATCCTGGGCAATCGGATCATACGGAGCGATAACCGGAGCAAGGATGGCAGCCAGAATCCATCCGAGACAGATGAGAATTCCCAGGGTAAAAAGATAGTTGGATTTCAAAAGTTTTTTCAGGGAATGAATCATTAGTTGCACCTCACTCTCGGATCGATGATTCCGTACAGGATATCGACTACCGTGTTGATAATCATGTAGTTGAGCGCAATTAGCAGAGCGACTCCGATGATTGCAGGATAGTCAGCCGCCATGACAGATTCGTAGGCGAACTGTCCGACGCCCGGCCATTTGAAGATCGTCTCGACGAGAACCATACCACCGAGCAGGTTGCCGAGTCCCAGACCGATGACGGTCATAACCGGGATCAGCGCATTGCCGAGTGCATGGTGGATAATCAGTGCCATACCGCTAAGACCCTTCGCTTTTGCAGTTCGGATATAGTCGGTAGACAGAGTGTCGAGCAAGTTCGATCTCGTGGTTCTTGTGATCAGTCCCATCGTGAAAGCGGCGAGCACGATGCTCGGCAGAATCAGATGACGGACTGCGTCGAGCGCTTTTGCCGTGTCACCCTCGATCAGACTGTCGATGACGTACATGCCGGTCACGGTTGCCGGGGCGGAAAACGAATTGCTGAGTCGTCCCGGTCCCGGAAAGATCTTCATCTTATAATAGAAGAAATAGAGCATCAGCAGTGCAAACCAGAATGCCGGAATGCTGACGCCGGTGACGGAGATGGCTCTCACAATCTGATCGAGAATGCTGTTTCGGCGAATGGCAGAGATGATGCCAAACAGGATGCCGAACAGGGACGCGATCACAATGGAGAAAAGAGCCAGCTCCAGAGTTGCCGGATAGCACCGCGCGAGGTCGTCAAGGACCGGGCGGTTGGTGCGGATGGACGTTCCAAGGTCAAAATGCAGTAGGTCACGAATGTAGTAGAAATACTGCACAATGAGTGGCTGGTCCAGACCGTGTTTTATGCGGTAGGCAGACACGATCTCCGGATCATTTAAGGCTCTCTGGCTCAAGTTCGCAACAACCGGATCACCCGGGATCATCTTTGTGAGGATGAAGACGAGGGTGGCAACTCCGAAAAGCATGACGGCCAGATAAACCACACGTTTTCCAATAAATTTCAGCTCTCCCATTTAGTACCTCTCTTTTGAATCTTGTGATGCAATCGTAAAAAACTTCCTAATTATTTTACATTATTATTTTACGTTATTATTTTACATTGATTTCCGTCAGGTCGATCGTGTAGGAATCGAAGATGTCTACATTTGCCAGACGACTTGAGTGTGCAATGTGTGCCGGAGCCTGTGCGATGACGATGAACGGACCATCCTCGTACATAGCATCCTGAATGTTCTCAAGAACCTGGGTTCTTGCATCGTTGTCAGTAGCAGCCATTGCCTCGGTGTACATGCCGGCAAGCTCCGGATCGATCTCAGCAGTCCAGCCAGCGCGCTTTCCAACGGTTCCACCCGGCAGGAACTCGAGCTGTACGTTCGGATCGCTGTAATCAACGCCCCAGTACATCACAGTGAAGCCGAGGGTGCCATTGCGGTAAGCATCGCCGTAGCCGGCAGCCCATGCCTCGGTCACGATGTTGACGTCAATGCCGATCTGAGACAGGTCATCCTTTACCTTCTGTGCAAGGTCGGTCAGCTGGATTCCTTCCATATCCAGATCAGATACGGTCATATCTACGCTGAAGCCATCCGGATATCCAGCGTCAGCGAGGAGCTGTTTTGCCTCCTCAATGTTCGTGTAGTCGTCCGGACGATCGCCCTTGCTTCCCATGAAGCCGTCCTGAATGATGGAGTAAGGAGTCACGGTTCCCTCACCACAGATCATGCGGATGCCGGAGTAGTCGAGAGCCTTGCGGATTGCCTTCTGCACGTTCGGATCAGATACCGGACCGCCGTACTGTTCATCCATGTTCATCATCACGAAGCCGATCATTTTGGTCAGACCGTCGGTGATCTCCACGTTCTCAGAACCTTTGAGCTCCTCAAGCGTGTCATCGGTCAGGTTCAGTGCGATGTCGATATCTCCGCTGGAGAGCGTCATCATCTGGGTGTTTGCATCTGGCTGGATCTTTAAGATGTACTTGTCAACGTTTGCTGAAGTGCCCCAGTAGTTCGGGTTTTTCTCAAGCACAACCTCCTCGTCCGGGGTGTAGCTCGTCAGGATGTACATACCGCTTCCTGCGCTTGCGCTATCGAGGAAGCTCTGTGCGGTATCGGTGGAGGCAGCATCCTCCGCGTCGGTTCCGCCATTCTCCTTGACTACTGCGCTGTCAAGAATAGCTAAGGAGCTGTAAGTCAGCTTGGAAAGAATTGCACTGTCCGGCTCGGTTAAGTGGAAGACAACGGTGGAGTCATCCGGAGTCTCAATGCTGTCGATCGTGTCGCAGATGAAGGACGGGTTGCCCTTTAAGTTCTTGGTACGATTAATGCTGAATGCGACATCGGCGGAAGTCATCGTGTTGCCACTTGCAAAGACGATGCCGTCCTTTAATTTTACAGTCAGGGTCAGACCATCGTCGGAGAACTCGTAGCTGTCTGCAAGAGCCGGCTGAGGAGTTCCGTCGTTCTCATAGAATTTGAACAGGTTCTCATAGCACGCGTTGACGATCAGCTGAGGATACTTCTCGTATACATATCCCGGATCGAGGGTGGAGAAACCAGCGCCCATTGCGACGATGACGGTGTTGTCACCGGTGGAAGCCTGAGACTCGGAAGCGGAATCGGAAGATCCGGTCGGAGTCGTCTCGGTGGTGGACTTACCGCCACCACATGCTGTGCAACCTACTGCGGTTGCCATAGCCAGTGCCAGAGCCATGAATTTTTTCTTTTTCATAATTGTGACCTCCTCTTTTTTCCTAGTTTGCAACGGTTCCGTATCGACAAGTTCAAATTCAAGTTTAAATTTAAGCTCAAATTTAAGTTCAAATTCAAGTTGCCGGTATTTTTCCGGTTGCAATGATTTTATCAGAGATGCCGGATTGCGGTTGCAGGCCGACATGATCTCTCAGTCAAAATATTCAGGGAAGTGAGTATCCCTTGCTTAATCACATGATTAGTCATGGATTTAGTTTGTTTCGTCGCAGTCTGTTCAGTCATAGAGATGACAGGCGACAAAGTGACCCGGCTCGATCTCCCGAAGTTCCGGGGTGTCGCAGGAACAGCGCTCGCACGCCTTCGGACATCTCGTGTGGAACCGGCATCCGGACGGCGGATTTGACGGGCTTGGAACCTCACCGGAGAGATGGATTCTCTCTTTCTGCTCGGAAGCGTCGACCTGTGGGATCGCGGAGAGAAGCGCCTCGGTGTAAGGATGATAGCGTTTCTCATAGAGCTGGTCGTAGGTGGCGATCTCCACCATCTTTCCCAAGTACATCACGCCGACGCGGTCGCTGACCTGATAGACGACGTTCAAGTTGTGGGAGATGAAAAAGTAGGTGAGTCCGAGTCTCTTTTTCAGATCCTGAAGAAGGTTTAAAACCTGTGCCTGCACCGAGACATCGAGGGCGGAGACCGCCTCATCGCAGATGATGATCTGTGGGTTTAAGGCGAGGGCGCGGGCGATGCCGATACGCTGTTTCTGTCCACCCGACATCTCATGAGGATAACGGCTCAGATGGTAGGTGTCGAGTCCGACGAGATGAAGAAGCTCCTCAATTCTCGCGTTCACATCGATCTTTCCGGTCAGGTGATGGATCTCGAAAGGCTCCATCAGGATCTGGTGGATCGTCCGTCTCGGGTTGAGGCAAGCGGAAGGGTCCTGAAAGATGATTTGTGCCTTCTTTCTCATCTGCTTTAAATCGTTTCCCTTGAGCGAGGAGATGTCCTCCCCGTCGAGGTAGACGTGACCGTCGGTCGGATTGATCAGTCGGATCAGTGTTCTTCCGAGGGTACTCTTTCCGCATCCGGACTCTCCTACGACACCGAAGGTCTCTCCCTTGAAGATATCAAAAGAGACATCGTCGACGGCGCGAACCGTGCCGGATTTCTTGTCTTTTCCTTTGAAATATACTTTGACGTGATCGGCCCGGACAAGTACGTCTTTGGAATTTTCATGTTGTTCAGCCATTGTCAGAACCTCCTGTCGTTTCGTTCAAATTGTCGTAGCGCCAGCAACGCACCTTGCGGTTCTCTCCAGCGGAGAATACCGGAGGCTCTTCCTGCTTACAGCGCTCGGTCGCATACGGGCATCTCGGCCAGAAACTGCAACCGGAGATCCGGTCGGTCGGGTTCGGAACCATGCCCTCGATCGTGCTTAACGGATTTCTCTCCTTTGTGATCTTCGGGATCGCGCTTAAAAGTCCCTGTGTGTAAGGGTGGAGCGGATTCTCGAAAATCTCACGCACCGGAGCCTGCTCGACGATGTGACCGGTGTACATGACGATGACGGTATCGCACAGTTCGCTGACAACGCCGAGGTCGTGGGTGATGAAGACAACCGAGGTCTTCATCGTCTCATTCAAGTGGCGGATCAGATCGAGGATCTGAGCCTGAATCGTCACATCGAGAGCCGTTGTCGGCTCATCGGCGATCAGAATCTGAGGCTGACAGGCGAGTGCCATCGCGATCATGACTCTCTGGCGCATACCGCCTGACATCTGATGCGGATACTCGTAGGCGCGAACCGCCGGATTTGCAATGCCGACTGCCTGCATCATGCGGATCGCCTCGTCCATCGATTCCTTCTTCTTCATTCCGCGGTGCAGTCTGAGCGATTCCGCAATCTGCTTTCCACAGCGAAGGATCGGGTTTAACGAAGTCATCGGCTCCTGGAAGATCATCGAGATCTCGTTTCCGCGGATGCCTCTCATCTCTCTCTCTGAGAGTTTTGTGAGATCCTGACCGCGATAGAGGATCTGACCGCCGGTGATCTTTCCCGGGGGATTCGGGATCAACTGCATCATTGCGAGGGAGGAAACGCTCTTTCCGCTTCCGCTCTCTCCGACGATTCCGAGCTTCTCCCCGCGATGAAGCGTATAATTTAAGTGATCAACCGCATGTACGGTTCCAGCCATTGTCCGGAATTCCACGCACAGATCTTTGATTTCAAGTATCGTCTCTGCCTGATTCATAGTGACCTCATTTCTGTTTTGTTTCGATTTTGTTTCTATTTCTTCATGTTCAATGTTCATGCTTTTAAGCTATTCCAATTGTACGATCTCAACCCGGTTTATTTTAGTACTTTGGTGTTCAACAATTTAAAGCAGTAGAGTAAAACGGGTAAAAAAATACGAATTTATTGAATTTGTTATTTAAGTGACAGGATACCACACTTTTTCAAGGAATTCAATAAGAAGAAACGGAGTTACTGTTCAGAAGATCTTAAAAAAATAAATCCTTAAAGAAGAAAAAAAGGAAAAAAACGAATAAAAATAGAAAAAAATCAAAAAAAGGCATAAAAAGTACGTAGGATTTTGTCACATTGTTGAACGAAACGCTGGAAAATGTTATAATCAGAACATCATTGAATGGGATGTGGCTCAAAATTTGGGAAGTTAGGGAAAATGGAAAGGGGAAGAACAGATGGAAGACAATATTTTTATGGAGGATCGCAAGCCGATCACCTTTGAGGAATACTTACAGTATAATCCGAACAGCAGAGAGAATCTCGGGGAGGAGCTTCCGGTTCTCGTCTATCGTCTGCTCGAATATTCGATTCGCGATGAGCTGATTCAGACACTCGGAAAAGAGAAACAGGTCGAGATTTTCCGAAATGCGGGACGCAAGGCAGGGGAATACTTTGCGAAGAACCTGTTGAACCTTGATCAGCCGATGGATACCTTCATCGCGGAGCTTCAGGAGAAACTCAAATCGTTCAAGATCGGTGTGCTCCGCATTGAGGATGTCGATGAGGAGAATGGAAAGATCATTTTGACGGTGTCGGAGGATGCAGATTGTTCCGGACTTCCGATTCTCGGAGAGACGGTCTGCAACTATGATGAGGGATTTATTGCGGGAATTCTTTCCCTGTACTCCGGAAAAGTATATACGGCAATCGAGATTGACTGTTGGGCGACCGGCGACCGTGTCTGCCGTTTCCGGGCTGAGATCAAAGAATAAGAAGATTGCGGGGGAATCAATCAAAGAAAGGGGGGCAGAATGGAAGAAAAAAATTGTGAGAGGCTGTTTGAATATCTGCGCGATATTCTTTACAGCCCGGATGCGTGCCCTCTGGATGTGGAGACTCTCGACCCACCTTATCAGAAACTGGGAAAGGGGCTTCGTTTCCTTGATAAGGCAGTGAGGGAGATGAAGGAGTATTCTGCGGAACTCTCGAAGGGAAATCTCTCTGTCACTTTGCCCGGAAAGGATAATTTTCTGTGTCAGAACCTCAAGAACATGCACACGAACCTGAATCATATGACTTGGCAGGCGAAACAGGTTGCAAGAGGGGATTACTCCCAGTCGGTTTCCTATCTCGGCGAATTCTCAGACGCTTTCAATAAGATGACGGCCCAGCTCAAGGAGCGTGAAATGCGTCTGAAAGAGGAGGCGCAGAAAGAGAAAGCGCATGCGAGCATGATGGAGGGATACAGTCAGCTTCTGATGGAACTGATCTGTCGAAGTGAGGAGCAGATTCTCGTCGTCGGTGTGGAGGATGGTCAGGTGTTCTACTGCAACACAAAGGATGCAAATGAAGATCCGAAGACGAATGAGATTTTCAAGCTTTGTCTTGAGATGACGAAGAAGGAAGGGGTACTCGAACAGATTCAGGAAGAGGCAGAGAAAGTTTGGGAGACGGAGGATTCCCTGCACCGAATCTTCAAGGTGACAACGGGACTCATGCACTGGCAGGGCGAGCTCGCCTATGTGCATATCATCCGTGAGGCGACCGAGGAGAGAACGAGGGAGAAGAGACTTGAGGTCGAGGCTTATCATGATCCGCTGACGGGAATTCGCAATCGCACTTACTTCGAGGAGCAGATGGAAAAACTGCTTGAGCGCAAGGAGAAGATGGTGTTCTGTTACTGCGATCTCGATCACTTAAAATATGTCAATGACCGTTATGGTCATCTTGAGGGCGACCGCTACATCCGCCGGTTTGTGGAGACGGTGAAGTCCTGTGTCCGTGAAAATGACCTGTTTGCGAGAGTAGGCGGAGATGAATTCTGTATCATTCTCAGAAAGTGTCCGAAAGAGATGGCAGAGCGAAAAATGAAGAGGATTCAGCGGGAATTTAAGGAGACCCTTGGAATTCCCTATCCTCAGAGCTTCAGTTGCGGGTTGGTGGAGATTTCCGGGAAAAACAGACCGCAGACGCTTGATGAGATCATACAGGATGCCGACTGTGCGATGTACGATCAGAAGCGGAATCACAAAGAAGAGTACGAAAAACAGCTGAATTATTCTGCGAGTGAGTGGATTGTTAATCATACCCATGAAATGCATTAGACAAATGGATTAATATCAGATAAATACATTAATTAGATAATGCATTAGATAATGTATTAGATAATGTATTAGGCAAATGCATTAGACATGCGCAAGAATTCAGGAAAAGAGGACTTATGAAGAAAGCATCAGGATGGATGATTCCTGTTTTGGTGGCAGTGGGGCTTTTGACTGCCTGCGCGCCGAGTGAGGTGTCTGCCGATGAATATGACAGGAGTCTTCCGGAACTGAAAATCGGAAGCGACCTCTACGCGCCGTATTTTTACGTCGGGGAAGACGGAAATTATACTGGGGTGGACAGAGAGATCGCTTCTGAGGCGTGCAGACGTCTTGGGTATCGCCCGGTATTTATTGAGATTGTCTGGGGAGAGCAGGATCACCTGCTTCAGAGCGGAGAGATTGACTGTATTTGGTGCAGTTTCTCGATGAATGGGCGGGAAGACCTCTATAACTGGGCAGGACCGTATCTGTACAGCCCGGAGGTCGTGGTCGTTCCGGCGGATAGTCCGATTCAGTCGCTTGAGGATTTGAGTGGAAAGACAGTCGCTGTCCAGGTTGATTCCAAGGCGGAGGAATATTTTCTCAAACAATTTGACTCATCGGGGGAGAGTGTGCGCCGTGTCTCGACGTACAGCAGACTCAACGATGCGTTTGTCGCTTTCGGAAAAGGCTATGCGGATGCAGTCGCCGGTCATGAGATGGCGTTAAGGAGATACACGACGGAGAATCCGGAGCTCTACCGCTATTTAGATATCCCGATTTTGATGGCGAGACTTGGAGTGGCATTTGACAAGAAGAATGATTCTCAGCTGATTGAGAACCTGACGCAGACGCTCAGACAGATGAATGAAGACGGAACCATTCCTCAGATTGCTCAGAAATATGGGCTGGATGCGGAATGGACTTTGGGGGTGAAAGGCCATGAACGATAATCGTCCAAAGCGATGGACGAGAACCTTAGATGCCGTTTTAGCAGGTGTCAGTATCCTGCTGTTGCTGATCTATCTTGGGGTTGTCTATAAGAATGATCGGAAGTATATCGCAGATCTGGCGGATGAGACGATCACGTTTATGGAATCTGTCTGTCAGAGATACGACAACTATGAGCTGGGAAATCAGGCGAAAACACGACAGGATCTGTTGGAAAAAGCGGAGGTGCTGACGGATTTCGTTGCGAGAGATCAGCTTGCAAATCAGGATTTTTTGACTGAGTTTGCGAGGCGGGGCGGTCTGAGCGGAGTTCTTGTGCTCGACTCTGATCAGAGCGAGATCTGTGGGGTTGACCTAGATGGAAGAGATGCCTATGCGCTCTGGAAGCCAAAGCTGGAGGGGGCAAGTCTAAAAAATATTTTCGAGTATCCAAAGAAGACATACTGCGGGACGATGATGTCTCAGGATGTCACCTACGAGATCGCATGTATGGCGGGTGGGGATGTAGCAGTTTTGTGCTACATTGAGACCAGAAAGATTAAGACAGATGTCTATGAGCCGTCTATCGACAAAATTCTGACGAACAATACCTTTCACAAAAATCCGGTCATCATCATTACAGACGGAATGCGAATTCTTGCGAGTAATGGAAAAGAGATCAAACAGAATATCCCGGTGGACAAAACCCCGATCACGAATGCTGGAGATTTAAGTCACTATGAGGGAAGACTGATCCATTTAAAGCGGGCACACAGGAGTTGGTACGGGAAGCGTGCGGTTTACGGACGCTACTATATCTATGTCTTTTACCCGGAAAAAGAGGTCTTCACAAATATGATTGCCCTCGTTCTCGCCGGAATCACGGTCTATGCGATTCTTTGCAGTTTTGTGCTTCTTCTGCGTCAGCACTCCGAGAAGGAATATTTTCGCAGGGAGAGAAAACAGCTCAATACAGTCAGGGCAATCAGCAGTATCTATGTGACGACAGCGATTTTTCATCTTCACCGGATGGAGTTTGAGGAGATTCTCTGCTCGGATCGGATGAAATCTTTTGTGGGCGAGAAGAGAGATGCGTCGGAGGTTGTGGAGATCCTGGCCGATCATGTGATCGCACCGGAATTTCGGAAAGATTATCTGGATTTCATGAATCCAAACACGATGAGAGAGCGACTGCGAGGAGTCAAAAACCGGAGTGCGATGTTTCGCGATGTCAATGGAACGTGGTATCTGTGTATCCTGATTCCTCAGCAGATTGATGAAAATGGGGAGGTTCGTGATGTTCTCGTTGCAGCGCGTAACGTCAATGATTACAAGCAGAACGAGGAGCGTTACAAGGAAGAACTCAGAAAGACCGCAAGGGATGCCGAACTTGCAAACGGAGTCAAGAGTTCATTCCTTCGCCGGATGAGCCACGATGTCCGCACTCCGGTCAACGGAATTCGCGGGATGGCGGTGATCGCAAAGCGTGTTGCCTCAGATCCGGAGCGAGTGAAAGAGTGTATGGACAAGATCATTTTCTCCTCAGATTATCTTCAGGATCTCCTCGACGATATTTTGAGGATGAGCAAGCTCGAATCGGGAGAGATTGCGTTTGAGGAGAGAACATTTAATCTGAAAAATATCCTGCGCGATATTAAGTTTTTCATGGAGGAACAGGCGGAGGAGAGAAAGGTTCATCTCACAATGAACGTCGATGAGATCACACATTCTATTGTGGTAGGAAGCCCCCTTCATGTCCGCCAGATCATCCAGAATCTCGTGTCAAATGCCGTGAAATTCAATCGCGAGGATGGCAGGGTGAATGTCAACTGTCGTGAAATCGGAAAAGTGTCCGAGGATGGCAGGGTCGAGTATGAGTTTGTGATCGAGGATACGGGAATCGGAATGACTAAGGAGTTTCAGAGTCATATGTTTGAGGTCTTTACTCAGGAGGAGAATACGGCGAGAACGACCTATTCCGGAAATGGACTCGGACTGTTGATTGCGAAGGAGCTGATTGACCGCATGGGCGGAAGCGTGGACTTTGTGAGCAAACGCGGATTTGGAACAACGTTTACCGTAAGACTTCCGATGAAAGTTGATTTCAGTCAGCAGGAGGAACGGCGGGAAGAGGAGAAGAAAGAGTTTTCGATTCGCGGAGTAAGGGTTTTGATTGCCGAGGACAACGAACTCAATATGGAGATCGCAAAGACGCTTCTTGAGGATGAGGGCGCTGTGATCACGGAGGCGCATGACGGAAAAGAAGCCGTTGAGATCTTTGTGAATCAGGAGCCGGGAAGTTTTGATGTGATTTTGATGGACATTATGATGCCGGAGATGGACGGTTTGGAGGCGAGCAGAAAGATTCGCAGTCTCGACCGGACAGATGCGCAGACAATCCCGATTTTTGCGATGACGGCAAATGCGTTTATCGATGATAAGAAGAGAAGCCGATTGGCGGGGATGAATGAGCATCTCTCAAAACCGCTTGATATGCAGGAGGTCGTGAAGATGATTCACTGCTACTGCTGTGCGGACAGATCATAAAAGTGTGCCTTTTATTTTCTGTTTCTCATGGTACTTTGAGAAAGGCGTCCGCCGGCTCTGGTTTTCCGTAGAAATACCCCTGTGCATACAGGCATCCGAGCGAGAGAAGAAAATCTGCCTGCTCTCTCGTCTCAACACCCTCCGCGATGATCTTCATGTCGAGTGTTTTGGCGAGCTGGACGATGAAGCGGATGATTTCCATCTGACGGGGGTCCTGAAGGCAGGACACGATAAATTGCCGGTCGAGTTTGAGGACATCGATCGGCATTTTTGCTACCATTGAGAGCGAGGACTCCCCGGTACCAAAGTCGTCCATCTCGATCAGAAAACCGTGGTTTCTGAGGTTTGTGAGGATCTCGAAAAGGTTTGAGGAGTCGCGGACATAGACGCGCTCGAGAATTTCAAGGCGGAGCAGGGAGGCGTCCAGGCCGTAGGTCTTGATCAGGTTGGTTAGGACATCACAGAGATTATTCTGATAGAGGTCTCCGCGGGCGACATTGACAGAGATCGGCAGGGAGCGAAGCCCCATCTCTTTTCTTGTCTTAAGGATTCGGCAGGCTTCCTCCCAGATAAACTGATCGACGTGGTAGATATCTCCCTCTTTCTCGAGAAGGGGGATAAATTTGTCGGGGGCGATGAAGCCAAGTTCTGGGTGAATCCAGCGGATCAGCGCCTCCGCGCCGACAACTTCTCCACTGCGGATGTCGACCTTTGGCTGGAGAAAGAGCTTGAACTCGCGGTTTGCGAGGGCATCCGGCACACTGTCGAGAATCCGGTGTTCGAGAAGCAGGGACTCGTGCAGAGAATGGTTGTAAAATGCGACGCGGGAGAGACTCTGAGGCTGGATCGTGTCGAGTGCGAGAAGGGCGCGATCACACATCTGCTCGATGGAGATCGAGGTATCTGCGTTCGAGTCTGAGTAGACGCCGATCTTTTCTCCGATCCGGACGGGCAGAGGGTAGGATTTGAAGAACATCGGCATTTCCTGCCCGAGCGTCTCGTAGAACTTCAGCTCTCCGGGCATCATCATATAGAAGGTGTCGGCAGATGCCCGCGCAAGAATCCCGTGATCCGCTCCGCTTAGACTCAGCAGAAACATCGCGAGGCTCTGCAAGAGCTGGTCGCCCGCCTTTCTTCCGAAGATCTCATTGACGAGTTTAAATCGCTCGATGTCGAGGACGATAATGTCAAATGTCTGTCCATTCGACTCCGCGAGACGTTTGCGTGCCTTGCGGTAGAAGGAGGAGAGGCAGTAGAGATTTGTCAGGTCATCATGCTCGAGCAGGGCGATCGTCGTGTTGGCATCCCGAATCTCATCGAGCACCTGTTTGAGCTGTTGGTTGCTTCTCATCAGGGCGCGCTGGGAGTTGATCAGCTGATTGTTCATCTGCTGGATCTGAAAATACTCATCTTGATAGGGCAGTTGGAGATTCTCCTCCGCCCACGAGAGCGTCTCAGAAAAGAGGTCTGCAAATTTTTTGTAATCCTTCTCATCTCTCACATGGGCGAGGATGACAAGAAAATATTTGGAGTAATTGCAGATGATCGCCGGGATCTCTTTGGGTACACCAAGAAAGCGCAGAGAGACCATGAGTTGTTTCTGCGCGTCGAGATCTTCGTTGTCTGTCAGGCTGAGTGGGTTTTCGAGAAGCTCAGTCAGCCTGACTTTCGGTTTGATTGGATTTGCCGGGTTGTTTTTTAGATCCGCAGAGACATGAAGGATTCTTTGGATCTCCCATTCTTTGTCACACAAAAAAATATGATAGGTCATGATGTAAGTGATGAGTCTCCGTCAAAACAGGTATTTGCCTGAGCGAGAAGCTGTCGGGCATCTCTGGTGTAAAAGTCGATCGGCCACTGTTCCCAGAGTCGGTTGGTACTGAGAAAGGCATTGCCACCGACTGCGATTTTCTGATTCGGGAATTCCTGACGGATCGCTGTGATCAGGTTTCGGCAGTCAATCAGGTGCTGGGGCATTGTCACAGAGAGGGCGACAAGGTCCGGGTGATTGACGCGGATTGCATCGAGCATCGCGTCCTCGGGAACCGCGGCGCCGAGATAGAGGCTGTCCCCCCCGTCGTTCTCAAAGAGGTCTGCGACCATGCGTGCGCCGATCTCATGAAGTTCCGTTCCGGGGCAGGCACACAGAAGCAGGTGGTTCTTGCGCTGTTCGGAATTTGAGAACAGAATTGGGTACATCTGTGCCATCGCCATCTGGGTGACGGAGGTGCAGTAGTGCTCCTGATCCACGGTGATCTGAGCGGTGTGCCAGAGCTCTCCGACCCGGCGCATGCTCTCGGCGAGGATCTCGACGTAGATGTCGTTGATCGGAATGCCCTGCTGGGTGAATTTTTGGATCAGGTACAGAGTTTTTCTGGAATTCTTCTGAAACAGGCTGTCCATGTACTCCTGAATCTCCTTCTCGTAGGTGGAGACGGCAAACCGGGGAGCGGAAGAATTTGCAGAGCCGGAGGGACTCGCGTTCTCGGCAGTTGCCGGCTGATTTGCAACTTCGCGGATTCGGTCGGAGGCGAGATCGAGGAGTCGCACAAGATCTGCCTGCTTCTCAGGTTCGATCGTCGAGTCGATCGCTTCCCGGATCGCATCGAGATGGCGGATCACATAATCGGCAGTCTCGAGGCTTGTCTTCTGTGTGAAGATCGAATCCATCAGTTTGAAGAGCCAGACAGCGTAGTCAGTCATGATCTTGCTGTCGCCGAGGGTGTAGGCAGTGTAGAGAAAATCAATGTTGTAGCGGGTGTCGCGGTAAATGATTTTTTTGACACGCTTGCTCAGCGCGGAAAAATAATCGGGTGCCTTGTTCTGCTCACATTCCGAGGCGGTATCCACCAGATTTTGAAATTCTGTCTCATAATCCATCCATAATAAACTCATCGTTTTCCTCCTTCCGTGGTGCCCTTTTTTTGAAGTTTCGTTTTTTAACAAATTCTGAACACGATGGTTAAAAAAATTGAAAATCTGTCTTTTCAAATAGTTCTAGTATACCATAATTCTGTGGTGATTGAAATAGTTCCCGATCACAGGCAAAAATTTTCTAAATGGAAAAATTCATATGATACAAAAAATTTACATAGTACAGGTGAAACAGGAATGTAAAATACAGAAAAATCATGTGGACAAATCGGAAGCCTTTTTCTATAATAGTAAGCGATATATTTTTTCCACTACTACTATACAAATGACCAGCAACCTCCGACACTTCAGATGTAGTGCTCGGGGGACTTTTTTTCAGAGTGCGAAATGAGATTCTGAGGGAGATTTGTGAGAAAAGTCGTGATATGGTAGATAATTGCCGTGATTTGCTGAAAAAAGTGTTGTCGGAAACATAGAGAAGAGAGTAAAATAAAAGGTACAGGCAGAAAAAAGTTTCACAGAGCGTTGATTTGAACGGGATTTTAAGAGTAACATTTCAAGATGGGACTTTAAGAGTGAGACTTTGAGAATGAGACTTTGGGAATAAGACTTAATGAACGGGACTTAAATGAATGGGATTTAAATGGGATATAGAAAGATTAGGTAAGAGATAAAAGACAATTATGAAGAAAAAAACAGATCAAAAGACGATACGGATGCGGGCGCTTCTCGTGTTTGTGATTACGTTCCTGGTCGTGCTCGGAACCTCTGTCCTCCTGAATCAGAATCAGGAGAGAGGAGAGCGACTCAAGGCAATCTATACGGCAGAATCGACTGTGGGCAGGGTCGAATCCCAGTTGAATCGGTATTTGGCAGAATCCGATTTGATGAAAAAGATGATTGAATCCGGGATGGATGTGGAGAGCAATCAGTTTGATACGCTGTCTGAATTCATGCAGGATGAGCGACATGTCATTGAGGCGCATGAGATTGCCAAGGATGGAATCGTCAACCTCATCTATCCGATGGAGGGCAATGAGGCATCTATGGGTTTAAATATGTTCGAGCATCCGGAGCGAAAGCAGGAAGCCCGTCTCGCAAAGGAGAGTGGGGATTACACGATCGCCGGTCCATTTGAGCTCGTTCAGGGTGGAACCGGAGTCCTTCTGTTTGACCCGATTTACCGGGCAGATGCGCAGGGGGAGAGGCAGTTCTGGGGATTTTCGATCCTCGTTTTGAATTGGGAGCGTTTCCTTGATGAGATGGAACTGGACAAGCTCGAGGAGGCAGGCTACCATTATGAGATCTGGAAGAAGAGTGTTTCTGGCGGGGAGAAAAATATCATCGCCCAGTGTAAGGATGATGAAAAGATTCGCAAGAATGCGCTGAGTGTCGCGTGTGAGGTCCCGAATGATGTCTGGTACTTTGACATTGTGCCGGTGAATGGCTGGGTGAGCCTTGAGCAGATTGTCTCAGGAATCGTGGTTGCCTTTATTCTGGCGCTTCTTCTGATGCTCGGATGCTGGCAGTTTGAGGAGCAACGGAATAAAGATCTTCTTCATGCGGAAAAATTGGAGAAGGTGGCGGAGGAAGCCCGCTCTGCAAATGAGGCAAAGACACGTTTCCTGTTCAATATGAGCCACGACATCCGGACTCCGATGAATGCGATCATCGGATTTTCCGATCTTTTGAAACAACACATTGATGACAGGGAGAAGACCTTGGAGTATATCGACAAGATCCAGATTTCGAGTTCGTTTTTGCTCTCTCTGATCAATTATGTGCTTGAGATGGCGAGGATCGAGAGTGGAAAGGCGACGCTCAAGATGGAGTCCGGTTGTCTCCGTGATCTGGTCAATTCTCTGAATGCAGTTTTCGAGCCGAGCATTCGCAACAAGAACTTAAAGTATTCGTGCAATCTGAATGTTACCCATGAATATCTGATCTGTGACAAGACGAAACTTCGGGAGATTATTCTCAACATCCTCGGCAATGCGATCAAATACACGCCGGATGGCGGGCAGGTCACGGTGGACATCACCGAGGAGGCTTTGGAGAGAGAAGGGTATGCACAGTATCGTTTCGTCGTGAAGGACACCGGAATCGGAATGAGCGAGGAGTATCTGCCTCATATTTTTGAGGAGTTCACGAGGGAGCGGACGAGCACAGAGAGTAAAGTTTTCGGTGCAGGACTCGGACTTCCGATTGTGAAAGCGCTGACTGATCTGATGGAGGGAACGATTGAGATCGAGAGCAAGGTCGGGGAGGGAAGTACGTTTATCGTAACACTTCCGTTTCAGCTTGCCGATCAGGAGCAGATTCGGATTCTCGATCAGAGAAAGAGCGAGAAGACGGACTTGCAGGCGTCGGACTGGGGAGAGGAAAAACTTCGGGAAGATCCGAAGATGCCGGAGAAAGCGAAGAAGTCAGAAAGAACAGTCAGGAATTCCGAATTGCGCCAGGAAGAGTGCTTTCAGGGAAAACGAGTGCTTCTCGCGGAGGACAACGACCTCAATGCCGAGATTGCGGAGACGATTCTTGAGGAGAGAGGGTTTGTCGTGGAGCGCGCTGCCGATGGAGAACTCTGCGTGGAGGAGCTTCAAAAGAAGCCGGAGCGGTATTACGATGTCATTTTGATGGATATTCAGATGCCAAACATGGATGGTTATACGGCTGCTGAGGTCATCCGAAAGCTCAAAGATCCGAGACGACTGACTCCGATCGTCGCAATGACGGCGAACGCATTTGAGGAAGACCGGCGAAAGGCATTTGAGGCGGGGATGAATGCTCATATTGCCAAGCCGATCAATGTGGATGCGATGTTTGACACAATCCGGGAGATTCTCTCTGAGAGTGCAGACAGCGCAGACAAAGGAGAAGGTGAAAAGCAAGACACAGAGTCAAAATCCGACCAATAACAGATCAGTAAAGAAAGACAAAAAGATTTTGAGAGATTTTGATTTTGAATGTATATAGAAAAACAATGGAGGAAAGCAAAGTATGTATGCAACATTCTGGTCGCTGGTACCGCCGATTGTGGCGATTGTGCTGGCATTGATTACAAAGGAGGTGTACAGTTCCCTGTTTATCGGAATTGTCACCGCGTCATTGTTCTGTACGCAGTTTCATGTTGTGAGCGCGTATACAATGATGTTTGAGGAGGGATTCATCGCGTCACTCGCGGATGCCTCCCATGTGGGAATTCTGATCTTTTTGGTTGTTCTCGGAACGATCGTCGTGCTGATGAACCGTGCCGGTGGTTCTTCCGCCTACGGAAAATGGGCGCAGAGCCGAATCAAGACAAGACGGGGAACCCTGCTTGCGACGTTTGCACTCGGCGTTCTCGTCTTCGTGGATGACTATTTCAACTGTCTGACGGTCGGCAGTATCATGCAACCGGTCACAGACAAGCACAACGTGTCCCGCGCAAAGCTCGCCTACATCATCGATGCGACCGCAGCTCCGGTCTGCATGATTGCGCCGATCTCCTCGTGGGCGGCAGCAGTTGCCGGTGTAGCTTCCGATACGGATGGACTGGATCTCTTCATCAAGACGATCCCGTACAATTTATATTCCCTGCTGACGATCGCAATGATCCTGATGATCATCTGTCTCGATATTGACTTCGGACCGATGAAGAAGCATGAGGACAATGCGAAAAAGGGAGATCTCTTTACCTGTGGAAAGAAAGTCGAGGATGACGGTTCGATGAGAGCTATCTCGACGAAGGGAACGGTCATTGACCTCGCAGTTCCGGTGATCGTGTTGATTATCTGCTGTGTGACGGGAATGATCTACACGGGCGGATTCTTTGAGGGCGAGAGCTTCATCAAGGCATTTGCCGGATCGGATGCAGCGTTAAGCCTTTCAATGGGATCGGCGCTGGCTCTGCTGTTCACGATCGTATTTTATGTTAGCAGAAAAGTCCTGACATTCAAGGACTGCATGGATGCGTTCCCGGATGGATTCAAGGCGATGATTGGACCGATCCTGATCCTGACTTTTGCGTGGACGCTCTCCAAGATGACAAATATGCTCGGCGCGCGTGAGTACGTCAGCATGATTTTTGAGGGAAGTGCCTCTCACATGACGGCTCTGCTTCCGGCGATTGTCTTTGTCGTTGCGATCTTTCTCGCATTCTCGACCGGAACTTCCTGGGGAACGTTCGGCATCCTGCTCCCGATCGTCGCAGGCATCAATCTTCCGTCCGAACTTCTTGTGATCACGGTTTCCGCCTGCCTTGCAGGAGCAGTCTGTGGAGATCACTGTTCTCCGATTTCCGACACGACGATCATGTCATCTGCAGGAGCACGCTGTGACCACATCAACCATGTGACGACTCAGATTCCATATGTGGTGCTGGCCGCTTCGGTTTCGTTTGTCGGATACTGCATCGCGGGAACGGTACAGAACGCATGGATCGTTCTTGCAATCTGCATTCTGATTCTGCTTGCCCTGCTTCTCGGTATCCGGAAATTTGTTTCCGTGAGAGAGGTTGAGGGTTGATGATGGTTTTGGGGAGATAGTAGATTGGGAGTCGATTGATTTCCCGAGAGGGATGCTCTTTTAAAAATATCTTTGATAGAATCCTCATGCTCGAAAGTGGGCATGGGGATTTTTTTAGATAGGAATGCATGATAGGCTTTTCTTTTTCAGATTTTTGGGAGATCTGTCGAATTTATTTGAGAGATGAATTGTCAAACTTCTCATTTAGTTCTATAATTGACGTAGTAATTTCTGACTGGGAGGGAGAAGTGCGTCTTTTTCTCGTTTTTCCAGATTCATTCAAGTTAATATACGATATAGATTACGAGACAAAGAAAACGATTAAAATATTTATATTTATAAGGATATATAAAATATGAGTGAATACAAAATTCAAGTCTCCATCGTTGTCCCTGTCTATAATGTGGAGTCTTATCTTGAACGCTGTGTCGAATCGCTCTTAAAGCAGGATATCCTCGATCAGATAGAGATTCTTCTGATTGATGATGGAAGCACCGATCAGAGCGGAGCGATCTGCGATGAGTACGCAAAACAAAATCCGCAAATTTCGGTCTATCACAAGGAAAATGGTGGCTTATCCGATGCGAGAAATTTTGGTTTGGACCGCGCAAACGGAGAATATATTCTGTTTGTCGACAGCGATGATTTTATTGAACCGAATTCGTGTTCCTCGTTTTTGAATGAGGCGCACACTCTCGATGCAGAGCTTGTGATCGGAAAAATGCAACCGATGCGTTCTACCAAGGCGATGAAGCGATATGAGCGAATTGCCGAAGAGCGTTTTGAATGTCATAAGATCTACACAGGAAAAGCGTATCTGACTGGTTGCCTCGAGGGCGGAGCGCTCCGCGTCGAAGCTGTGCGACATTTTTATAAGAGAGAGTTTCTTCAAAGCAATCAGTTTCGATTTAAAAAGGGAATCCTCCATGAGGATGAGGAGTTTACTCCGCGGATTTTGCTAAAGGCAGAGAGAGTTGTTTTGACGGATTTGGCATTTTACCATTATGATAATACGAGAAGTGGATCGATCATGAATTCCGCTTCAATGAGTATGAAGAAGATTCAGGACCGCATTGCGACCTATGAGGAACAGCGAAAATTCTATCAGAGTGTGAGTCCGCGCAAGCTCAGGCGACTGCTTGAGGATGATCTCTCGTGGAAGTACATGGATTGTTATTGTGCCTGTGTACCGGAAAAACGAGGAGAGCTGAAACTTAGTAGAATGACGGTTCTGCGATGTGCCTGCAGTCCAAAACGCAGACTGAAAGCGCTGTTATTCTTAATTGCGCCGGGAATGTATGTGAGAGCGAAAAGGTGAGAAGATCAAAATCGCAGTCAGGGGAGTGAATAATCATCAAAAAGAAGAAAACAAATAACGATACGGGAAAAGGACTTGGGAGGTTCTGGCGGAGAAAGTCTTCAGCGTCGGTGGCTGAGAATGTCGACAAGGTTGAGACGGCACAGGATACTGAGAAAGAAACTCCGGGAGAGTCCACAAAAACTTCGGATACGAAAAAGAAAAAGGCATTCCCGAGATTGCTTCGTCGCAGAGAATCTGCCAAGAAAAAGAGAAAGATCAGATGGTCGGACGTCGCCGTTTTGCTTGGTCTCCTTTTCTTTATCGGGGCGGGAGTAGCTGTAAATATTTCTTACAACAAGACGCACTACACGATGGAATTCTATCAGATTAATTCGAGAAAGCTGAGTCATGGCATCCGGATCATCTTTATGTCGGATATCCACTTGAGAGAGTATGGAGAGGATAATCAGGATTTGATTCAGGATATCACGGAATTAGCTCCAGATCTGATTCTTCTAGGTGGAGATATCGTGATTGACAGCGAGCCAAATTATGACAATATGGTGGCGTTGTGTCACAAACTTGTGGAGATTGCTCCGACTTATGGGGTGCTTGGCAATCATGAGGACGTTAAAATCTATATTCAGAAAGACAAGGATCTGATCAACCGGTTTGAAAATACGGGAATGAGATTTTTGATTAACGAGTCGGACACGCTCACGCTCTATGACAATACCGTCAGCATCGTTGGTCTCGACGGAGATCCGTCAAGTTTTGAAAAGTACGGGGCAAAGGAGCGAATGGAAACCTTTGAGGCGGAGGATAAGAGTGATTTTCAGATCTGCCTTGCTCATGTTCCGACATATTTTCCGGATATTTTGAGTCAGTACCATTTTGAACTTGGTCTGGCAGGAGACGCGCATGGAGGATTGATTCGTCTGCCGAAAATTGGAGCTCTGTACTCCCCGGACGAGGGACTTTTTCCGGAGTATGCGGGAGGAGAGTATACGCTCTCCAACAAGGGACATCTGATCGTAAGCCGTGGAATGGGTGATTCGAGCTGGTGGCCGAGAATCAACAATGTGCCGGAATTGTCGGTAATTGACGTTGATTAATGTGGTTAATGAAAAAATTGGAAAAATTAAAAAAACATAAAAAACAGAAGAAACTGGGAAAGGCGGGATGCAATGAAAGATCTGAAAGAACAAATCAAGCATATTCTGCGCCTGATCTGGCAGAATAAATACCGCCTTTTTTCCTGCGGTGTAGCCCTCTGTATTCTCTTCGGCGGGATTCATTATTTTGAGAGCCGGAGTCAGGCGAGCGTAGATATTTACTTTAACTATTCGGAGGCATCACAGGGACTCAGTCCGAATAAAACGAGATTTAATTCCTATGAGATGGTATCGGATGATATTCTTCAGGATGCAATCGAGAGAGTGGGTCTTCAGGGAACGATCACGAGCAGTCAGCTGGCAGGATGCCTTTATCTCAAACCGGTTGATACCGGAAATGTTGGTGGTTCAAGTGAGTATATTACCACAACATACTATATGTCATTAAATGCAAGTACCCTTGATTTGAAAAATCGAAAGGCGATGGATCTTTTGAGAGGGGTCTGTGCCTCCTATCGAGCGTTCTTCCTTGAGAATTACTGTGATAATCAGGAGATTCCGAAGGAGAAATTGGAGGTCACCTCGGAATGTGAGCCTTATTTGAGGTTGAATGAGATTCAGCTTCGCGCGCAACAGTTATCGCGATATCTGAATGCGCGTCTTGATGAGAATAAGAGTTTTATCGATACGGATAATGGTGACCGCTCCTCGAATAATTTCACAACGATGGGAAAGAGAGTCAACAATTTGATCAATTATGATATTCCGAATGCGATGGCATTTGTGATTGAAGGTGGAGTTGCAAGAGATCCGCTAATCCTTACGCGAATTCTGGAATATAAGAATAAGATTGATGATATTACGGCGCGCAAAAACATGGCATACTATGATGCCAACAAGAATGGAATTTCCATCTATGAAAAATCGATGACAGCAGTTGTCATGATTCCGACGACCGATGAGCTTCAGGAGTATTATATGTCCAGAACGAAGACTGCAATGGATAAGATGGCGCGAACCGCAGATGACTCCCTCGGAGCTTCGATGGATTACCAATCAGAAATTATCAGCACAAGTTATATCATTCAGAAAATTAATGAGAGTGCAGACAATTGGGATCGCCTTTCGGCAGCTCAGGGAATGGTCAACAAGCTGGAAGAGGAACTCAATAGCATCTCGGAAGATCTGTTTGTGCTTGATAAGGCGTACATCAAATACAAGTCGCAGAACTACATCACGTTTACTTACAACGATGCTTCTTTTGCACAGAGAATCAATGCGAAAAAGACCCTGATGCAGACAATTATCGTTATGGCAGGCGGTTGTGCGTTTTTCTATGTGAGAGCGAACAGAAAGGAAAAGAGAGGACGAGCAAGTGAAAAAATTTGAGATATTCAGATATCTGAAACGATTTAGCGCCTTGATTTTTCTGATGGCTGTTGCCGGAGCAATCATGATTTATATGTATGCACAGGGAAAACAGCAGTATACGGCATCTTTGATTATCAAATATACGAATGAGGGAATCAAAGATGGATTTACGCCAGATGGAAGAAAATTGGATGTAAATGAGATCTATTCCTCGGCGGTGATCTCGCAGGCAATCGACTCATTGGGCAGTTCCGGAAAACTAAATGTGATCCGATCAAACTGTAAGGTCGATGAAGTGATTCCTGATGAGCAGGAAAAGATCAATGAGGCGCTGATTGAAAAGGGAGAGGAAGTCACTTACTTTCCGGACACCTACAAAGTCAGTCTGGTTGTAAGCGGAAAAGAGGGCGGAAATTATGCCCGCAATATGCTCGATGCGATCATGCAGAGTTACTGTACCTACTACACGGAGAATTACATTGAGCAGAGACTGTCGCTGAACCCATCTTCCAATCTTCTCGAGAGCGGTTACGACTACTATGAGTGTATCCGAATTCTGGAAGATGATACGAATGCAATGTTGCAATTCTTGGAGGCGAAAAAGGAAAATTATCCGAATTTCCGTTCGTCAAAAACGGGATATCGTTATTCGGATCTTTATGATATCTATGTGGATTTTAAGAAATATACGATTCCAGAGCTTTATGCGAAAGTATTGAACGGTCCTCAGGTCAGAGATGGTGAGGTGCTCAGAAAGTTTCTGGCAAACAGCATTACCACCTCGAATCAGCAGGAGGCGGTTGAGACGGAGCGTCGTCAGAAAATCGACAGCCTGATTCAGCAGTACGTGGAAAAAAATACGGGAATTCTTGAGAGCTATTTCACGGAGGATGGAGAGAACGTCTCTTCGAGTTATATTTTAAAAGAGATTGAGGAAGCCGGTTCTGGTGAAAAAGCAGAGACAACTTACGATGGATTAGTCCTTGAGATGGTTGGAATTGATGAGGTAATTGCGGCAGATCAGATTGATCGCGCCTTCCTCGATGAAATTCTTATGGCATTTGAATCCGTAGGTTCCGGCAGCAGTGGAACCGAGGAAGAGCATGCCGAGATGGAGAGACTGATCAATGATTACGAGAATCAGCTTGAGAAGTATTATGAGATTGTCAATATCAGCAGTAAAGAGCTGAACCTTTACATCAGTGCGGATTATTTAAAGATGGTCAGCTCCGTGCGTGTTGCTCCGTCGATCAACATCAAACTTTACAGTGTGATCGCGCTGGTATTCTTCTTCGTAGTCGGATGTTGTGGTGCAATTGTTCTTGGAAGAACCTCCGATATCGTCGATTATCTGTTGTATACGGATAAGAAATCCGGTCTTCCGAACCGTGAGAAGCTCAATGTCTACATCGATGATATGGCGAAGAGAATCCTTCCGGAGGACTTTACCTGCTTCTCCTTACAGCTTGATAACCTGTCGGAACTCTCAAAGCGTTTTGGCTATACGGTCGGAGATGGAATGCTTCGAGATTTCTCCGGTCTTGTTCAGCTGATGGGAGATACCGATGGCATGGTTGGATACAACGGCGTCGGAAAGTTTGTTGCTTTCTTTGACGAGTGCAGTGACAAGAAGGCGAAGGTCATCCTCAAGATTTTAGATAGCCAGGTGGCGGAATATAACAAGCTGAATCCGGAATATCCGATCAAGTATACGGCTTCGTGGTCGACGACGACGGAGGTCGGAACGTATGAGATTCGAGAATTGCTCCGAAGTGCACAGTCTAAGATTCGTGATCTCTATGATGCGAAGATGAAAGCGCGTGGGGGAGTACAGGAGGAGGCAAAAGAGGAAACTCCGAAAGATCAAAACAATCAGGCAGAGCAGAGCGAGGAAAAGGCAGTTGACAAAATTGAAGATGAAAAGCCGGAAAGTGTGAAACAGCCTGAGAGCTTAAAACAAGAGGAGATGAGTGAAGAAAAAGATTCAAAAGAATAAAGAAGACAAATAAAACAGACGGGAGAAACAGAGGATGATACGCAATCAACGACCTTATCAGTTGATGTATTCAAAGACAGGAAACAGACCGGTTTCTCTGGCGGTTGCGATCTGCGCGAGAACTTGCGGAAGGCTTGGATTTCTGGTTGGCGGACTCCGAAAGCAGGAGATAAAACCTCACGATTCTCTCGAGAGGACTCGGGAGAGTCTTGAAGCGCTCTGTCCGAAACCGAAGTCGGATGTTCCAGAGTGGAAGCCGATGGCAGAGCCAGATCCGGCGGTTGATCTGTCTGTGATTGTGCCGGTGCACAATGCAGAGAAATATATAGAAACCTGTGTGGACAGCATTTTAAACCAGAAAGGGGATTACCGAATTCAGGTGATTCTCGTCAACGATGGATCGACAGACCGGACAGCGGAGATTCTCGAGAAGTATCGGGGACTTGCAACGGTCAGGATCATTGATTTTCATGAAGGCGGAAGCGCGTCAAGAGCGAGAAATGAAGGGCTCTTGTATGCCGTCGGAAGGTACCTGATGTTTGTGGACAGTGATGACAAGTTGCGCCCTCATGCCGTGGAAGCGCTGATGCGAACCGCAGAGCGGGAAAATGCGGATGTCGTTCAGGGTGGATGGCAGTACATGGATGAGGCTGGAATCTACGGCAATGTTCAGATTTATGAGGAGATGAGATATACCGGTCGTCACAGAGCGGACTGCCTTGATCTTCCGGGAATGCCCTGGGGAAAAGTGTATAAGAGGGAACTCTTTGAGGAGATTCGTTTTCCATCGAACTATACCTGTTTTGAGGATACAATCATTCATTTTCTGGTCTTCAGAAAGGCAAAGACAATCGTCTCAATCAGAGAGAATGTATATCTGTGGAGAAAGAATTTTTCGGGAATCACCTCGACAAGTCAGGGACGACCATCTGCGATTCAGGGTTACTGGATTGTGGAGGAGATGCTTGAGCGAGACAAGATTCTTGGCCTGCCCCACGATCAGATGTTTTTGGCGAGTTTGACGATGCAGTTGTCAAATTACTGTTATGCAAATCTTCGCGGGCTTGAGGAGACAAGAAAACAGGAAGTTTTTCTGCTGTGTTGTGCCTTGTATCAGAATTATCAAATAGAGTATGAAAAAGAAATTGGGAAAATGGCGTATGCGATTCGTTGCGGTGCAAAGGCGTTGCAGATGAATCGATATGATTTATGGTGTAATCAGGGCAGATTATTTCAATTGATGAATTGATGACAATTCAAGTTTTCATAAGCGGTGATGGAAAGGATCACCGAGCGGAAAGAGAATGAAAAAGTGAACGGGGGGATAAAATGATTCGGATTTTACAGTCGGTGAGCAACATGGATCGGGCAGGACTTGAGACCATGTTGATGAACTATTATCGTCATATTGATCGCACAAAAGTGCAATTTGATTTTATTGTAAATAAACCGAAACCGGGCAATTATGATGAGGAAATTAAACTTATGGGAGGAAGGATTTTTCTGAGTCCGGGGTTGAGTCCGCTTCGCTATCCAAAGTATCTGCGCTTTGTGAGAGAGATTGTCGAGAAAGACGATCGGATCAAAATTGTTCACGCTCACAATGAGGCAATGGGATTTTATGCACTCAGCGGTGCAAAGAAGGCCGGAGTGAAAGTTCGGATTGCACATGCGCACAATACTCAGATTATTCGCGATTACAAATGGCCATTGAAGATGATTTGCAAGCGTCTCTTGCCTCTTGCAGCAACTGATTTGTGGGGATGTGGCAGGGATGCCGGAATTTATTATTTTGGAAAAAAACGTTGGGAAGAGCGGGGAGTGACGATCCGCAATGCCATAGAGACGGATAAGTTTGCCTTTAACACGGCAGTTCGGGATGAGATGCGAAAAAAGTATGATTTGAAGGGGAAAAAAGTGCTTGGTCATGTTGGACGCTTTAATCTTCAGAAAAATCATAATCGCCTGCTTGAGATTTTTGTAGCTTACCAAAAACGCAATCCGGAATCAGTTCTTGTTTTAGTGGGAGAGGGCGAATTGGAATCGGAAATTCGAGAAAAGGCAGAGAAGTTTGGAGTGGCAAATAAGGTGATTTTTGCCGGTCTGCAACAAAATGTGAATGAGTGGTATCAGATGATGGATGTCTTTTTATTGCCATCTCTGTTTGAGGGGCTTCCGGTTGTCGGAGTCGAGGCACAGGCAGCAGGACTTCCATGTGTGTTCTCCGATCGGGTAACCGATGAGGTGGCTTTGTCCGATCAGGTGATTCGTCTGTCCTTGGAAGAGGGAGATGAGAAGTGGGCGGAAGCGATCGAGTATCTGATTCTACATAAAAAAGATCGGAAACGGGGAGAAACCGTTGTAAAACAGGCGGGATATGACATTGTGATTGAGGCAAAACGCCTGCAAAATCTGTATCTGTCGATGAGTGAACGGTGAGAGGAGGAAGGCATAGAGTGGATGCGTTGAGTACGCCCAAAAAGAACGGAAGGCGTAATTATATGGATGCCGGAAAGGCTCTGGCGATTCTCCTTGTTATTTATGGTCATACGTTTCGAGAGTCCATGCGTGCGGAGTTTCGCTGGTGTGATTTGTCGTATGTGTTTGTTTACCGGGTTCATGTCTCTCTGCTCTTTATCCTGTCCGGAATGGCATATGCGTTGACAAAAGAGAAAAATAAAAAGTTGACTTCGGCACAGTATCTGAAAAAGAAGGCGGGAAGCCTGATTGTTCCGTGGATTTCCTATTCGATTTTTGTCTATCTCGTGTTTGCCTTTGCGCAGTTGATTCCGGCGAGCCGTCAGATTCTGGAGTCGAGTTCGTATCACTTTTTGACTCCGATCGATTATGTGATTGCACTGCTTCGCAATGAGAATCCGTACAGCTTTCATATCTGGTATCTTCAGACCCTGTTTCTGTTTATCAGTCTGACGTTTCTCTTTGACAGGCAGGTCGAGGATGAACATAAGCAGAGACTCGTCAAGATCATTCTGATTCTTCTGCTTCCAGCTTTTTATGAATGGTTTTGTGCAAAATGGATCTGGACATTCAAGGGATTTTTTCAGAAGTATCAATTCTTTCTTCTCGGCACAATTCTGCCAGAAATGTTTTTGGAAAAAAAGAAAAATCTTCTGATGGGAACGGGACTTGCGAGTGGAGCCTATCTGTTCTTTTTGCTGTTTCATCCGCTGAAAGAGTGGTATGCAATGCCTTGTCTGGGCTTACTGCTTTGCTACGTGGAGAATGTGGCGATTGCGGGATTTGGTCTTGGAGTTCTTGCAGTGTGTCTGAAAATGGAAAAATATCTTGGTCATCTCGCGGAATTTGGTCGCCATACGCTGACTTATTATCTGTATCATCAGCCATTCTGCTGTGCGCTTCTCGGACTTTTGTTGTACAACAAACTGCATCTGTCTGCGTGGCTCACGGTTGTGCTGTGCATGATGGCAAGTCTGGTGGTTCCGACCCTGATTTTAAAAATATTCGGGCGTGGGAAACTGGGAATTGTTTTAAGAAAAATTGGACTTCTGGCATAAAAAGGGGGGAGACATTATGAGCAAAGCCACAGCGACGACTGCGGATGAGAAAAACAAACGAGTGGTTTTAAATATCATTTCCGGTCTGTCCTATCAGATCGCCATTGCGGTCTTCGGACTGATTATTCCGAGACTGTATCTGGTGAGCTTCGGATCGGACGTAAATGGATTAAACAGCACAATCAAAAATATTTTTGCCTACCTGGCTCTGCTTGAGGCAGGCGTTGGTCTGTCTGCACAGTATGCGCTCTATGCGCCTGTCGCGGAGGGAAAAACGGAGGACATCAATGCGATTCTATCGGCGACGCGACGGTTTTATCTGAAATCGAGTGTGATTTACACAGCCTTGACGGTGGCATTTGCTCTGGTGTATCCGCTGATCATCAAGACGAGTCTGAGCTATTTTACAGTCAGTGTGATTATCCTGCTCTATGGAATTCCGGGAATCATTCTGTTTTCCCTGCGTGGAAAATACAATGCATTTTTGGAGGTTGAGGGAAAGCGGTATATCATTTCCTGGCTCTCCACGATTACCTTTATCCTGTCAAATGTTCTGAGACTGGCATTTTTGATGATTTCCGACAATCTGCTTTTGATTCAGGCGACATACTGTCTGCCGTCTGTGATTCAGGTTGTTTTTGTGATCCTCTATGTCAGAAAGCATTATGACTGGATAGACTGGAAGGCGAAACCGGATTATTCTGCCCTCTCTCAGAAGGGTTCCGTTCTTGTTCACCAGATTTCCAACTGTATTTTCTGCAACACGGATACGATCATCATCTCGTTCATGTGTGGAATGAATTACGCGAGCGTGTATGCGATCTACTCGCTGTTCTTTGCGAATTTCCAGAAGATTGTCACCTCGTTTTCCAATGGACTGACATTCAAGTTTGGTCAGATGTATCAGATTGAGAGAAAGCGATTTGATCGGGAATTCAGCCAGTATGAATCCGTCTTTTATATGTTTTTGTTCTGGGCGTATACCGTCATCACTGCTTTTCTGATGCCGATCATCCGACTGTATACGGGTGGAGTTGCAGACGCCGAGATTTATGACAATGTCTGGATTCTGATTCTGTTTGCAATGTGGACGGTAATGTCGGGAATAGAGATTCCCCTGCTTCAGCTTCAGTCAATTGCGGGAAAATTTGACGATACGAGAAATCAGGCATTGATTGAGATGACGATCAACATTGTTCTCTCTTTAATCATCACATGGAAACTTGGAATGAGCGGATGTCTGATTGCGACGATTATCGCTTTGCTTTACCGAATCAATGCAATGGTGATTTACACTTCAAAGCATATTTTAGAGCGAAGCTGTCTGAAGAGCTTCAAGAAGATCTTTGTGAACACGGCAGTCGCAGTTGGAGTTCTCGTTTTGATTGGAACAGAGAGTTGTGAGGCAGTCAGCTATTTTTATGTCATGTGGCGTGCGATTCTGAATTCGTTCTGGATTGCAGGGCTTTTCCTCGTTGCAAATCTTGTGACGGATTTTGGGGAGTACAAAGGACTTTTTGACAGTGTGAGAGATCGATTCTGATTAGGAGGAAATTATGCCGAGAATATCGTTTATTCTTCCAGTTTACAATATGGAAAAGTATCTGCCGAGAGTTGCTGAGGCTCTGAAAAAGCAGACGATGGGGGACTTTGAGGCGATTTTTGTGAATGACGGATCAAAAGACCGAAGCGGAGAGATCTGTGCGGAACTTGAACGGGAAGACTCCAGATTTCGGGCGATCTCGAAACCAAATGGGGGCGTGGCAAGTGCGAGAAATACAGCTCTCGATTTGGCGACTGGAGACTATCTCTTTTTCCTTGATCCGGATGATTGGATTGAGCCGGAGACAGCGGAGGTCCTGACGGAGACGGCAGACCGGGAGCAGGCAGACATTGTGATGTTCGGAAAATACAATGACTTTTACGATGAGAAGGGAAATTGCGTCAAGAGTGTCAAGGCACTTCCCTCGATCACAGGTGTCTTTTGTGGGGAACCGTTTAAGGAGTATTTTGACAAGCTGGCGACCTCCTTTTTTATCACGACAAAACTGATGAGGCGGGAGTTTGTGGAGCGATATCATCTCCGCTTTCCGGCTAAGAGCATCGGGGAGGATGGGCTTTTCTATGTGGAATTTTATCGTCACAATCCATCCTGCCTTGTTGTGATTGATCGTCCACTGTATCATTACACGGAGGCGAGGAGCAATTCGCTCTCGAATTCCTACCATCCGGAGCGCGTGAAGGAGAATTTCTATCTCAGCAGTGCGATCCGCAGTGTGGTGGAGGAGTGGGGGCTGATGGATAGCCCACTCCACAGAACAAAGGTTGCCTACTGCATTCTCAGGGATCTTCAGCTTGGAATCAAGAATATCAGTCTTGGTCCGATGACATTTGGTGAACGGTATCGATGGTTGCGTGATGCGATGAGAGATCCGTGGGTAAAGAGATCGGTGCGAGAAGTTTCGTTGAAAACGGAAAAGAGCCGGAATGATAAAATTAAGTTACAACTCTTAAAATGTCATCTTTATGGGGCAGTGTTGATTCTTTCCGGGTGCAACCAGAAAAAGCGTGGATAACGATGGTTTGTGATGCGTGTGGATAAAAAAATTCATGTGAAAGGTTGATAAAAGACTTGAAACGTGGATGTTTAAGATGTTCACAGCGAACGATTAGAAAAGTGAATGTTAAGAGGGGGAATGGCAGGATGAAACGGGCAATTCGTCTGCTCTGCTATGGAAAAGAGCTGGCATTTATGGCATTTTTTAAGGCGGTTGGAGCGGTTCTTCGAGCGTGCTCGCCGAAATACCGGAATATCTGGCTTGTCGGGGAGCGCGGAAATGATGCGCGCGATAATGGGTACTGGTTCTATCACTATCTCAGGACGGAACATCCTGAGATTTCGTCCTATTATGTGATTTCTGAGGACAGCGTAGACCGAAAGAAGATCACAGCTTTGGGCGGTGCAGTGGCACAGCGCAGTCTGAAACACTATCTGCTCTACTACTGTGCGGATGTTCTTGCGGGAACCCACATTCAGCCGTGTGCACCGGATCTGATGGTTCATTATCATCTGGCGAGCAAGGGAATCCGAGCGAGAGGAAAGCAGATTTTCCTGCGTCACGGAATCATAAAAGATGAGATGGAATGGCAACACCGCGATCGCTTTTATACCGATCTTTTTTGTTGTGGAGCAAAACCCGAGTATGAGTTTATCAGGGACACATTTGGATTTGCGAAGGAGGTTCCGCAATATCTGGGACTCTGCCGGTTTGATAACCTGATTCGTGCGGGAAAACGCGACAAGATGATTCTTGTGATGCCGACGTGGAGAGGATCGTATTATCCGTCCGGAGATGCATTTTTGAAGACGGCATTTTTTGAAAAGTTTCAGTCTTTTCTGTCGAGTCCGAGAGTGAAAGAGATGTTGGAAGCCTATGACTATCAGCTGATTTTCTATCCGCATGTGGAGATGCAGAAGTATAATAAGCATTTTCATACGGACTCTGACCGAATCACAATTGCCGACAAGTCGACACATGATGTTCAGCAGTTGCTGATGAGTTGTTCGCTGCTGATTACAGATTACTCGAGTGTCTTTTTTGATGTGGCGTTTCTCGAAAAACCGGTTCTGTTTTACCAGTTTGATGAGGAGGAATTCAGAAAGTATCACTATCAGAAGGGATATTTTGATTACCGGAGAGATGGATTTGGTCCGGTCTGTACAGAGGAAACAGAAGTTCTTGAGGAGACGAAAGCGTGCCTTGAGCGAGGAATGGAACTTCAGGATGATTACAGGGAGAGAGTTCGCGCCTTTTTCCCGATGAGGGATGCGAAGAACTGCGAGCGCACGTTTGAGGCGATTAAAAAACTGATTTAATTATTGCTGATCATTGATTTTGGGTATTAATTAGAATATCAATCCATTTACCAATCGATTCCATACGAATATTTCCTTCTTCATTTCCACATACTATCCATACGAAACACGATATGGAAGATCTGTTAAATATGTGATATTGAGAATGGTTATGAATGATTATGAGGCAAGCCATTGTTGATGTTTAACAGAAAGTGAGATATGCAGGAGGAAGAATTATGAAAGCTACGGGAATTGTGAGAAGAATTGATGATTGAGTTATAATAGGACAAAAGTTCAGAAGCCTTGAAAACACCGGGTTTTCGCTGATTTTGTCCAAACTTTCAGACTGAAATATCTCCGGAGTAAACAGAAAGGCACGGACTTTTTACTTCAAAACATACCTTGTATATGATGCCAGAAAACTGGCGAAACTCAAAGTGTAAGGAGGTCTCAGAATGAAGCAAGGTGTTTTGGTCTACGATCAGAAGTCCGAGCGCATGGATGTGCGGTTCGGTCTGGAGGATTATTACGGCGGGTTGCATTGCGGCACCTGCATGGATGTTTTTGTAAACAACCGATGGAAACCGACTCGAATCGAGTACGGCTGGGATGAAAGAGGATGGTATCTGGTTGGGGTTCCCACCCCTTCCCTTGTGGGATTGCGGGTTCGTCTGGAGTAACTGCCGGTGTACATCAACAGTCAAATAAAACTACTTAGAGCGTTTATTCGCCCCATAATTCGGGGTTGGGTAGACGCTCTTTTTTATGCCCAAATTTCAGGGCAAGTCAGAATGATTGGAGGGTTCTATTTTGAGCAAAACTGTTTATGCCGCAGATAAGCCGGACGATTGCCGCTTCTGCTACTTCTGGAAGAATCGAAAGCAGGGCTGTCGTCTGGGAAAAGAAAATTGCTACTACTTAATCTCTGTACCCCCGAAACCCAAGACGGAATGTGATGGCTGTCCGTATGGACGAGATCATCCTTGCATTGGCTGGTGTACCAAGAAGATTATGAGAGATGTGGGGGTTCGCTGATATGCGTGATTATGAATACAATCGCCGTGATAAGCCGAAGTGCTGCAAAGACTGTGAGAATTATCAGCCACGATGGAGATACCGTTCCTGTTCTTTTGTCCGCTGCCCATACAGACTGAAGGATACGACTTTCCGCAGAACCCCTCTGAAAAAAGAGCATTTTCCGCAGAAAGAGGTGGTGAGGATGCGTGACGTATGATTATTTCTATGGGCAGCAGGCGGAGATGTTCGCATTCTACCGTGTGCCAAAGGTATTGTTCACTGAGGATTGCTTTTGGAATGTATCAACCGATGCCAAGTTGCTTTATGGGATTCTGCTTGACCGCATGAACCTGTCAGCCAGGAACGGTTGGCTGGACGAGGAAGGCCGTGTTTATATCATCTTCACCATTGAAGAAATCAAAGGTGCGTTAGGCTGTGCCGAAAAGAAAGCGGTAAAGCTGCTGGATGAGCTGGAAAAGAAATGCGGTCTGATAGAACGCAAGCGACAGGGACTTGGGAAACCGAACCTGATCTATGTAAAGAACTTCATTTCCGGTTCTGTGGAAAGACAATTCTTGAATTGTCAAAAGGACAATTCTGGAGTTGTCAAAAACACAATTCAGGAACTGTCAAAAGCACAAGGTAATAATACTGATACTAATTATACTGATTTGAGTGATACTGATCCTTTCTTTTCTTCCGGTTTTAGTGGAAAGGAAGTCGACGGGACAGATGAGTTCGCACGATACTACCAGTATTTCTATGAACACCTTTCCATGGATTATCTCAAACAGGATTATCCGTATGACCATGAGATACTCGATCTGATACTGCATCTGATTGTTGAGGTCATGTGCAGCAACCGTAAGCAAATTCGGATTGCCAGCGATGATAAACCGATTGGAATTGTCAGAAGCAGTTTTATGAAACTGGATTCTGAGCATATTAGGTTTGTAATGAGTTCTTTCAAGGAAAATACAACCGATGTTCGCAATATCAAGCAGTATCTACTTGCTTCGATATACAATGCCCCCTACACCATAAGCGCCCACTATGACGCAAAGGTCAGGCACGATATGGCTTCGGGGAAACTTGGAGGGAGGTGGTAATCAATGCAGCATACACAGAATAGAAAGCGAGGTGAAGATATTTGTCGAAAAAAGCAACTGTCATTGCCGTAGTCAATCAGAAAGGCGGAACGGGCAAGACCACAACCACAGAAAATCTGGGTGTAGGACTTGCAATGGAGGGCAAAAAGGTTCTGCTGGTAGACACAGACCCGCAGGCTTCCTTAACTGTCAGTCTGGGAAATCCGTACCCGGATACCTTGTCTCCCACTCTTTCCGACATGATGGGAAAGATTATGACGGAAAAGCCGATTGCTCCCGGCGAAGGCATTCTTCATCACCCGGAAGGTGTGGACTTGATGCCTGCCAATATTGAGCTGTCAGGTTTGGAGGTTTCTCTGGTCAATGCAATGAGCCGGGAAACCATTCTCCGTCAGTACCTGGATACAGTCAAGCAAAACTATGACTACATTCTTCTGGATTGTATGCCCTCTTTGGGTATGTTGACAGTCAATGCGTTGGCAGCTGCCGACAATGTGGTGATACCTGTTCAGGCGGCATATCTTCCGGCAAAGGGCTTGGAACAGCTGTTGGAAACCATCAACAAGGTCAAGAGGCAAATCAACCCCAAACTGAAAATCGAAGGGATTCTTCTGACGATGGTGGACAGCCGAACCAACTACTCCAAGGACATCAGCAATCTGATTCGGGAGAGCTACGGTGGAAAGCTGAAAGTCTATAAGACAGATATTCCCCGTTCTGTCCGTGCAGAGGAAATCAGCGCAGAGGGAACCAGTATCTTTAAGCATGATCCCAAAGGTAAAGTTGCCGAAGCCTATAAAGTTCTGACGAAGGAGGTGTTAAACAATGCAGAAAAAAGGCGCAAACATCAGCTTGAAGGGGTACGATGATATTTTCTCCACCGATCAATCCAGAGCTGAAGCCCAGCAGGAGCGTGTGCAGGAAATTCCGCTTTCTGAGTTACACCCTTTTGAGGGACATCCGTTCCGAGTGGTGGACGATGAGGAAATGATGAAAACGGCGGAGAGTGTCCGAGATTTTGGAGTTCTCACCCCGGCGATTGTCCGTCCTGACCCCGATGGTGGTTATGAAATCGTTTCTGGTCACAGGCGGCACCGGGCATCGGAGCTTGCGGGTAAGGAAACCATGCCTGCGATTGTTCGTGACTTGGACGATGATGCAGCCATTATTCTGATGGTCGATGCGAATTTGCAGAGAGAAACCATTCTTCCGAGCGAAAGAGCATTTGCCTACAAGATGAAGCTGGATGCGATTAAACATCAGGGCGAACGGACAGATTTAACTTCTGCCCAAGTTGGGCAGAAGTCGTGGGCGGTGAATCAGGTTGCTGAGCAAAGTGGCGATAGCCGTGTGCAGGTTCAAAGGTATATCCGTCTGACCGAACTGATTCCTGAACTGTTGGATATGGTGGATACGGGGCAGATCAAATTCAATCCTGCGGTGGAGCTTTCCTACCTGGCAAGTGAAGAACAGCAGGATTTTCTTTCAGCAATGGATTATGCTCAAGCAGCCCCTTCCCTTTCACAAGCACAGCGAATTAAAAAGCTCGCACAGGAGGGCGAGTGTACGCTGGATGCGATGTGCGAGATTATGAATGAAATCAAGAAGGGAGAGCTGGACAGAGTAACCTTCAAAACGGATTCGTTGCGAAAATACTTCCCGAAATCCTATACCAACAAGCAGATGGAGGATAAAATCATTCAGCTTTTGGAACAGTGGCAGAAAAAAAGAGAAAAATCTATGGAAAGGTAAGGTAAAAAATGTTTACACCCAAAAACATTCAGGGCGCTTTGGAAGAACTCTACGACCTTTGCGATCCTGATTATATGGTAGATATGCTCGTAAACTACAGTGAGGAGTTCGATGATATTTCTCCTGCGCTTCTGGCAAAGTCGTTTCAGAAAAATGCCGAGATGGTTAGCGAGTATCGAGTATTGTCCTCTGCTGGTGAGGGTATCGACTATCAGGGAAAGGTACTTCTGAACAGCAGAGCCGTGCGGCTTCTGTCCTATGTAGAAGATATGAGCGGCGATGAAAAAGTTCGCACGATTCAGAGCAAGGAGTTGTGGTTAGCAGAAGATATGACATTCTATGTGGTGTCCTGTATGTCTACGATCACGATGGACAAGGAAGAAGCCATTTGTCTTAACGAACACCGCAGCGTGGTTACTACGGTGGAATGCGAGGACGATATTTTCTTCGACATGGGTTCCATGATTTGCGAACTGGACGATATTTGCTTGTTCGAGCTTTTAGCCGATGTGGATGCGACTATTTATGAACTGTAACAGGTTCATGGATGGTCGCTTTTCTTATTTCCAAAGAAACGGAGGTATCGAAACTTGAAAGAATACGATGTGAAGATCACCGAAACCTTGGAGAAAACGGTTACGGTGCAAGCAGAATCTCACGATGCGGCAGAGGAACAGGTTAGAGCCGCTTATTACAATTCGGAGTACATTCTGGACTCCGAAAACTTTACCGGTGTTGCGTTCGGCACGACCGAGGAACGGGAGGTTCAGAAAGAACAGGCAGATACCATGAATGTGTTGCTGGTAAAGCCGTTCATGTATCCGCAGGCTGTGCAGATCGGCTGTGAGCTGGAGGATTTGCAGAAAGCCGTAGGTGGCGATATTGAGGCAACTTATCCGTTCAATGAGCCGGTTGCACTGGTGATGCACGACGAAGGTAAACTCGTAGGCAAAGAACTGAACCGTGCGCTGCGTGATGATGACGGCGATATTTATGACATTATCGCCGGTGATTTTCTGGTTGTGGGATTGGGCGAGGATGATTTTTGTTCTCTGTCCCCGGAACTGATGAAGCAGTTTGAGGAACACTTTCATCAGCCTGAGACTTTTGTACGCATGGGGCGCAGCATTATGGCGCTTCCCCTGCCGGATGACATGGTGAAGAAAGAAGATGCACCTGTCAAAGCTGATTCGGTTCCCCACAAAAGTAACCCTGACCGAGATGTTCTGTAAGGAGGTTCTTATGCAAAGAAATTCGACGATTGGAGAGCTGATGGAGCGAAAGCGGATTCAGGATGGTGCCAAGGAGTACCAGGGACATACCTATATGGACTTGGCACGATTTGATGACGCCACCAAGCACATGATTATTTTCGATGTGCTGACCGATGAATCGCCTGTCGGTTGGAAAGGCGAAAGAAATCGCCTGTATTTGAGCGATGTGGGTTATCAGAAGGCTCTGGATAACCAGAAAGCTGGCAATATCAAGATTATCAGCCATGCCGCAGTTGCCAAGGGCAATCTGTATTACGACCACAGAGATATGGCACGATAATCTGTTCACTCTACTGCTTGCAGGAGGTGATGAATCATGCAGGAAGAAGTTGAAAACAGGACAGTAAACCTGGCGATCAGCACAACCAAGCTGACGGGGCGCACTATCATTGCCGGTATCCGCAAGTATTTGCAGCACCGGGAAAAAGTGAAGATGAAAAAGGCACGAGACCCTGCCGTTCACGGAAAGCAATCCGTGAAACAGCTTTTGGGACAGAATCAGGGTGCAACGAATGTTGAGATCGACAAAGAGAGCATCCGTGATTTTGAAAAACTCGCCAAGAAGTATGGCGTGGACTTTGCCGTTAGAAAAGATAAGTCCGTTGATCCTCCCCAGTTTCTTGTTTTTGTCCGTTCCAAAGATGCAGATGCTTTGGATGCAATCTGCAAGGAACATCAGGCAAGGGCATTAACCAAGAATGAAAAGCCGAGCGTTCTGGCGCAGCTGAGGAAGTTCAAGGAAATTGTCGCAGCGATTCCGAAGAAGGTTCGAGAGAAGAAACAGGAGCGTGATCTGTGATGGATAAGAGGAAAATGAAAAAGCTTCTGATTCTGAATTTCCCGTATTTTCTGGTAGGGTTGTTCGCTACGAATTTAGGAGAAGCATGG
>NZ_JBNMIQ010000008.1:0-140844 GCF_050873365.1 Brotaphodocola sp. | reverse complement strand
TGCAACGTAGTTGCGTAAAATAGTACCACCTACTGAATCAATATCTTTTTTGATGATATTTTCACCAAGGGGCAAGTTTGCCCTTTTCTTAGAAAAAATATTTTTTCTTTTATCTATTGACATTTATTAGCTGGACTTTTTGTGATATTTTCTCATAACGACAACATGCGATATACGATAAGGTCTATTTCGCCTTGCAAGATTCAGCCATGTCCTACTTTTCCTAAATTTTCTTTTAGTTATATTCTGCATACCGCGAAAAAGATTCTTGAATAATTGCATCAATTTCCTCTTTTGAAATTTTTTCCAAGATTTCTTTTGCGGTCTCACAACCCACTATCGATTCAAGCGCATTTTGCGTGTAATCCTTGTGTTCGTATATATAATCAACAATCTGTGAAATATGTTTTGTAAAAATTCCTCGTTCCTTGAACTGTTTTCCTAACACTGTTGATGCAATCTGAAGAACTCTAAATTTTGAAAATTCAGTCAGTTTTTTTTCACTCGGAACACTTTCATCTTCATGAGCCGGTTCCGTCAACTGTCCAATTTCCCCTTGGCCGATCCGCAAAATGTCGACTCCTTTTCTCTTCCAAAATTCCACGACACTATCAAAACCGCCGTCATTCGAGAGAATGACATATCGATTCTGAATTCCTTTTTCGCGGATCAATGCTCCTAAAAAACTGACGAGCTGAAAATCAAGTGAATTTTTTACTCCACAAAAACACTTTTCAAAGTATATATTTTCGGAATATTGAATCATCCATTCTACCATTTCAAAATCCGGTTTGATCGAATTTGAAGTATAGAAAAAGTAGATCTCTCTTTTTTCCATGCCCTCCCTTAAAAGGTTTGTCACCACGGAACTTCCAGGATTCTCTGTGTCAACAAGATAATAGTTTTTTCCTGTGCGAGCCTCAGTTTCCTCCTGTTTGATCTCCCCATTGCTGTAATAAACTGGCATCCATTTTCCTTCCTCTCACTACCATTTTCTGGTTTTATCCTATCACAAAAATGTGTCCTCCTTTTTCCAGAAAAAAATAAATGGAAAACTTTAATAAGTTTTTCTAACTCGACTGCGGATAAAATAACCATTCAAATTCCCCATGGCAATCTCCTGTAACGTAAATCGATATTTCTTTTCCGGCATTGCGTTTACTTGACTCACTCGATTTGCTATGTTACGATTGATAAAACTATAAAATAAATAATAAAAATCAACCCGAATCAATCATTACTAATAAATCTAAATCGTAATAATAAATAAAGGAATGAATAATCACTACTATGGCTAAAAAAAACACACGAAATACGCGCGGTAAAATCGTCAGCGCAGCATGGAAACTCTTCTATGAGCAGGGCTATGAGGATACCACTGTGGAGGAGATCATCGATCTCTCGAAAACTTCTAAGGGATCTTTCTATCATTATTTTGATGGCAAAGATGCTCTCCTCTCTACACTCAGCACCATTTTTGACGAGAAATATGAAGAATTGATGGAACAGCTCACCGATGAAATGACCGCGATGGATCAACTTCTCTTTCTCAATCAGGAACTTTTTCGGATGATCGAAAACAGCATCTCCCTTGATCTGCTGACCCGCCTCTATTCCACTCAGCTCACAACAAATGGGGAGAAGCATCTGCTCGATCACAATCGAATTTACTACAAACTCTTGAGAAAGATTATTGCGAAAGGTCAGGATAACGGTCAGCTCAGTCATCGCTTAAATGTCAGCGAGATGGTAAAGCTCTATGCACTTGCTGAGCGGGCACTGCTCTACGACTGGTGTCTCTGCTCCGGCGAATATTCTCTTGCAGAATACAGTCGCCAGGTCTTTCCGTCTTTCTTAAGTAGTTTTCTTCCGTAATCCGTGATTCTTGTATTAGAATCCCTCCCTGCTACCAATCCACCAATTTACCACTTTCTTTAAAAAAGCTCTTCCCAGAAAAAAGCTGA
The DNA here is from genome assembly GCF_050873365.1 of Brotaphodocola sp. Taxonomy (GTDB): domain Bacteria; phylum Bacillota; class Clostridia; order Lachnospirales; family Lachnospiraceae; genus Brotaphodocola. Next base: position 138,880 of record NZ_JBNMIQ010000008.1, on the reverse strand, counting down.
GAAGGGCTTTTTTGTGATTCTCAAATATCTTCTATATTTATAAAGATTGTTTACGAAAAAATACATTTTTCTTTCTCGTAATATTTTTATTTATCGTCTAGTTATTTTTCTATATAAAATATAGCATTTTTAGATTTTTATCATTAAATCGTACAGTCTTTATTCTATACTTTATTCTGTATTGTAGTCTACTTTACTGTATGCTATAATCGACCTCAACATTGCAGATCACAACAACTTGAAGATTTCTATTTATTCATAATTTTAAATGGATCTGCGGGAATGAGGAGGAAATAGCTTTATGATTTCAGGACAGATTGGAATTCTCATCTCCATTGTCGTCTATCTTGTCGCAATGGTGTATGTAGGATTTTATTTCAGTAAACAGGGAAGTGGCGATTCCACAGATGAGTTTTATCTCGGCGGTCGAAAACTCGGACCGTTCGTCACCGCAATGAGTGCAGAGGCTTCCGATATGAGTAGCTGGCTTCTCATGGGTCTTCCGGGTGTCGCCTACTTAACCGGAATTGCAGATGCCGGATGGACGGCAATCGGTCTCGGAGTCGGTACTTATTTGAACTGGCTCTTCGTTGCCAAGCGTCTGCGCCGTTACTCGATCGCATGCAATGCAATCACGATCCCGGATTTCTTTTCAAGAAGATTTCGCGATGATAAGAATATCCTGATGTGCATCTCCGCACTCACCATTCTTGTCTTCTTCATCCCGTACACCGCATCTGGATTCAAGGCTGTCGGAACACTGTTTTCGAGCCTCTATCAGGTAGATTACCATGTGGCAATGATCGTCGGAGCAATTGTCATCGTCGGCTACACGGTTCTCGGCGGATTCCTCGCCGTATCTACGACCGATCTGATTCAGAGTATCGTCATGACGATCTCTCTGATTATCATCGTGTTTTATGGCATCCACCTTGCAGGTGGCTGGGATGCCGTTGTACAGAATGCTTCCTCCATGGCTGGTTATCTCTCGATGACACAGATTCATGACCGTGCAACAAACTCCGCATCCCCGTATGGCTTTCTCACGATCGTCTCCACGCTTGCATGGGGACTTGGATATTTCGGAATGCCACACATTCTCCTGCGCTTCATGGCAATCGAGGAGGAGGAGAAACTTACTCTCTCCCGCCGTATCGCAAGCGTCTGGGTATTGATCTCAATGTGCGTGGCAATCCTGATCGGTATCATCGGCTACGGTGCTTCCGTCGCAGGTGCTGTTCCGCTGTTCACCCAGAGCTCTGAGTCTGAGACGATCATCATCCAGTTTGCAAACCTGCTGAGTCAGCACAATTTCCTGCTTTCTCTGATCGCAGGTGTCGTACTCGCAGGAATTCTTGCCTGCACGATGTCGACCGCGGACTCCCAGCTTCTGACCGCTGCCTCCGGCATCTCTCAGAACTTTCTTCAGGACTTCCTGAAAATCAAGATGAGTGCAAAGACTTCCATGCTCTGTGCCCGTCTGACAATCGTCGGCATTGCACTGGTTGCAGTCTTCCTCGCATGGGACCCGAACAGCTCTGTATTTGCGATTGTATCGTTTGCATGGGCAGGCTTCGGCGCTTCGTTTGGTCCGCTCGTCCTCTTCTCTCTGTTCTGGAGACGGACAAACTTAAGTGGTGCACTCGCAGGCATGATCGCTGGTGGAGTTATGGTCTTCGTCTGGAAGTACCTTGTCCGCCCGATGGGAGGCATCTTAAACATTTACGAACTGCTTCCGGCTTTCCTGATCTCCTCCCTTGCGATCGTCGTAGTCTCCCTCCTGACTGCACCGCCGTCAAAGGAGATCTGTGACGAATTTGATTCCATTTAATTCAGATTAATTCAGAATTTATTTTCAGAGCGCGCCATAGTCCGGCACGCTCTGTTTTTTGTCCTGCTTAATTATCTTTTCATCTTCGCATTTTCAATTGGCAATAACCAGTTCCATGGGAAATCCGAAACAAATTCTGTCTCCTGCGCAAAAGGTCTTTCCTGATTTGCACGTTCCTGTTTCTGCCGTTCTCTCATATATGCTTTGACATACTCCGTCTCTACGTCTTTTTTTGCCTTCTTTCTCGCTTCCACGTTGTATTCCACTTCCTGAATGTTTCGTCTAATCTCCTCAATGCGTCGTTCATGTTCTCGAATCTTGTCACGCTCCAGTTCCAATTCTTTTTTCCACTCATCCACCTGAACTTCTACATCCGCTTTCTTTTCCATGATCATCCCAATATTAAAGTTAATGAACTCCGTTTTGAGAACGCTAAAATCGAGTCTCCACATTCCATTTTCCTGATTCACAGAAAGATTCTGGATTTTCTTCTGCACACTTGAAGTCCCTGCAAGTTCCTTAAACTCCTCAAAAAACTGATCGGCATCATGCACATCATATTTCATGATTCTGACAAGTTCATCCCGATCCATCGCATCTTTCCTATACGCTAAATATAAGAGTGCAATCCAATATTCTGCCTGCGTCTCCATATATTTCTCTGTGAAAGCATCGATCTGATCCTCCCCCGTAATAAGCTTTCTCTTCGCTATATAGCGCCCAGACTCCCTATACTGTTCTTTTACATCCTGATAAAAGATTGCAAACTCTGACTTTTTCTCCCACTCTGACTCATCCTTTTCATCAAAAAACATATCTCTCATTTTTCTTTGCTCCTCTCTGTAAAGTCAATTCCTTATTTTTTTGTTTTTTCTTTTTCCTTTTTCCTCTCTTTCTGCTCTTATTATACAAAGTTTCTTTCATCCATATTTTCCAGAAAAAAATTCTGGAAAGAAAAAGAGTTTGCAGATCAACATTTTCAACATCTTCTGCAAACCCTTTTTCCATACTTAGACTCTATTTTCCCACCGTTCCTCTATCCGTCAACTTCCTAATCCTCCTCCGAAAGAAACGCTCTCGCAGAGTCAAACATCTTTTCGCGCTGAAATCTCTTATATTCCCGCTGAAAAACAGCATAATTATTTCCGGTTGGATTCTTTTGCTGGTCTCGCTTGGAGCAATAAACGGCAAACTCGATCGCCTTAAAATCATACAGATATTCCTGAACCACCTCGTAGTAGGCTCTTGCCACAACCTCCGGAGAATTCCGAAATGCACCACAGCCAAACGCACCGAGAATCAAGACATCTGTTTTTTCCTCCTTTGCAATCTCAAACAAACGTTTTGCACGCTTTTTGTGAATCGCAAACAGTTCGTCGTCTGTCAAAGTCAACGGTTTTGACGGCTCCGGATTCCAGATATTTGACGGATTTGGGCGCAGATTTGGTGCCGGAAGTGTGATCACATCAAGTTTCATCCACTGATCTCTCGGCAAAAGCAACATCCGATTATCATCCTTAAAAACCATCACTCCCGGCGTATAGATAGCATCGTCATTGTAAGACGCATTTACGGTTCCATCCCTCAACATTCTGCGATGTCTCTCATAAAAACCATTCCGCATTCTTTTATCAGAAAGCAGTGGATACAAGGTTGAAACCCGGCAGAGCGACTCCTCCTGCGCACTCGATCCCTTTGTAACGCCTCCGCCCGGGTTCGTAAACGAGGCAAAGTTGTGAACACAAACCTTTTCTCCGCGGTATTTCATTGCAGATTCGAAGGATTTCTCCTCACTCACCCGCACAACCGCCTTTTTCTCAAAACGAGGTTCTGATGCCACTTCTACTTTTTCATTCTCATAAATAATCTTCTGACTCTTTAACGATTCCTGTATCAACTCTGCAAAAAACGGTTTCTCAAAATACTGACAAGTATCCTGAAAGACAGCGACATTCTCTTCTCTACTCATTATTCTTTTCTCCTGATTCTTTTTTATTTATACTTATGTCTTTGTTTATCTCTTTGTGTGAATCCAATCATTTTATGAATGGAATCCTTCGGTTCCTTTTTCTACCACTATTTTATCAGGTTTTTTCGTTTTTTCACTGAACTTTCAGTTTAATTTTCGATTTTTACGATTCTTCTAAAACAAAAAAACTGTTACAAGATGATTTTCAAAAATTCTGCCATCTCATACCAGTTTTTTATTCGTTCATAAATCAATCTTACCTACAAGTAAAATAAATCGCCTGCAAGGTAGCCATGTGGAAACTTAAAGCCAGTCAGCCATGCTTAAAACCGTTCTCATGGATTTTAGTGCCGTCACCAACACCTGTTATCTCCAAAAAGCAAACACAAGAAATAAAATCCATATCATCCCAAAGCACGAATCGAAAAGAAGAAAAAAAGTTGCAAGATAAAAGTTACCACTTTTTCTTTTTTTCGAGAACTGGAATCGAACCAGTGATAAACAGCAAACCAAAATGGGGCTGTTTTGCTCTACCACTGAGCTATCTCTTCTTTATGTAATTTCCCATAGGGAAATGGCTGAGTTCTAAATTTTCACCTTGCAGGCAAAACATTTAAGCGATTTCTATCTCAACGGTTGCATTTGCAATCTTTAATTTCATATTCAATTCTGCAACCAACGCTTCCATTTTCTCTCGAATTTCTGTGCATTTCCGATCTACATCAATCGGATCAATCAACTCTGCTCGATTTCCATTCAGGTAAGTATCCACAACTGCAAGCGCAGTGGCATCCTCTCCCTTGCCCTTATTCTCTTTGCTGAGAATGGAATTTCTCATTGTGTCAGCTGACACCATCATTTTTTCATTTTTATTGTCAATTTCTGCAAGTGTTGCCTGCATCTCCAGTTGCATTTTTTTAGCCAGTGCTTCCTCAAAGTCTGTCCGATCATCTATAACTTTCAAAGAACCACCGTTCTGGATTCGGTTGCGCAATACTACAACTGCGGAGATACTCATCTTACCAACACTCGTCTGAATCATACTTTCCGCATTTGCCTTGCTGATTGCCTGATTCAGACGATTATAATATGCAATCTGCTCCTGAATCCCTTGATATTCTTTTTTTGCATTCGCCTTAAATTCAGTAACATTCTGATTCTTTACTGAAGTACCCGGTTGATTGTGTTTATGCCACTCCACAAATTGTGCCTGCTGAATTCTGTCATAAATTCTCTTATGCAGAATTTTGCGTCTGTCAAGTGCCTCAACCAGTGTTATTTTCTCCATGCAGATTTCCTCCTCTTTTTTCTAATTACTTCGTAACCGTTCCATTCCTTCTCACAATAATCGCAACAGCCACAAAGAAAAACTCACTCTTTCAAAATCACTCTTGTCTGATTACTCTTATCTAATTGCTCTTGTCTAATGGGTAAAATAGGTAAGCACCTTTTCGCTTGCTTTAACTTGTAGCCTACAAGATAGCCATGCGGAAATTCAAAGTCAATCAGCCACACTTAAAACCATTTTCATGGATTTCAATGCCGTTTCCAACATCTATCATTCAAAAAAAACAATAGCTATAAACAAAATCCTTAAAAGCAGACAATCTCTCATCATAAAAAAGAAGAAAAGTTTCCGAAATAAGGTTACCTTTTTTTCTACTTTTTATCCTTGAGGATCGGAATCGAACCGACGCCGCCAGTTTTTTAGACTGCCGCTCTACCATTGAGCTATTCTCTATTCTCCTCCTTGGAGAATCATCCTTCAAAATTGAAGGAGGCTGAGTTTCAAATTTTCACCTTGCAGGCAAACAAATCAACTAACTGAAATCAATCGGATACCTATCTATATCCCTGTTAAATTTCAATCTCCACGGTTGCATTCGCAATCTTGAGTTTTACATTCAGTTCCATAAGCAGTTTTTCATTTTCTTCTCTCAGCTTTTTACTCTGTGCCTCTGCGCCAATCGGATCAATCAGCTCAGCTTTATTTTCACTGAGATAAGCCTCTACCACAGAAGTCACTGCCGAATCTTCCTTTCCTTTGTTTTCCCGACCAAGAATCGAATTCCTCATCATCTCAGCAGAAGTATTATTTTTCTGGTTCTGCTCATTAACTTTTTTAAGCGCATATGCAAGCTGTGTCTCCAACTGCCTTGCAAGTGTCTGCTCAAGATCGATGTTTCCGTTGATCTCATCATCATCTATTAGGATCCCCATATTTTCCACTTTTCTTGAAAGCTGATCTTTTCGAGCAATAACTCCTGCAATGCTCATCTCGCCAATACTCGTCTCAATCTTATTCTCAGCATTTGCCTTGCTGATCGCCTCATTTAACTTATCATAGTAAGCGATGAGATCCATAATCGACTGATAAGAAGCTCTTGCGTCTGCCTCAAACTCAGCTACTTTCTGCTTCTTTCTGGCAGTTCTCAGTTCATTGTGTTTATGCCATTCCACAAATCCAGTCGTTCTAATTCTACTGTGAATTCGCTTCTGTAAAAGCACCTTCTTATCAAGTGCTTCCACCAGTGTCATTTTCTCCATACAGAATCCCTCCCTTTTATCTTTCCATATTTATTTCAACGTTTCTTTTTAGTTTCTCTTTGCTTTCTCTTTGCAAAATCAATCATACTATGAACCCGTCACAATTTCCATCAACCCTCAGTTTAATCAGAAATACATGTTTTTACACATTTTAATTTTCGCCAACATAAATCAGCGAGTCCACATACTCTCTTCCCTCTCCTCTAAATTCAGGAATCTCCTTGTCAATCACCCAACGGCTACGACATTTTTCCTCACTCTTCTCCTCAGTTGTGATCTCGACTTTCTCTTCTGAATCTTCTGCAAAATCCGGCTCCTGAATTTTTACACAACAGCTTCCCCATTTCTGATACGCCGGGATCTCATTCCACTCGATCTCCTTTTCCTCTCTCAACATCTGGCAAATATCCCGGCTTGTCTTCTTATAGAGCTGTTTGTCTGAGTAATAAGCTCGTCCAAGCATGGAAATCGAATTTCTTTTTGCATCAAGCTGTCTCCAATAGATCAGGTTCGTCACCTCTTCCTTCGGAATATTGAAACAGCGCGCATCAAACATTGCACCCTTGCTCAATGCAGTTTTCAATGCCTGACAGTATCTCTGGTCTTTCTCATCACTTTCATGCTCTTTCAAAAATGCCTCTGCATTCTTTGCAAAAGAACGATTGAATAACATCGTTGCCAAACTTGCTGAGATACTACAAATTTTCTGAACCTCATAATCAAACCATGCCGAAGAATTCAGCTTTTTGTAATCAATAAGAATCAACGAGATCTCATCGGACTGTGTATAACCCAGCACACATCCCTGAACCCCCTCACAAAGTCCCTGCATCGTTTCCTGCATACTACAAGCAAGAATTTCATCGAACGGTTTGCGAAATCCTCTTGTAAAGGTGTGGAACGCTTTTCCATCGATACGAATACATACCGGAATTCGTTTTATCAGCTTTGTTTTTGGGATCTGCTCATAATATTCCTTCATTCTAATTCCAAGCTCATCATGTACTGCCATCTTCACATAACTCCCTTCCTTCGTTTGGAATAATCAAAGTGATCATTCTCTCACGTGCTTTTCAACCAAGTTGTTTTCTTCTGTTGATGGTCTTATTATACTTCACTTTTTCTCACGGTTTTTTCCAGAAAAAAATTATGGAAAGGACTTTTTAATTTGCAACTGCTATGTTTTTACTGATAAATTTTCGTTTTTATTTACAGAGGATATACTGCGATACGCTAGAATTTATTTACGACCAGATATGAAATCGACCCAAAAAGCAAATATCTCAGAAGGGGATTGTCTCCTCTCCTGAGATATTTTGCGATCCCCCGCCTATCGAGAAGGGGACATCCACTCTGGGCTATAAATCATACGGTGAACCCGGAATCTCATATTTCCGAAACATCGCTTGTCCCAACTCCGGATCAGAACAAGCCCGATTATACAGGTCGCCTTCTCCGTTCAGTTCCATTTTGAACTTAAGCAACCGATAAGCTTTTAAAGTTGTCGCCATGTTCTTTTCGGAAAACGGATCCTTATCTTCTGAAAGTGCTTCCTCTTCCTCAAGATCCCAGATTGCAATTTTTTCTGCAAACCATTCCTGCCATTTTTCTAACAGTTCTTCCTCAAGAGGCCAATAATAAACCGCATCCGATACCGCCGATGTAATCTGATCGCGCATCTCCTCTTCCCAATCCTCCGGCTCTTCTTCCCGAGACTCACAAACCTGAACTTCTACCTGAAGGGAATCTTGTTCCTTCAATCCCAGTTCCTGAATGAGATCATACGGCAATCTCAAAAAAACCTGATAGATTCCATCTCCTTCATCTCGAAAAAGCATACACTGATCCTGCAATTCTATCTCACTCTGATACTTTTCTTCAGAAAATATTTCTTCCAGACATTTTCTTAATTTTGTCTCTCCTCGGAGATTCATCAGATTTGCGAATTCCATAAAATCAGAAAAGAAATCTGCTTGACCGCTCATAAACATTTCTTCCTCTTCCTTCGTTCCCGCCGTTGTTTTTTTGTTTTTCTGATTCCTCAAAAGTGCCTTATCTCGCTCGCAATCAAGGAAATCCTCCATCGTATAACGGGGCATTTTTGTACCCAAGCGATATTCCTTGCGCTCCATTAAATAGTTGACATACAGTACAAAACCACCCAACGTCTTCTGCGCCATATTTCCATTCTTTCTCACTAAATCAAGCGCAGAATGCTCAAACGGAATAAGATATCTCTTCGTGTTGTTTTTATCTACAACCGCTCCACCTTTTCGTATTGTTTCCGTTGTACCTCGCCGTACAAAATGCCAGCTATAAGATGGACCCGTGCTCAACAAGATTTGTTCTATCTTATCCACATCCACAGCCCTTTTTGTATTTGGTGAAATTGTTTTTTCTAACTTTTTCATCGTATTCTCCCCTTTACTCATAGAAATTACAACATGATAATATGATTACTCATTGATATAGGAATCGTCTTTTCTCTCATTATAACAGACTATTTTTTCTTTTTCATCTAACTATAAGTTTAATGTTCACATTCTCTCAAAAAAATTCAACGTCTTCTGTATCCTCAATAATTTCTGTCTCTCACCGGTGATACTCACGTTTTAGTATACTCCTCACACAGTTCTAATTTTTTGTCTGCATAACGCGAATCTCCCGTAATCTCTGTTAAAAATTCCTGCAACTGCTTTTCCAGTTTCTCCTCTGTCAATTCTGCAAGATTCTTGTTATACTCCTTTGGCGGCCATAAGCTATTACAAAAGATCATAACATTAAAATCATAATCAGATACGCTTCTGAATGAACCAAATGGATATCCATAACGCTTTTCAAAGCAACAATGCATTCCATTCGCTATAATTCTATTATGGTAGTCTTCAAAAAAATCTTCCTCCTCAAAATAATACGCACCTATGTAATCAACACTTGCAAGTTTCTGTACAATAGGCCACTCATCGTAGTCTTTCAATTTTTCTTCTGACATTTCTCCAATCTTAATTGCCTCATCCTTCGTTGGCAAATACGGAATTAGCTTGTCCTCTTGAAAAACGATCTTACGCTCCTCGCCTAAATATATTCCTTTTCCGCTTCTAGCAACATGATACCAACCCATCTGCATATTCTCCTTCTCTTTTTTCTTTCTGCATCCAGTATAGCAACACCACTCTAAGAAATCTACCAACCAGAACGAATCACCTTTCCAGTTTTTTTGTTTCTTTTCCACTTTTCTTCGATTTCTTAGAAAAACGGGCATCAACGCCTTTCCTTCCATGCATACTCCGGCACTTTTTCTAATTCTTCATCCGAATTCAAGCCATACGCCTCAATGCACCTTCTTAGATATGCCTCATCTACCTGCGTGATCCCATTCTTCATATAATACTCTGACTCAAATCGTTCCGGATTCTGTCCATATTTCTCATCGTATTCCTGATACTTTGCCAGTGTATCCTGTTTATTCAGGATCTCGATACACTTGTCATGGACATAAATTCCCAGGACAACCGCATCTTCAAACTTATCATCCGGTGACCATGGCTCCTCATCCCAGTCGGTTATTGCAATCACCAGATCCAAATACGGAAATGCCCTTAATTTGAAGAACCACTCCTCACAAAAGTCTTCTAAGGTCGGAAATTTTTGAGTGATCGCATTGCATCCGACTTTTCCATCCACATGAATCCAGCCATATCCATCCGGATAATGATTTTTCATAATCAGCCAGTTATTGAAATTACAGGCATGAATAAAATCTTCATGGTATCCAATTCCATCTATATAAATACTAAAAAAGCTATCGGTTCGGCGAATGATCTCAAATGCCTGCTCTTTCGTGACCGAACGACCTCTCATCCGATAATAGGGGCGTCGTGTATCGGAAAGCCTCTCTAAGCCAGCCTTCTCCTCACTCAAATCCGTTATCAAAATCTCATATTCCGCATACCGATCGAAATCTTCTTTTGCAAGAAAATAGGTATTATCTCCTAAATCCACCATTTCTTTAAACGAATCCGAAAAATCATAATTAGAGTGAAAATAAACATTCCCATACTCATCCTTATAATAGCTAACCTCTAGGAGACAACAAAAAGAGATGTCCTCCATGCCTCTTAAGTACGCAAGACCTTCAAAAATATTCATGCATTTGCTCCCTTCCTCATTTGTTTCTTATTTGCTCCTCATTTGTTGGCTACATCGTATCATATTTTTTCATTTCCCATTTTCCAGAATTTTTTTCTGGAAATAAAAATAGCCCGATATCCATAAAAATAGATATCGAGCTATATAGAGTTTATATCGTGCTTATGTACTTCCCTAATTACCGAACCTGACCATTACCGTAAATGATGTACTTCGTGGTCGTCAGTGCCTCAAGTCCCATCGGACCTCTCGCATGGAGTTTCTGGGTGCTGATTCCGATCTCAGCGCCGAAACCAAACTCATTTCCATCGGTAAATCGCGTGGACGCATTTACATAGACCGCTGCCGCATCCACCTCATTTAAGAAGCGCTGAGCGTTCTCATAGTCATTTGTGATGATTGCCTCGGAGTGACCCGTGTTGTAGCGGTTGATATGGGCGATTGCCTGATCAAGGTTATCCACAATCCGCAAAGAAAGAATGTAATCGAGATACTCGGTTCCCCAATCACTCTCATTCGCCCTCGTAAACTCCGGAATGATCTCACAAGCGCACTCATCCGCGCGCACTTCCACCTGTTTTTCTTCCATCAGTCTCTGCTTCAGGAGCGGGAGGAAGTCTTTTGCGATCGCACGATGCACAATCAGGGATTCGCACGCGTTGCAGACACTCACGCGCTGAGTCTTCGCATTGATGATGATGTTGATCGCCATCTCAAAATCTGCGCTCTCATCGACGTAGATATGGCAGTTTCCGGTTCCTGTCTCAATCACCGGAACCGTGCTGTTCTCGACAACCGCGCGGATCAGTCCTGCTCCTCCACGTGGAATCAGCACATCGACATATCCATTCATCCGCATAAATTGTTTCGTCGTCTCGCGGTCCGTCGACGTGATCAGCTGAACCGCATTCTCGCAGAATCCACCTCTCTTCAGACCATCGCGAAGGGCGGAGACAATCGCCTGATTCGAGCAGATCGCATCGCTTCCTCCCTTTAAGATCACGGCATTTCCGGTCTTAAAACACAGACCAAACGCATCGGAGGTCACATTCGGGCGTGCCTCGTAGATGATTCCGACGACGCCGAGAGGAACCCTCTTTTTTCCGATCAGAAGCCCATTTGGACGCGGTTTCATCGAGGTCACCTCCCCGACTGGATCAGCGAGTCCTGCAACCTGTCTGAGTCCGTCTGCCATTCCCTCCAAACGCGTGTGATCGAGTCTGAGTCTGTCGATCATGGACGGGCTCATTCCATTTTTCTTTGCGTTTTCGATGTCCTGCGCATTTGTCGTGAGAATCTCCTCTTCATGATCGAGCAGAGACTGTGCGGTGAGCAAAAGTCCCTGATTCTTCTCTGTAATTCCCATCCGGTTCATGTATCTCGCAGACTCTTTTGCCTGTTGTCCGATTGTAAGCAGATCCATGTTTAAATCCATATACGCTTCCTCCCGTCTAAATTCAAAATAAACCTAGTCAATAAATCCAGTTCGTGAACCTCATTCATGATCCCATTAATGAACTGTGGTAACTGTTCAGTAGGTCTGCGCATTCACTGCGCTGACCGTACAAAAACATGGGCTTGCAGGCAAAAATCCCATTGCCGAAGGCAATTTTCAATGGATTTTTGCTCGTAACTGTGAAGGTACTGAACAGTTACGAACCGTGATAATCTCCTCATCCGTCACAAGCTGATCCACGCGCACATCCCACGACTGGGACGGCAGATCTCTCACCACCTGAAATCCATAGGCGATTGCGACTTTTCGGTGAAGTGGTTCTGCCTCAAAGAAACGGTCATAGAACCCGCCACCATAGCCGAGACGTTTTCCATCTTTTGTGAATGCAAGTCCCGGCGTGATCACAACTGCCCGCGGACTCTGTGCCGGCAGACATTGCTCGGATGGCTCTAAAATCCCCATATATCCCTCCGTGAGATCTTTGCGCCCCGATACCAGATAAAACTTCATCTCGTTTCCCTCAACTCGCGGAAGCGCAGTCGGGATTTTTCTTCTCCACAGAGCTTCCAGAAGCAAAAACGTGTTTGCCTCCGTTCCAAAAGATGCATATGCATAGACCATCACATCCGAGTGATCCGAAAAGTGCTCTGGAAAATGATCCGGAAAATTCAGTACTGCCAGAAGATTTTCTGTAATCGCCCGATCCTTTGCCTTGCGCTCACCCTCAGACAATTCTGCCCTCTGGTGTTTCATCTCCCTGCGAATCTGGCGTCTCTGTTCCTGCATCATCCGGAGCTCTTCTTCGTTTTCCGAAGTCCTCTGATTTTTCTGGTTTTTCTGATCTTTCTGATCTCGCTCCGTCTTTTGATCCATTGTGCTTTGATCTGCACCGAGTTTCTGATCTGTTTTCAGATTGTTCTCTTTCTCCCGATCGATCTCTTTTTCGTCCATATGTATCTCAGCCACCTTTTTATTCGATCTTACACGCGAAATTCAAGTCGACGCTCGCGGAGCGTATAACTCAGAATTTATGACTTCTGCTCGCTCACACCGCCATACTTCTTGCCGAGATCCGTGATGCTTCCATCTTTCTCCTTGATCGAGATGTTGTTTAAGTTTGCGCGCATGCTTCCGCGAATCGCCTCAATGTACTCTTTTCTGAGTGCGGTCTGCTCTGCCTTCTCCTCGTCGGTCAGTCCCACTGCCTGAGATTTGTGATATAATTCATTGATTCTGTCAATCTTGCTCTGATCCATTGTTTCTTCCTCCAGTTTCAATTTTCTATTTTCTATGTTCTCAAATTTTAATGTTAATGTTGTTAATTCTGCTAATTTGCTAATTTGCCGATTTTACTAATTCTGCTGATTTTATTCATTTTGCTGATTTTCTCTTTTCAGCGCCCTGCCTTTTTACCGTTTAGCATTTCTTTCCCTTAATACTTGGAATTCATGTAATCCATCAAATCAAAATCCAGATTCGGATGAGCAAGGAAAAGACTTCCCTGAGATTCGCCGTTTACAATATCGTGGATCACCATGACATCGGATGCATTTGCGATCACCATGTCACAGCCGGAATCCGTTGCAATCCGCGCTGCGACGAGCTTTGCAGTCATTCCACCGGTTCCGACATCGCTTCCGGAGGTATCTTTTCCCATCCCCATCAGCTCTTCATTGATCTCCGGAATGAAGCTGACAAACTTTGCATCCGGATTCTTGCGCGGGTCATCCGTGTAAAGTCCATCAATATCAGACAGAAGGATCAACAGGTCCGCCCCGATCAGCGCCGACACGACAGCTGACAGGCGATCGTTATCACCGAACTGAATCTCATGAGTGGAAACGGTATCGTTCTCATTTACGATCGGAACCGCCCCGAGATTTAAGAGTTCATCAAACGTGTTCTGCGCGTTGTAGCGGGAGACATCGTTTGTCATCGTATCCTTCGTCATCAGAACCTGCGCCGCAATCGAATTGTACTCCGAGAACAGTCTCTGGTAAACCATCATCAGCCGGGCCTGTCCGACCGCTGCATACGCCTGCTTCTCCGAGATCGTCGTCGGGCGCTTCTGACCGCCGAGGGCCTGGCGTCCCGCTGCAATTGCTCCGGACGAAACGAGAACCACATCGCGCCCCTCTCCCTTTAAGTCACAGATGATTCTCACAAGTTTCTCAATCTTATACAGATTCAGCTCGCCCGTCTCAGGATGCGTGAGCGAGGAAGAACCGATCTTGATTACGATTCGCTTCTTTCCCTTCAGTTTTTCTCTCATCTGACGCTCTGAATCAGTCATCTCTGTCATCTGTCCCAGATCCATCTTTTGTGCCATTCTGCTCTCATCCTCCTATCTTCTGACTTTTCCTGTCTTCCTTTGTCGTTATCATTGCTGTTTACGCAACGCGTGAACCACAACGCGTGAACCGCAACGTGTGAACTGCAACGCGTGAACCACAACGCATGAACCACCCCCCGTTATCGCTTACTCGGCAGAAAACCGGCGTGCGATCGCCTCTGCGACCTTGACACCGTCCATTCCCGCGGACGTGATGCCCCCGGCATATCCGGCGCCCTCTCCGCACGGGTAAAGACCGGAAATCTCACTCTCAAATTTCTCATTGCGGTGAATCCGCACCGGCGAGGAGGTACGGCTCTCAATCCCTGCAAAGACTGCATCCGGCATATCAAAGCCATGAATCATGTGTCCAAAGCGCTCCATTGCCTCAAGAAGCGCCTGATTGAGTGCTTCCGGCATAATTGCCCGCACATCTGCAAAAGCCCACTGACCACGCATTGCGGGCGTCACACGACCGGTCTTCTCTGAAAGGCGATTTTCCTTGAAATCCTCATAGAGCTGAACCGGAATCTTTCCGCCTGCGACCTCAAATGCTCTGCGCTCAAGCTCTCTCTGGAATGCGACTCCGCCGAGCGGGCTCTGATCCGGATAATCCTCCGGTCCGACCGTCACGATCAGCGCACTGTTTGCATTCTCTCCCGCACGGTCGTGATAGCTCATTCCGTTGACTGCAAGTCTGCCAGGCTCCGAGGAGGCATTGACGACGTATCCGCCCGGGCACATACAAAACGAGTACACACCCCGCCCGCTCGTCGTCTGCGCAGTCACCTTGTAACTTGCCGGACCGAGATTTCCGGCCTCCTTGCGCCCGTACTGGGACTCATTGATCACCGACTGCGGATGCTGGATTCTAAGTCCGACTGCAAATGACTTTGCCTCCATCGGAATTCCGGTCTGATCGAGCATCTCAAACGTGTCGCGCGCGCTGTGTCCGATTGCAAGCACAACCGCCTTTGTCTCGATCGTTTTTCCGTCTGCGGTCTGAACCCCGCACACAGCCCCGTCCTTCACGAGAAGCCCGGTCATCTGACACCTAAAATGGACCTCTCCGCCGAGGCGAATGATCTCCTCGCGCATCCGCTTCACAATTCCGGACAGAACATCTGTTCCAATATGCGGTTTCTGCTCATAGAGGATCGCCGGATCTGCCCCGAACTCGCAGAAAATCTTGAGCACGAGATGATTGCGCCCCGAGGAATCCTTCACGAGCGTGTTGAGTTTTCCATCCGAGAATGTCCCGGCTCCGCCCTCTCCAAACTGTACATTGGAGGACGGATCGAGGACTCCGGTTTCCCAGAATTTCTCTACTTTTTCCTGACGCGCATCCACATCGTCCCCGCGCTCAAGAATCACAGGCTTATAGCCTGCACGCGCAAGCATCAATCCACAGAAAAGTCCTGCCGGACCGGCTCCGATGATGACCGGGCGACCGCCAAGCGATTCCTCCCCGGATTTTGGAAACTCATAGGGCTTTTCCTTGCTGATACTCACCTGATTGCTCTTTGCCTTATGTACGAGATTCTCCTCGCGCTTTCCTGCGACCTGCACATCCACCGTATAGCTGTAAAACAGCTCCGGCTTTTTTCTTGCGTCAAGTGACTGACGGCAGATTACTACCTTCTCGATCTCCTCCGGCGCAATCCGAAGCAGTTTTGCCACTTTCTTTTTTAAGGCTTCCGGGCTGTGATCGACCGGAAGTTTTAACTGTGTAATTCGTATCATAATCTTGTTTTCTCTTCTTCTCTCTGAATGAATTAATAAATCTATTTTTTCTTTTTCATCTGGCTTGTCTTCTCGTGTCTTGGCGCGTTTTCGTCCTCCCGACCGGCACAGCGACCGGCGATCGCTCCCGTCGCCCACGCCCACTGAAGATTGTAACCGCCACAGATTCCGTCCACATCCAAGAGTTCTCCGACAAGGTAGAGTCCCGGCACAAGTTTTGACTCAAGCGTCTCCGCATGGATCTCCCTCGTGTCAACTCCGCCACAACAGATCTGCGCCTGTTCAAACGCGTTCGTCGCCGTCACCGGCACCTCAAACTCCTTGAGCAGATGACCGAGACGCTCAAGCTGAGCACTCTTAATCTGCGAAACCGGAAGATCTGCCGGAATTCCGGCAAGTTTCAAAAGCACTGCCCCGAGCTTTTTGTTTAACAGTCCGGTCAGATAATCTTCCGCCTTCCGGTAGGAAAGAAGTTTGACGCGATTTTGCAAAAACGGCAAAATTTCCTTCATACTCTTTGACGGCAAAAAGTCCAGAACCGCGGTGATCTTTTCCTTCTGATCGAGGGCAACCGACGCGAACCGGCTGACCTGAAACGTCGGGATTCCGGAGATTCCATAGTCCGTCAGCTGAACCTCGCCCTGATCGGCGGCGAGAATCCGTCCCTGACTGTTCTTAATCCGAAGAGTCGCATCACAGCGCACTCCCGCGAGCTGTTTAAAAAATTTCCCCTCACAGCGCAGTTGAACGAGGGCCGGAAGCGGTTTGATCACATGATGACCGAAGGATTTTGCAAGCACATACCCGCTCCCGTCCGATCCGCTCACCGGCATCGCCTTGGAACCGGTCGCCAGAATCAAGCGATCCGCCTGAAATGTCCCGGCATCCGTCTTCGCCTCAAACTGTCTGCGTCCTTTCGCCCGAATTCCCTGAATCTGGCAGTTCGTCACCACGCGCACGCCGAGATGTTCGACCTCCATCCGCAGAGCATCCAGAACCGAGGAGGCCTGATCGGAGTTCGGATAAATGTATCCGTTTCGATTTTTCGTCTCAATTCCAAGCTCATCGAAGAACGTCAGCGTGTCCCAGACAGAGAAGCGATCCAGCACCTTCATCGGGAACTGCTTCTGGTTACTGCGGTAACACTCCGGACGCATCGTCAGATTCGTCATATTACAGCGACCGTTTCCAGTGGAAAGGATCTTCTTTCCCACCCGATCCATATGCTCCAAAATCGTCACCGATGCGCCTTCCCGGGCACAGCAGATTCCCGCCATCAGCCCGGAAGCTCCGCCTCCGACAATCAATACCTGTCTCTTCACACTTTTTCCTCCGTCTCTCATGCCCAGTCTCATTCCAACAGATCTTCCAACAGACCTTCTGCCAATCTGAAAAATCTCTCTGGCATTTTCCGGCATTTTCTCTCTGCTATTGTATCCAGTTTATGCGCTGTTTTCAAGCCTTTTTTACAGTGCACCGTTTTAACTTGTACAGGATTCCAGATAATTGAAGACCTCAATCATTGAGGAGAACCAGATTCCCTCGCGAAGTCTCTCCTGCTCCGAAACCGAAAAATCCATCAACGGCATATGGGTATACAGACAGATTGTCTTTCGGTCTTTCAAAAACACGAGCAGAAATCCATCCTCCGCGACGAGATAATACGACTGCTCCGCTTCACCGTTTTCTGCACTCTGACTTTTCTGTCCCGCATTTGTTCGATTCGCCCCCGCAGAATCTTCTATCGCCATTCCGACAGCTCCAAGTTTTCTCTGGTTTGTCGCCTCATGATCCTCCGGCAGAGTCTCCGGAAGTGACTGCGAATCCACCGGCTCATCTGCCTGCCCGTCCTGTCCGTTTTCCTGAGGATTCTGCCCGGAATTTTGTCTCAGATTTTGCTTTGAGTCTTGTCCGGAATCCTGTTTTTGTCCTGCATTTCGTCCTGAATTCTGCCCTGCGTTTTCTTCCAAGTCTTGTTCCGAGTTCTGATTCAAGTTCTGTTCTGCATTCTGCCTTGTCCTCTCAAAAGCCATCCCGCTCTGTCTTCCAACTGCATATCCAAGCGCACTGCTGACAAAAAGTCCGACAACAAAAATGAAAAATAAGCAGATTCTATACTTTTTCATGGGAAATCCCTCCATAAGTACAGTATCTGCTTATTTCTGTGTTTTATCCGTTCTCGTTCGATCTTTCCGACGTTCCCGACATTCCTGACGGTTCAGACGGTTCCAGCCTTTCCGTTCCCATCCTACTCGATCTTTGCAGGCTTCATATCGTTTGCAGTTGCAATACAGATCCACGTCTTTCCGGGATTTAAGACAATCTCCTCACCACTCGCATCATAGTAGTGCGTGACGCCGTACTCCCCGTCTTTCTTCCAGGTAATGTCCTCGACCTGTCCGTTTGTGATGAAATATCCCCACGAGCTCTCATGTACGTTGATGTTGCGGTACTCGGTCTTTGCGTAATACCCGGCAGAACAATACTGAATGATGATATTTTTCACGGCAATCTGTCCCTCATCGCCCTTATGCGGTCCGCCATACTGATAGCGATAGTAGAGACCGTCCTCCGGATGATACTCAAACCACGGATTGTTCAGCGGATAGCCCGGAGTCACCTTGTTTGCCGGCCGCGCATCCGCCCCGTTCATCACCGCAGGTTGTCCCTCCGGCGCGAAGCGGAAATGTCCCTCATAGGAGGAATCATACTCCTGCGAATAGCCCAGTTTGCTGATCGCCTTCTGGATACCGGCAAAGCTCGCATACGCATTGTGCGGGGCCTTGCGGTCCTTTGAGCGGAAATAAGCCGTCTCGCCAATTCCATCGATTCCGTTGATGTTGTCGATCGCTGACAGGTACGGTTTTGCAAACGTGCTCTGCCCATAATGTGCATAAATCGCATCAAATTCCCGCGCAAAATACACATAGTAAGTTCGACAGCTTCGCACCGAACCGATTCTTGTCAGATCATCGTAATTTTCCATGATCGCCAAATAGCGGTTCATATTTCCCTCAACCGGAGCTTCATAGACCACGCCCGCACGGTTGATGCCATACTGCGGGAGCGCGGTCTTGTCGTTGCTCATCATGATCGCAAGCGGACGGCGGTTTCCCTGAGCGACCGGCACCATCTCCCCGGTCAGATAGCTCTGAATCATCCCGTTTACTTTCACACGCTCTGCCGGAACTTCCATCGACTCCGAAACCGCTTCTGTCTCCTCCGTCTCCGGCTCCTCGACCGCTTCCTCGGTCTCAATCACAAGCTCCTGTTCGGTCTCACTCTTCTCCTCTTGCAGATACTGCGGACCTGACGCCTGCTTTGCACATCCCGATAACGTCAACATCATCCCCACTGTCAACACAGCAATCAGATTCTTCTTATAACCCCGTTTTTTCCCCATTCAGTCGCATTCTCCTCTCACCGCCTGTCGATCATCCCTCTTGAGTCCAAGCCCCCTGTTTTCTTCGCGTTTTCGCGATCAGAGAGTTATCAGCGTGTATATCCTACCCCATCAAGGATCTCTCTCTGCTTTTTCTCCATGACCTCTCTCTCCTCATCGACCATGTGATCGTATCCACACAGATGCAACATGCTGTGCGCAATCAGAAATGCCAGCTCACGCTCTCTCGAGTGACCGTACTTCTCCGCCTGCTCAATCACCTTCTCAACAGAGATGATGATATCCCCCAATATCAGCTCTCCGCTCTCCGGGTTAAAGTAGTCCTCCACGGAATCCTCCACATGGCTGAAATCGGACTCCTTCTCATAATCAATCATCGGAAACGAGAGCACATCCGTCGGCGCGTCGATCTGGCGATACTCGCGGTTGATCTCCTGAATCGCATCATTGTCCGTCAAAATGACATTGACCTCCGCTTCATAAGGACACTCCTCATAGTCAAGTGCCGCCGGAATGATTTCATGAATGATTTTTTCGTAATCCACACCAATCTCTTTGTCGGTCTCATACTCAATCTGAATTGTCATATTGTACCCCTTTTTCTCTTTTCTTTTTTTCTCTTTTCTTTAAAATAAATCGTATTCACTCTTGTCTCAATTACCCCGCACCTACTTGCGATCGCGAATCTTTCCCTTGACGGTCGCCTTGACTGCAACCTTCTTCCGGCGATCTTTCGTCAACAGCACATCTTTCTTCGGCGCATTTGCCTTTTTCTCGTACTCGTCATATGCCTGAACGATCTTCTGCACAAGCGGATGACGCACGACATCACTGCTCGTCAGCATGCAGAAACCGATGTCATCAATCTTGTGAAGCACCTTGAGCGCCATATCAAGACCGGATGTCGTTCCGCTCGGAAGGTCTTTCTGCGTCTGGTCACCGGTCACAATCACCTTTGAGCCGAAACCGATTCGCGTCAGGAACATCTTCATCTGAGCCGGCGTCGTGTTCTGCGCCTCATCGAGGATGATGTACGCATTGTCGAGGGTACGTCCTCTCATGTAGGCAAGCGGGGCAACCTCAATCAGTCCCTTCTCGGAATTATGCAGATAGCTCTCCGCTCCCATGATCTGATACAGTGCGTCGTAGAGCGGGCGCAGATACGGATCGATCTTGCTCTGAAGATCACCCGGAAGGAAACCAAGTTTCTCTCCTGCCTCAATCGCCGGACGCGTCAGGATGATTCGGTTGACCTCTCCATTTTTAAATGCCTGAATCGCCATTGCCATCGCCAGGTACGTCTTTCCGGTACCTGCCGGTCCGATGCCAAACACAATCATCTTCTTGCGGATTGTGTCCACATAGTTTTTCTGTCCCATCGTCTTCGGCTTGACCGGGCGTCCATTGATCGTCCGGCAGATAATATCCTTGTCAATCTCAAGAATCGCTCCGTCCGACTCCGTAAACGAGAGAGAAAGCGCGTAATCCACGTTCTGCTCTGTGATCGTATTGCCTCTCTTGGAAAGCTCTGCGAGGTTGTTAAACACGCTCTTCGCCTTCTTGATCATATCCTCCGGTCCGATCAACTTGATCACGCCATCTCGCGCGACAATCGTCACATGAAGCGTTCTCTCAATCTTCTTTAAATAGCTGTCAAACTGCCCGCAAATATTTTTTTCATGTTCGGTTGGAATCTCAATTACTGTCTCTATTACACTCATTCAGCCCTGTTTCGCTCCTCTTTCTATTGCTTTGACGTTCTGCCTCTCGTCGAATTTCCTTTGATTTTGATCTTATTTTGCCCCTGATCTTGACCTTGATTTTAACCTTGATTTTAACTTTAATTTTGCCCTTGATCTTGATTCTAAATTTTAATCTCGACTTTCATTTTGGTCTTAATCTTGGCTTGGATCTTATCTCTCAGTCATCTTCATGTTTCTCTTCATTTCTTCATTCTGATCTCGACTCTGACTCGGATTCTGATTCCAATTCTGGATCTGGCTGGATCGCCCGCTCCGTTCCGACCGGCTCTTCCACCTCCAGCTCTCCGTAAATCAGATAGCAGGACGTTTTCTCTTGTATTTTAACATTATTTTCAAAAATTTGTACCCCTTTTTTCGTAAAATTTTGAATTTTCTTTCGATTGATCTGATTTTTCAGTTCTTCCACCTCATTCTGCGTGCGGTTTCTCTCATAGGAGACGTACTCCCTCGCCAGAATTCGATCGACGACAACCGGAAGATAGAAATCCCCGGCGAGCGCCAGTTGCTCCGAATCTTCTTGAAACTCCCACTCACCGTGAAACGACGGAATCATCCAGACAAACGAAAGCCCGCCAAGCCGAAGCCGAAGTCCCCTCCTCTCACGCCCTGTATAGGAATATGTTCTCATCGTCTTCCCGACCGTTTCCTCCCAGCTCTCGTGCGTCCGAACACGGATATCTGCATCGGCATGCACGAGATGGTACCCGGCAATCTCCCCGTTGTCATTGAGAATCGGAATCCGCCCGCTCACAACGACCTGGTCTGCCTCGATCTCATCGCCCGCGCGCACCTGCGCCTGCCCGCTCCGCACAAGAATCTCCGTCACGATACCTGCCTTTTTGGTGCTCAAATCGCACGGCTCTAAATTTTCCTCAACCTGCACGCCCGCGCTCTCGTTTTCCTTGATACGGATCAGAAGCCTTGTTCCCGAGACGCGCGCCGACACCCAGATGATCTCCGGATACGACTCCCGGATTGCCTCCTCAAGCCCGGCACAGTCGATCCTCGCCCTCGGCATCCCACACGAAATTCCGATTGAATCCAGATAATGAAGCAGGGTGTCATCGGTGAAGCGCAGATTGCCCTCGAGAGAAATGTTCCAGACAAAGCGAGACATCAAAAACAGAATCAGAAAAAATGTACTCAGCCCCGCCACATAGAGCTTTCTTCTGCGATTCCGGTATAAAAAAAAAGGAAGACCTCTTCTTCCCTTTATCAAAAGACGCACTCCCGCCTTGCGCGCCAGCGGACGCATCCGGCGAAACTCGCCAATCCCCGTCCAGAACTCAAACTGGCACTCCCCGAGACTGCAAATGTTCCAGATCTCAATCTCCTTTGTCATGCACAGATTCAGGAACCGCTCCCCTTCCAGCCCGCGCATTCTAACAAGAAGACAGCCCTCTGCCAGATGCTTAACATTCTCTCTCATCCGCCTTCCTCCTGCCCCCGACTAAGATTCTGACCAAGATCTGATTCTGTTTTTCCTTCATCCCTGTCTCATTTATCGTAATCTTCGATTTCTCCCCTTATTTTTTCCCTTATTTCTCCCTTTATTTCTTCCCTTTTCCCCTTCAAACTTTACCCTTCAAACTCCATGCACCCGATCTGCCCGGAGATATGCATCTGTTCGTTCGTGTAATAATCAATCCGAAGGTTCTTTCCGCGGATCAAAATCCGACAATTTCGCGCAGAGAGTTTGACAAGATCTCTCTCATAGAGCAGAATTCCGCGATAATTTTCCACGGTCACTCCGTTTCTCCCGACAAAGGAGATCAGCGCGTCGCCGAGAATCACATCCCTTGGAAGTCTCAAATCCCCGGCAAGTTCCCTGCCTGCCCTCTCGCGGATACTTTCTGCGCCGACGGATTGCACGCTTACTTCCGATCGATTTTCTGATCGATTTTCTGATCGATTTTTCGATCGCCCTCTCGATCTCTCCCTGGTCTGATCTGCGCTCTGACTTGCTGTTGATCCCACCTCACGTCCAGACTTTCTGCTCATCCCGACTCACACGATTCTTCCGCATTTCTTATTTTATTGTACGAAAAAATCCCCAGCCTTATGACTGGGGATCTCGGAACATTTAGTTGAATTTACGCTTTCTTGCAGCTTCAGACTTCTTTTTGCGTCTTACGCTTGGCTTTTCGTAATGCTCTCTCTTACGAATCTCCTGCTGAATACCAGCCTTTGCGCAGTTTCTCTTGAATCTGCGTAAAGCACTGTCCAGACTCTCGTTCTCTTTAACGATAACGTTTGACATAGCTCACACCTAACCTCCCTCCAGTTGTGTACTTGTGCATAATACAACTGTTTGGGTATTTATAGCACTGGAATGATTATAGCACAAATTCACCATTCGTCAACAGTTTTTTTAATTTTTTTCAAAATTTTTTATTCATCACAAAAGGGGACTCCGAAGAGCCCCCTCTGGGTTGGTTTTCTATAATTACTTTAACTGCTCTCCAGCTACCTCGTAAGCCTTCTTCAGAGCCTCGTCCACGCCTGCCGGATTCTTTCCGCCTGCCTGAGCCATGCCCGGACGGCCACCGCCGCCACCGCCTACAAGTGCTGCAATGCCCTTGATCAGGTTGCCTGCATGAGCACCCTTCTTCTGAGCATCATCGGAAGCAGAAGCCATCAGATTTACCTTGCCATCCATCACAGAAGCAAGAACGATCACGCCACCGCCGAGCTTATCCTTGAGCTGGTCACCGAGATTTCTTAAACCGTTCATG
Organism: Brotaphodocola sp.; assembly: GCF_050873365.1. Taxonomy (GTDB): domain Bacteria; phylum Bacillota; class Clostridia; order Lachnospirales; family Lachnospiraceae; genus Brotaphodocola. The sequence continues at coordinate 114,952 of NZ_JBNMIQ010000008.1, read as the reverse complement.
TCCACATCTGCTACCTTGGTTGCGAGAACCTTCACGCCGTTGATCTCCTGAACCTGGCTCATGACATCGCCGAGGGAGTCACTTGCGAGTTTGCTCTTTAACTTCTCGTTCTCAGCATGGAGAGCCTTGATCTCATCCATCATTGCCTCGATACGGCTCTTTAACTCTGCCGGAGTCGTCTTAGCGGTCTTTGCAGCCTCCTTTAACTCCTCCTCCTGCTTCTCGTAGTGAGCCATCAGACCATCACCGGTCAGTGCCTCGATACGGCGCACGCCTGCTGCGATTCCTGCCTCAGAGAGGATCTTGAATGCCTGAATCTGACCAGTACTGCCAACATGAGTACCACCACAAAGCTCGGTAGAGAAGTCGCCCATCTTAACCACACGAACCTTCTCGCCATACTTCTCGCCAAACAGTGCCATAGCGCCCGTCTTCTTTGCCTCATCCAGACTCATCTCCTCGGTCACAACCTTGAGATTCTCACGGATCTCCTCATTGACGATCTGCTCAACCTTCTTCAACTCCTCCGGAGTCATAGCGGAGAAATGAGTGAAGTCGAAACGCAGACGATCCGGAGTTACAAGAGAACCTGCCTGCTCAACATGCTCGCCCAGAACAAGACGCAGAGCCTTCTGAAGCAGATGGGTTGCACTGTGGTTCTTCTCACAACCACCGCGCTTCTCAGCGTCAACCTTCAGCGTAACGGTCTCACCAACGGAGAGCATTCCGCCTACCATATGGCCGACATGACCGATCTTGCTTCCCTGAAGATGAATCGTATCCTCAACAACGAAGCGTCCGCCGTCTGCGCCAACGATCTCACCGACATCGCCGGTCTGACCACCCATCGTTCCGTAGAACGGGGTCTCCTCGACAAGGATCGTTCCCTTCTGTCCATCGGTCAGAGCCTCAACGATCTCATCCTCGGTCGTCAGAACCGTGATCTTGGAATCATGGGTCAGTCTGTCATAGCCGACAAACTTGGACTCAACATCAGCCGGAATCGACTGGTATACAGTCACATCTGCGCCCATGTAGTTCGTGGTCTTTCTTGCCTTTCTTGCCTTCTCACGCTGGTCGTTCATTGCCTTCTGGAAGCCGTCGTTGTCAACGGTCATTCCCTTCTCCTCAAGGATCTCGATCGTCAGATCCAGCGGGAATCCGTAGGTATCGTAGAGCTTGAATGCATTCTCTCCGGAAAGAACGGTCTCTCCATTTGCGCTCATCTCTGCTTCCATATCTGCAAGGATTGCAAGACCCTGATCGATCGTCTTGTTGAACTTGTCCTCTTCCTCTGCGAGAACCTTGAGGATCATAGCCTTCTTCTCCTCAAGCTCCGGATAACCGTCCTTGGACAGCTCAATCACGGTCTTGGACAGCTCCGGCATAAATCCACCCGGAATACCGAGCAGTCTGCCATGACGGGCAGCACGGCGCAGAAGACGACGAAGAACGTATCCACGACCCTCGTTGGACGGCATGATACCATCGGAAATCATGAAGGTACAGGACTTCACATGGTCTGCAATGATACGCAGGGAAATATCGGTCTTGTGATCCTCGAGATACTTCACATGTGCCATCTCGCAGACTTCATCGAGCAGAGCCTTGTTCGTATCAACGCTGAACAGGGAATCGACATCCTGAACAACCACTGCCAGACGCTCCAGACCCATACCGGTATCGATGTTCTTCTGGATCAGATCGGTGTAATGGCCATGTCCGTCATTGTTGAACTGGCTGAATACGTTGTTCCATACCTCGATGTAACGGTCGCACTCACAACCTACGGTACATCCCGGCTTTCCACAGCCATACTTTTCTCCACGGTCATAGTAGATCTCAGAACACGGACCACACGGACCTGCGCCATGCTCCCAGAAGTTGTCCTCTCTTCCGAAACGGAAAATACGCTCCGGTGCAATGCCGATCTCCTCGTTCCAGATCTTGAATGCCTCATCATCGTCCTGATAGATGGACGGATACAGGCGGTTCGGATCAAGACCAACGACCTCAGTCAAAAACTCCCAAGACCAGTGAATTGCCTCATCCTTGAAATAATCGCCGAATGAGAAGTTACCAAGCATCTCGAAGAAGGTGCCGTGACGAGCGGTCTTTCCGATATTCTCGATATCACCGGTACGAATACACTTCTGACAGGTGCAGACACGTCTGCGTGGCGGAATCTCCTGACCTGTAAAATAGGGCTTTAAAGGAGCCATACCGGAATTGATCAGCAACAGGCTGTTATCATTATGCGGTACAAGCGAAAAGCTCTTCATTGCAAGGTGTCCCTTGCTCTCGAAAAATTCGAGAAACATCTTTCTTAACTCATTTACTCCATATTTTTTCACTTTACTGCTTCCTCCGTAATCATCAGATTGCTTCATCCGTTTATATTATCATAGGAAATAACAAATGTAAAGTCTCGCAAAATAAAAAAGAATGTGCCTTGGCACATTCTCGCGCCGAGGCGCGGTTGCTTCGGCGACCATCTTCTCCTGCGCCGAGTGCGCATTCTTGCGGAGCGTTTTTTGTATGATAGGACGCAATTTCCTATCATACAAAAAAGAGGGGAGCCAACAACTGCCGTCTCCCCTGAATTTTTATTTGCGCGGACTCTTGCCAGATTCCTACTGGTATTCCTACTGATATTCCTACTGGTAATCGTCACCCTTTAAGTAATTGTAGAAAGCGGTGTTGACATAGCGCTCCTGCGGGGTTACCTCCACTCCGCTGTCGCCTGCAAACTCTTTGAACTTTTCTACGGTCTCATCCTTGTTCTCCGGAAGAGCGAACGGATGAATCGAGTAGATGCCATCGCTTACAACACAGTCATAGATCTGATGATAATCCTCAGAGGACATATCGGTTCTCGTTGTGCTGTAAAGCGGCTGCCACCAGGATGCATAGATCAGACCCTTTGCTTCCTCGTTGCCCTCGTTCTTCTTTGCGTAGGCATTGATCACGTCGTTGAAACGCTTGAGGTCTGCGGTCGTGTTAAACTCAAGTTTCATATCATACTCAACTGCATAAACGAGATACAGATCATCGTCAAACTGCTTTACCTCGTAAGTCGGGGTAGCCTCCGGAATCGGACCCCACTCAAGCAGGTACTGGTAGATACTGATCTTCGGCTCAAGCTGTACCTTCGCGTCGATGTTCTCGCTGTTCAGCAGACCGATCAGCTGATGAGCATGCTTGATATCAGAGTGACCATACTGAAGAGTCAGATCAGAGAGGAAACGAGCATCATAAGCAGCGGACTTGATTCCGTAACCGGTTGTTACCTGCTGTTGAACGGAATTCTTTCCGATCTCTGAGAGCTTGTCATCGTCAAAGATGATGAAGGAATTCCACGCCTGGTCAATCTTTCCGTAGATATCCGGATCGCTTGCCATGCCAAGATAGTTGCGTCCGTCACCGTTTACGTCGATGATTCTCATCAGAAGGGACTCTGCCTGTGCCTGAGTCATCGCCTCTTTCTTCACAGCGCTCTGTCCTTCCTCATCTGAGATCAGATCGGTATCCAGTGCGCAGGCAAGATAAGCCGCATACTCCTCATCAACCTCATCCTTGATGCCGTGAACAGCAAGGCGCTCCTTGACCTTGTCAGCCGGATAGCTCAGCGCAAGCTCCTCATAGTCTGCTGCGCCGACAGCTGCCTTGACTGCGGTCAGGAGATTTAAATCTCCCTCGACAGCAGGTGCCTCGTCGCCGGCAACAGTCTTGAGTGCCTCATTGAATGCAGTTGCATCCGGACCATCCTTTGAAATCTCCACTCCGTAGTACTCTTTCAGCCATGCGGAATCCGTCGCCTCAGACTTCGTCTCTGCCTTCTCTTCTTTTGCAGTCTCCGTCGTCTCCTCAGCTTTTGCACTCTCTGACTCTGCAACCGTTGTCTCGGTTGCGCTCTCTGCTGTCGTAGCCGTCGTCGATGCCGTGTTGTTTGCACAACCACCGATCACCAGAACGGACATACCCACTGCTGCCATCTGAGTCAGTTTCTGAATGGATTTTCTCATCGTCTTCCTCTCCTCTTCTTCCTTTTCTTTGGATTTGTAGTGCCTTTATCATGCACAAAAAGGGCAGAGTCACCCATTTGTATCGGATCACTCTGTCCTCTCTGTTATGATTCATTCTTATTTGTGCTTCGGAACAAGAACCTCGGTTCCACCCATGTACGGCTGAAGAACCTTCGGTACCTTTACGCTTCCGTCTGCCTGAAGGTTGTTCTCCAGGAATGCAATCAGCATACGCGGCGGAGCAACTACGGTATTGTTCAGGGTATGAGCGAAGTAACGGCCATTCTCACCCTCGATACGGATCTTTAAGCGACGAGCCTGTGCATCGCCCAGATTCGAGCAGGAACCAACCTCAAAGTACTTCTTCTGACGCGGGGACCATGCCTCTACGTCGCAGGATTTTACTTTCAGATCTGCCAGATCACCGGAACAGCACTCCAGAGTACGAACCGGGATATCCAGAGAACGGAACAGATCTACGGTGTTCTGCCACAGTTTATCGTACCAAGCCTTAGAATCCTCCGGCTTGCAGACTACGATCATCTCCTGCTTCTCGAACTGATGGATACGGTATACACCGCGCTCCTCAATTCCGTGTGCGCCCTTCTCCTTGCGGAAGCATGGAGAATAGCTCGTGAAGGTCTTCGGAAGCTCTGCCTCCGGAGTTACGGTATCGATGAACTTACCGATCATGGAGTGCTCACTCGTACCGATCAGGTACAGATCCTCACCCTCGATCTTGTACATCATTGCGTCCATCTCTGCAAAGGACATAACGCCGGTTACGACGTTGCTACGGATCATGAACGGCGGGATGCAGTAAGTGAATCCACGGTTGATCATGAAATCACGCGCATATGCCAGAACTGCGGAGTGAAGTCTTGCGATATCACCCATCAGATAGTAGAAACCGTTTCCGGCTACACGACCTGCTGCATCGAGATCAATGCCATCAAAGGTCTTCATGATGTCGGTGTGGTACGGAATCTCGAACTCCGGAACAACCGGCTCACCGAACTTCTCGATCTCAACATTCTCGCTGTCGTCCTTACCGATCGGCACACTCGGATCAATGATATTCGGAATAGTCATCATGATCTTGAGAACTTTCTCTCCAAGCTCTGCTTCCTGCTTCTCCAGCTCTGCCAGACGTGCTGCGTTTGCAGCCACCTCTGCCTTCACTGCCTCTGCCTCTTCCTTCTTGCCCTGACCCATCAGCTGACCGATCTGCTTGGACAGCTTGTTGCGGGATGCGCGGATGCTGTCTGCCTCAGCCTTTGCTGCACGGTTCTTTGCATCCAGCTCAATCACCTCGTCTACGAGCGGAAGTTTCTCGAACTGAAACTTGTTCTCGATATTTTTCTTTACGATGTCCGGATTCTCACGGACAAACTTTAAGTCTAACATCTTTTCCTCCTGTATACATCGATCCCGCGCCCTCTGTCCGGAAACCCGTCCCGGACGCTGAAACCATGAATAATATAACAATCATTCCCAAATTATACTACATTTTTACACGGTTGGAAAGGGGTTTATCTGGAAATCTGCAAATCATTAGGAAATCCGCATGAAAAGACCTGCTTTTTTCAGGACCGGACGGACTGCCATGTAAACGACACAGACCACAATCGTACCTGCAACAGCGTTGATGAAGGTCACACCTGCTGCCCATGTTGCCATGATCTTTGCTGCGTCAGACTGAACACCCAGGATGTAGTTTTTATAGAAGAATCCAACGATCGGATCGAAGATCACATTGAATCCGAGACCTGCAATCGAAGCGATCAGCGTCCACTTCAGGATGTACTTGTTGTCGTGATTCTCAGTGATGTGTGCGATATTGTGTGCGACGAAACCTGCGATCAGACCGATGCAGAGCTTTAACACGAAGGTCTTCGGTGCACTCGTGATATAGGTAGGATCAATCAGATCTGCGATCGTCATCCCCAGAGAGCCTGCCAGACCGCCGTAGCCACCGCCGAGCAGTAAGGCCGCAAGCACGCAGAATGCATTTCCGATGTGAAGCGCAGTGTAGTCGCCACCGAAGGTCGGAATCGGAATCTTTAAGTAAGTGAATGATACATAGCACAGAGCTGCCATCAGCGCAGTCAGCACCAGCTTGTATACCTTGTTGTCCTGTTTGTCTTGTCTGTTTTCCATAACTGTTCCACTCCTCTTTTGCTTTTCAGGTCACGCCTTCCTCTTAAGAATCCGTAACCTGTTTTGGTTCTCCCAATCATAGCACGCTGGTGGAGTGGCATAAATATCCAGTTTCGTATATTTTGACCAGTCCAGTTTGAATTTTAACCCCGATCTCTCGATTCCACGCAGACTAAAACACCCTTGTCGATCCAGATCTTTGCCTCATCCTGTGCAAGCTCATTGCTCAAGCAAAGTCCACTCTCCACACCTTTTTTTAAGTCCCAGCCGTGAAGCAGATACTTAAATCCTGCAAGGTGAATCCCCGTCACGCGGTCGGTGTACGGGAAGAAGGAGATGTATTTCCCCCAGACCTTTTCCCGCTCAAACTCCGCCTGATGCTCGATCAGATACAGACGATTCTGTGGATCGACAAGCTCGGCATGCACATTCTGCTCGAGACACGCGGACAACATCTGAATATTTGCAATCATGTGGTCAAGCCGTCCGCCGGTTGCCCCGAGAAAGACGATGCGACTGCATCCGAGCTCGAGCGCCCGACTTCTCGCAAGCTCCGTGTCCGTCTCATTTTTTTCCGGATGATGCTGTTCCCAGAATACAATGCGACCATCCTCCAGCTCTACCGAGCCAACCGTCTCCTCCTGACCAAACAGTTCCGCACTCTCATAGACCTGTTCTTCCAACGGTTCCTTCGACGGTCCTTCCATCGTCTCTTCGTCGGACAGACGCGCCGGAATCTTCGCCGGGCAGTACTTTTTCAAAAGCTCTTCGTCCACGGTGTCAAAGTCGCCGACAACCCAGTCCGGTTTCAGACCGAGCGCATCCGCATATTTGAGTCCCCCGTCAACGGCAATCACAAGATCAAATGTTTCCCTCTCCAAAAAGGAACGGGCGAAAGCCAGTTCCAGCTCTCCGCCCGTAACCACAAGACAGGATGGATGTTCCCTCATCACTCGTACTCCTTAAATGTCTCTAAGAATGCCTTGACATTCGCCTCTGCATCTCCCTTGAAGACTGCGGAACCTGCGACAAGAATGTTTGCTCCTGCCTTGAGAAGCTCCCCTGCATTGGCAGTCGTCACACCGCCGTCAACCTCGATATCGGTGTGAAGTCCCATCTCATCTGCCATTTTGCGCACCTCGCGCACCTTCTCCGTCGCATAGGAGATAAACTTCTGACCGCCAAATCCCGGATTGACCGACATGATCAGCACCATATCCACCTCAGGAAGAATCCACTTGAGCGTCTCAACCGGAGTTGCCGGATTGAGTGCAACGCCTGCCTTCATGCCGAGATCTTTGATCTGGTGAATCGTGCGGTCGAGATGTTTGCAGGCTTCCTGATGCACACAGATCAGATCTGCCCCTGCCGTCTTCAAATCCTGCACATAGCGTCCCGGCTCCTCCACCATCATGTGAACATCAAACACACGGTCCGTACAGGAACGAATGCTTGCAATCACCGGCATTCCAAAAGAAATGCTCGGCACAAACATGCCATCCATCACATCGATGTGAAGATACTGCGCTCCTGCCCGATCGACCTTCTGAATCTCTTCCCCGAGTTTCTTAAAATCTGCCGCTAAAAGCGACGGTGCTAAAATTGCCATGGTTCTCTCCTCTTCCCTTTCTTAGTCATTACCTTTGAAAATAAAAAAATCTTTTGTATATAGGGCGAAAAAAGGCAATAAGTCGGCGCAAACCCGTTTTCGACGTCGGTGTTTGGGTCGCGTAGTTTGCGACCTTATGCACCGCTACGTCGAAACTCGGAGCGAGAGCGTGTTTGCAAGACTTATTTTGCCTTTGGAGCCCCCTACAGTAATTTTAATATCTTCTTCTCTCTTTTTCTTTGAGTTCCTGATAGAGAATCCGATAATTCTCATAACGACTCTCACTCAGCTTCCCACTCTCGAGAGCATCCTTGACTCCGCAAACCGGCTCCCCGATGTGAACGCAGTCCGCCTGAAACTTGCAGGCATCCGCAAACGGTTCAAACTCCGGGAAGTAGTACTTGAGCGCTCCGGACTCAATATCCTCAAGATACATCGAAGAAAATCCCGGTGTATCGCAAAGATAGGTATTCTCCTCCACGCAGAACAACTCTGCATGGCGGGTCGTGTGCTTTCCTCTCTTGATCTTCTCGCTGATCGATCCCGTCTCCATCACTGCCTTCGGCAGGATCTGGTTTGTCAGCGAAGATTTGCCGACCCCGGAAGGTCCCGCAAGAATCGTCGTCTTTCCACGCAAAACTTCCCGGATTTTCTCGACACCGGCTTCCTCCCTGCTACTCACAAAGAGCACCGGATAGCCCGCCTGCTCATACGTCTTTCGGTACTCCTCCTGACGATCCTCCTCGCCGAGATCCGTCTTGTTAAAACAGATCGTGACCGGGACCTCCTGCGCCTCCATCATAATCAGGAAACGATCGAGCAGGTTCAGATTCGGCTCCGGCTGTGTGATCGCAAACACCACAAGTGCCTGATCCACATTTGCCGATGCCGGACGGACAAGCACATTTTTGCGCGGCAGAATCTCCTCGATACTGCCCTCCGCCTTCTCCTCGTCGAGAACGACAAACTCCACGTTGTCCCCGACCACCGGCTTGATGCCACGGCTTCGGAAAATTCCCTTCGCACGGCACTCATACACCGTCTCATGTCCGTCATGGACATAGTAAAATCCTGCAATTCCTTTGATAATTTTTCCTGTCATCTCTTATCTCTTCTCAACCTGCTGTATCTTTTTATCCTCTTACATCAGTCCATCGCAAAGAAGGTGAGCGGATAAATCTTTAAAATCTCTCCGCTGTCCACATTCACAACCTCAACCTGACCCTGATCGGTTCCATCCATGCTCTCAATGCTTGTAAAGCTGATCGGAAGCAGGACATTTCCGCGAATTCTCGTCGTCTGCATCAGCACTTTATAGAGCGGATTGCTGTCCGGCCCCTGGCGCAGGCGCACCATCACGCTGACGGTCGAACCACTCGCTCCCGGACCGATGAGATTGCTCGGATCATAGACCTCATTGATCGAGGCAACGTATCTCTGACGCTTGATCTGAGGACCGGTGCTGACCACATAGTCCACACTGCTTCCCGCCTCAACCTGAGTACCGGCTACTTTTGCCTGACTGATCACATGACCGGATGCCACGGACTCACTGCTCTGCTCCGTCACATCCCCGGAAATCAGTCCCGCCTCAACCAGAAGCGCATTTGCTTCCTCCTTCGTCTTTCCGGTCAGAGACGGCACATAGGCAGTCTCGACATGAGGACCACTGCTGACGTAGAGAACCACACTTCCATTTTCCTCTACCTCCTCCGGCTCGTAGCGGATCACCTGATCCTTCTCAACCGTATCGCTCTCCTCCTCAACGACGGTCACTGTCAGATTTTTGCTCTCAAGAAACGTCTTTGCCGTGCTCGCGTCGAGATCGGTCAGTTTCTGATCTCCGATCGTCAGCTCTGACAGAACAATCTTCTCAGAACCTATGCTGACAATCACCGTGACGGAAGCGCCCTTGAGAACCACACTGTCGGCAGACGGTGCCTGGCTAATCACATACCCCTTCTTGACCTCATCCGAGGAGGTGTAGGAAACCTTCATCGTCAGGAAACTTGCCTTGAGTTTCGTCTGTGCCTCTTCCTCGGTGAGGCCTCTGACATCCGGCATATAAATTTCGGTATCTTTGAGGCCATCCGCATCCGTTCTTGTCTCCATCTCTGCCTCATTCGATGCCACTGTCGTGTGAAGACCTCCAAGACCTGCATGGGAGAAGCCACCAAAGAGCTTCATCACCACAACAATGAGAACCGCCACAATGCCGATTGCGACGACAATTCCCACCCCAGCAAGAAGTCGCTCGAGCTTTGGATTCACCTCATCCTCATTTTCCTCCGGCTCTTCCTTGCGCCCTTTTCGATGTCCGTCGTAGTAATCCGAAACCTCAGAATGTCTCTGATAATGCTTTTTTGTTGATCGATCCGGATATTCGTCCGTTTTCTGCTTGGAACCACTCGACTTCGGAAACTCAATCTCATCCTCAATCAGAGATCTGTGTTTGCCGATCTCCTCAACTTCCTTACTTCCGAGCTTAATCGTCTCTCCATCTAAGGCAATCTGACTCTTCGGAGTCTTAGAAAGCGTCGCAACATGGCTCTCCGGCTGAAGAAGCACTTTTCTGAGATCTGCAATCAACTCTTTTGCACTCGCATAGCGCCTCTCCGGCATCTTCTCTGTGCACTTCTTGATAATCTGTTCAAGACTTGCCGGAACATCCGGGTTGTAGACACTCGGCGGAACCATCACATTCTCTAAATGAGCAACTGCAATCGCAACCGCATTCTCCCCGGTAAACGGCAGATATCCGGTCACCATCTCATAGATCGTGATGCCGAGCGAGTAAATATCACTTCGCTCATCGCAGAATCGCCCCTTCGCCTGCTCCGGCGAGATATAGTGAACCGATCCCATCGCCGAGGAAGTCATCGTCTGGGAGGAAACGGCACGCGCGATTCCAAAGTCCGTCACCTTGACCTTTCCATCCCTCGAAATCATGATGTTCTGAGGCTTGATGTCGCGGTGAATGATGTGCTGTTCATGCGCCGCCTCCATGCCCTGTGCGACCTGAATCGCAATGCCGATCGTCTCCTTCACCTCAAGATGACCTTTCTTGGCAATATAGCCCTTGAGCGTGATTCCCTCAATCAACTCCATCACGATATAGTGAAGCTGTCCCTCATCGATAACGTCGTAGACGCTGACGATGTTCGGGTGGGACAGTCCCGCTGCCGCCTGTGCCTCCATCTTGAACTTGCTGACAAAATTGCTGTCGTCGCAGAATTCCTCCTTGAGCACCTTGATTGCCACGAAACGGTTGAGCTTATGACATTTCGCCTTGTACACCACAGACATGCCACCAGAGCCGATCTGTTCGAGTATCTCATAACGGTCCTGCAAAAAAGTTCCCGGTCTCAGCATCATAGGCTCACCTCACTTATCTGAGGTTCTACCAGAATCACCGAGATGTTGTCCTTACCGCCACTGCGGTTTGCCGCATCCACAAGTCCCTTTGCCTTCTCGCTGATGCTCTCCTCCGCGCGGATGATATACTCCATCTCAAACTCGTCAACCATATTACTCAGACCATCCGAGCACATCAAAATCACATCCCGGCTCTTGAGCTTAAATGCGAACAGATCCGCATCGACATCCTCATCTGCGCCGATCGCACGGGTGATGATATTCTTGTTTTCGAGATAATCCCGGCTTCCGCGCTTCATCTTTCCGAGCGCGACAAGCTCCTCCACATAAGAATGGTCGCGCGTGATCTGCTCAAGCTCATCGCGCAGAAGATACAGACGGCTGTCGCCGACATTTGCGACATAGAGCACATTGCCACGAATCGTCGCAAGCACCAGCGTACTTCCGGTTCCCTTCAAGTCCTCATTCTGATTTGCAGTCTCGTAGAGTTCCCGATTGACTTTTCGGATTCCCTCCCGGATGATGCTGTGCACATCCTTATCCGGAAACGGCTGGGAGAAATACTCCGTCAGCTTCTCCACAACAAAACGGGAGGCAAAATCCCCCGCCTTGTGTCCGCCCATTCCATCTGCAACGATAAAAAGATTATCAAGAGAACCGATCGGCGTCGTCGAAGCGTATACATAGTCCTGATTCATACTGCGATTCATGCCAATATCTGTAAGCGCGCATGCCTCCATCTCCCAGTCCCTCCTTATCCTTCTTTCTCATGATCGAGATAGCTCTTTCTGAGCTGTCCGCAGGCGCCGTTGATGTCGCGCCCCATCTCTCTTCTTATCGTAACATTGATTCCATTTTTTTCAAGATAATTTTTGAAATCCTCAATCGCCTTTCTTCCGGACTGCACATAGTCGCGCTCCTTGATCGGGTTGACCGGAATCAGGTTCACATGACCGTGAAGATCCTTGATCAACGCCGTGAGGGCACGAGCCTCCTCGAGGTTGTCGTTGACTCCGCGCACAAGGCTGTACTCAAACGTCAGTCTGCGACCGGTCTTCTCAAAGTAAGTCCGGCAGGCAGAGAGCACATCTTTGAGCGCATAGCGGTTTGCGATCGGCATCAGCGTCTTTCGGACCTCGTCACTCGGTGCATGCAGAGAAAGCGCCAGCGTGATCTGAAGATCCTCCTCCGAGAGTTTCAGGATTCCCGGCACGATTCCGCAGGTCGATACCGTGATGTTTCTCTGGCTGATGTTAAGTCCCTTCTCACCCGAGAGCAGGCGCACAAAGCGGATCAGATTGTCGTAGTTGTCCATCGGCTCTCCGGAACCCATGACGACGACGTTTGAGACGCGCTCGCCCGTCAGCGTCTGAATCCGGTAAATCTGATCGAGCATCTCGGACGGAGTCAGGTTTCGCTCAAGTCCGTCAAGCGTGGACGCACAGAAGCGACAGCCCATGCGACAGCCGACCTGGGAGGAGATGCAGACGGAGTTGCCGTGATGATACTTCATCCAGACACTCTCAATCACATTTCCATCGGCAAGACCAAACAGATACTTTCTCGTTCCGTCGATCGCAGAGACCTTGACATCGACCGGCGTCAGCGCCGTCAGCGTGCAGGTCTCCTTGAGCTTCTCGCGAAGAGAGGCGGGAAGATTCGTCATCTCGTCAAAATCTGTCACGAGCTTCTCATGCATCCACTGAAAAATCTGCTTTGCACGGAAAGCCTTCTCTCCTCTCTGTCGCATCCACTCTTCCAGTTCCGGAAGATACAACGATTTGATATCTGTCTTGTTGTCCATCTCCATCTTTCTCTCGTCCAACCCTTCTATCCTTCTATTACCATTAAAAACGCTCACTCAACATTTCCGAGTTTTTATTGTTTCTATTCTCTAATTCTTTTTCAATCCGATGCTCACAGCGCTTCGTCTTCTTTTCTTCTGTACACCGAGATAAAGAATCCGTCACACGGGTATTTGCCCGGAAGAAGCTGTACATAGCCGTCCTTCAGCGACTCCTCACTCAGAACTTCCCCGAGACTGTCACTCAAATCAACCGGTTCAAACGGGAAGTTTTTAAGAATCCATTCTCTCTGCTTCTCATTCTCCTCCGGGCTGATCGTGCAGGTACTGTACACGAGCCGTCCCCCCGGCTTGACATATCTCGTAACGGTCTCAAGAATCTCTCTCTGAAGCACCGCCAGATCATGAATCTTCTCCGGTGAAGCCTGATACTTGATGTCCGGCTTCTTTCCGATGATTCCAAGCCCCGAACACGGAAGATCGGCAAGCACGAGATCGGCACCATTCTCCCACTCCGGATCAAACTCGCGCGCATCCCAGACCTCTGCCCGGATATTCGTAAATCCACTCCGGTAAATATTGTCCTCGACAAGTGCAATCTTCGACTCTGTCAGATCCCGGACAACAACCTCTCCGCTTCCTTTCAGACGATCTGCAAGGTCAAGGCTCTTTCCGCCTGGAGCCCCGCAGACATCGAGCACAAGCTCGCCTTCATGGACTCTCGAAGCCTGTCCGACAAGCGCGGAACTCGCATCCTGCACCTGAATCCAGCCATTTTCAAACGCATCCAGACTCTCGAGGTAGTCATAACCTGAGATCTGAAGCGCATGAGCAAGCAGGGGACTCTCCGTCACCGTCACGCCCTGAGCCTCAAGACTCTCGCGGATCTCTTCAAGGGAAGCCCGGTCAAGGTTACAGCGAACCGTCGTCGGCATTTCAGCTAAGAATGCCTGAAGGATCTGCTCCGTCGCCTTTGAACCGTACTGGGACTTCCAGTTCTCGATCAGCCAGTCCGGCATCGAATACTTCCTCTCCCAATCCGGGAAATCAAACTCCTCTTTTCGGCGGGAAACCGAGCGAAGCACACCGTTTACAAAACCTTTGAGCCCTGCAAAGTGACGCTTCTGTGCCAAATTGACCGCCTCACTGCAAACGGCGCGGTCCGGAATTCGGTCCATCCAGAGCATCTGGTAGACCGACATCCGAAGGATCGTGCGGATCACCGGCTTCATCTTCTTCACCTTTGTGTTCGAGCACAGATCGAGCACCCCATCGATCGTGATCAGACGCTCAATCGTGCCCTCAACCGTGCGCGTGATGAAGGCGCGGTCGGATTTTGGCAGATACTGGTACTTCTCGAGCGCCTGACGAAGCACGACATGGCTGTGCTGTCCCTTCTCAAGAATCTCAAGGAGAATGTCTAAAATCAGCTCTCTCGTCTGCGTCGGAGCCTTCGCCGTTGCAGACTTCGCTGTCTTTTCCGTCTTTGCTGTCCCCGTCTTCGCCGTCGTCTTCTTCGCTCTCGTATTCTTCGCAGTCACAGTCTTTGTCGTCGCAGGTCTTCCCGCCGTGGTCTTTTTGTTTCCGTCTCTAGTCATCTCGTCTTCTTCCTCCGAACAGAATGATCAGACGCAGAAGTTGCAGAAGCGAAACGGCAACCGCTGCCACATACGTCAGTGCTGCCGCACCGAGCACCTTTCTCGTCTGTCCGACCTCATCACCCCGAAGAATTCCAAGGCTGTCGAGCAGGCGCACGGCTCTCGCGGACGCATTGAACTCAACCGGAAGCGTGATCACCTGAAACAGGACTGCAAGCACAAACATCCAGATTCCAAGCTCGACAAACGGAGTCATACCGATCAGCACGCCGAGTATGATTGCCGGCATCGCGAGCTTGCTTCCAAGATTTGCAACCGGCACAAATGCAGAGCGCAGACGAAGCGGGACATAGCCCACATTGTCCTGAATCGCGTGACCGCACTCATGCGCTGCGACTCCGATCGCAGAGACTGAAGTCTGGTTGTACACGGACTCCGAGAGATTGACGGTCTTCGTCCGCGGATCATAATGATCGGTGAGACTTCCACTAATCGGCTGAACCGTCACATCATAGATTCCTTGCGAATGTAAGAGCTGTCTTGCGACCTCCGCTCCCGTCATCCCGGTCATACTGCGAACGCGCGCATACTTGCGAAACGTTCCATTGACATGGGCGGACGCCCAGAATGAAAGCACGGCGCCGATCAGAACAAGGATCATCGTCGGGTCCCAGTACATTCCATAGTATCCATATCCACCGTAATAAGGCATGTAATTCATTACTCCTTTCCGACTCTGCTTCCCACTTCCACGGGATATCCGCGCAGGAAGGAAGCCACATCCATCCGCTTCTTGCCCTCAAGCTGAAGACTGCAAATTTTTAACACGCCGTCTCCGGTCTGAATCGTGAGCGTGTCGTGATCTGCCTCAAGCACATCTGCCGGCTCGCCTTTTTTCGCATCTGCGGACTGAGGAAGCACCTCTGCCTCCCAGATCTTTAACATCTTTCCGTTCCAGTGTGTGTAAGCACTCGGCCACGGATTTAAACCACGCACAAGGCGCTCAATTGCAACCGCAGACATCGTCCAGTCGATCTCTCCCATCGACTTCGGGATCTTCTTCACATAGGTCGCCTGTGCATCGTCCTGAGGCACTGCCTGAATCGTGCCAGCCTCAAGTTTGTCGAGCGTCGAGAGAATCAGATCTCCTCCCATCAGGCTCAAACGGTCAAACAGACTTCCGCCCGTCTCCTTTTTATCGAGCTTAATGACTGCCGTCTCAAGAATATCGCCGGTGTCCATTCCCGCTGCCATCTGCATCGTCGTGATACCGGTCTCCTCATCGCCGTTGATGACTGCCCACTGAATCGGAGAAGCTCCGCGGTACTTCGGAAGCAGGGAAGCATGGATATTCACACAGCCAAACTTCGGAAGGTCGAGAAGTTCCTGGCTCAAAATCTGTCCAAACGCAATGACAACCATCACATCCGGATTCAGCGCCCGCATCTGCTCGACAAAGGACTCCTCTCGCGCTCTGACCGGCTGATAGACCGGAATCTCATGCTTTAATGCACACTCCTTGACCGGAGACATCTGAATCGCATTTCCGCGTCCCTTCGGCTTATCCGGCTGGGTCACCACACCGACAACCTCATGGCGGGAGGAAATTAATGTCTCAAGCGTCGGAACGGAAAAGTCCGGCGTTCCCATAAATACAATTCTCATCTTAGTCCTCCATTTCCGGAATCACAGAGATCTCTTCCTCGTCTGCGGTCGTATCCATCAGCTCACCCTCAACGCGCTCCACATAGAGGTGACCGTGCAGATGATCGCACTCATGGCAGATGCAACGGGCGAGAAGCTCGTCTCCCTCAAGCTCAAACTGCTCCATGTTCTCATCGTAGGCGCGAACCTTGACGTGATTCGGACGGGTTACCTGACCGGACTTGTTCGGAACACTCAAGCATCCCTCCGGACCGGTCTGGCTTCCGCTCTCCTCGATGATCTCCGGATTGATCAGCACATACTGGTTGCCGTCATCCACATCCATAACGATGATCTGCTTTAAGATTCCGACCTGCGGAGCCGCAAGACCGACACCGTTCGCCTCGTACATCGTCTCAAACATATCCTCGATCAGTTCTCTCGTCCGATCGGTCATCTCCTTCACCGGCTTACACTCTTTATTTAAAATTTCGTCTCCAATGACTCTGATCTGTCTGATTGCCATTTTCTTTACGCTTCCTTTCTCTTCTCTTTTCTTCTGCAATTTAATCTTATAAATTTATAAAACGAAAACCCACTAAAACTTATAAAATTTGAACCTGTAAACAAAAACTTATAAGGCTGAAACTTATAAGACTGAAACTTATAAAATCCAAATTTATGAAACTCCAAGTTATGAAAAATCATACTGGATCGTCAGCCGTCTGCAACTGTCTGTCTCGTCCCAGCGCGTCTGAACATATTTTTGGATTTTTATTAGTATATCATAATTTTGTTGTTTCATATATAAAATTTTTCTGTAAATATCATTAACTTTGTAGACCGGAGCCGGAACCGGCCCGATCACGATCGTCTGATCCCCGAAATGCTTCTGCACCGCCATTGCGATCGAATCCATGATCCGCGCAAGCAGTTCCTCCTCTTTTCCCGCAGTCTGGATACTCAGCATATGGCAGGCAGGCGGGTAATGCATGAGTCTGCGAAACCGCATCTCCTGGCGGAAAAATTCGCCGTAATCCTGGCGCGATGCCGTCTGAATCGTGTAGTGATCCGGCATATACGTCTGAATCACCGCGATTCCGGGCTTTTCGGCACGTCCCGCGCGCCCCGAAGCCTGCACGAGAAGCTGGAACGTCCGCTCCGCACTCCGGTAATCCGGCGCGTAGAGGGAGACATCGGCTGCGAGAATCCCGACGAGCGTCACATCCGGAAAATCATGCCCTTTGACGATCATCTGTGTCCCGATCAGGATGTCCGCCTGATGTTTCGAGAATGCGGACAGAATCTTCTCATGACCGCCCTTTTTTGAGGTCGTGTCAAGATCCATCCGAAGAATCCGGGCTTTCGGAAACATCTTTCCCGCCATCTCCTCGATTTTCTGCGTCCCGACCCCGAAGCCCGCCAGATACGAGGAACCGCAGGTCGGACAGGTCTTTGGCATCGCGATCGTGTAGCCACAGTAATGGCAGACGAGGCGCGAGTGATGGTGAAGTGTCAGCGAGACATCGCAGTGCGGGCATTTGACTGCCTCCCCGCACGAACGGCAGGAGACAAAGTTTGAGTATCCTCTGCGATTCATAAACAGCATGATCTGCTCATTCTTTTCAAGGCGATCCTCGATCAACTGCTGAAGCCTCCGGCTGAAAATCGAGCGGTTTCCATCTGCCATCTCCTGACGCAGATCGACGACCTCCGTGACCGCAAGTGTCTTTGCGACCGCGCGGTGCGGAAGTTCAAGCAAGCGGTAAATCCCGACTCTCGCCTTCTCATAAGCCTCGACCGACGGGGTTGCAGAACCCATGACGAACATTGCGTCGTGCATGCGCGCAAGGTGCTCTGCAACCTCTCTCGCATGATACCGCGGGGTGACCTCACTCTTGTACGCGCCCTCCTGCTCCTCATCCATCACGATGAGTCCGAGATTTGCAAACGGTGTGAAGAGTGCGGACCTTGCACCGATCATGATGTCGGTCTCCCCTCGCCTTGCGCGCTCAAACTGGTCAAACCTCTCTCCCTCGGAGAGTCTTGAGTGCATCACGCAGACCCGGTCACCGAACCGGCGGTAAAACCGCATCACCGTCTGGTACGTCAGCGAGATCTCCGGAATCAGCACAATGACCTGACGCCCCGAGCGGAGCACGTAATCAATCATCTCCATGTAGACTTCGGTCTTTCCGCTTCCGGTGACTCCGTAGAGCAGAAACGGCTTTCTCTCGCCCTCATCGTAGTACGCCTGAAAGATGTCGACCGCGTCCTGCTGATCCTCGTTGAGCACAACCGTCCCCGGCGATTTCTGCGCTCCCTCTCCCCCGTTCTGATTTTCCGATTCACTCTGTATTCCCAAATCGTCCGGACTTGAACCCTCAAGACCTACTGACCCTTTTTGATTTAAACTCTCTGCGATCGGAATCCCGGTCACCGACTGCACGACATTCTTGTTCCGCGCTTTGACCTTGCGCTTGACCGGAAGCACGGTCTTTAATGCCTGATTCATCGTCGAGCCGTAACGCTCTTTCATCCACCATGCAAGCTCAATGAGTTTTGAGTCCGCGGTCACTCCCCTCTCGGGAATCGAGTCGATCGCCTTGATCTTTGTCACCTCATAGTCCGCGTGGTCTGTGATCTCGACGACATAGCCTTTTCTAAGTCGGTTCCCCGAACCAAAAGGAACGCAGACCTGCGTCCCGATCCGGACCTGCCCGAGAAGATTCTCGGGAATCCGGTACTGAAACACACGGTCTACGTTTTCATGAGAAATATCTATAATAATACTGGCATACAAATCTGCCATTCATTCACCTCTTTTTGCTCGCCCAGTTTCCCAGTTTTCCAACTTTCCAGTTCGCATTTTTGCCGATCCTTCATGCCTTCGCATTCCAAATCGGCTTTATCTCTTTATCATCTATATCTATTTTAAAAGCTGGGATGCAAGTTCCTGAAGTTTCATGCTGTTCGAGCCCTTTAAGAGCACACAGTCTCCCGGCTGAAGCATCTTTTCCACTGCCTCAAAGAGTGCCTCGCGCTCTTCCACCTCAAAGTGATGGCAGTCACAGCCGACGTTTGCCTCCTTCGCGCCCTCCTCGATCTCCTTTGCGAGCTCTCCGAACGTAAAGAGCACATCGACCGGATGGTCGGCAAGAAACGTTCCGATCTCCCGGTGGAAGCGCGGGCTCTGCTCGCCAAGTTCCTTCATGTCGGCGAGTACTGCAATATGGCGCTTTAGGCTCTTCATCGAGTCGAGGACTTCAAGTCCTGCCATCATCGATGCCGGACTTGCGTTGTAGGTGTCATCAATCACGGTCACCCCGTCCGCTCTGCGGTAAATCTGCTGGCGGTTCTTAAATCCATGGAACTCGCTGAGTTTCTCGGAAGCCTTCTCAAGCGGAACGCCACAGGCATCTGCGACAGCAAGTGCAGACATCGCATCAAGCACATGATGGCGACCCATCACCGACAGGCGCACCGGAATGCGCTTTTCTTTGCAGACTGCCACAAATGACGGGCAACCATCCTCAAGCACAATGTTCTCTGCGCGGTACTGGCAATTCTCCCCGGTTCCGTAGTACACGGTGCGAAGTCCGTCTCTCGCCTTCTGATCTTTTAACAGCGGATCGTCGCCATTTAAAATCAAAAGCCCTCCCTCTGGCATTCCATCCTGAATCGTCAGCTTCTCTCTGCGGATATTCTCCTGACTTCCAAGCTGTTCAATATGGGCAACGCCGATGTTCGTGATCACCGCCATATCGACTCTCGCGATCTGGGCAATTACGGTCAGCTCACCCGGAAGGCTCATTCCAAGCTCGAGAACACCGACCTCATCCTGACTTGAGATCTCGGAGATCGTGATCGGCACTCCGATCTGGCTGTTCGCATTTCCCGGTGTCTTGAAGACCTGATACTTCGCAGAGAGTGCCGTCGCGATCATCTCTCTCGTCGTCGTCTTTCCGACGCTTCCGGTCACTCCGACAAGCGGAATGTGCAGTCTCTCTCTCAAGTAGACACCGATTGCCTGAAGCGCCTTCTTCGTGTCGTCGACGCGAATCCACGGATGCACATCATCCATCGCATCGTGCTCTGAGGTCAGCGTGGCAGCTGCCCCCGCCTCAAACGCGCCCTCGATAAAGCGATGCGCGTCGACTCTCTCTCCGATCAACGGGACAAAGAGATCTGCTCCCGCCATCTCCTTCGAGTTCGTGCTGATATGGGAAAGCGTCAGACTCTCCTCTCCGCACAGAAGTCTGCCACCGGTTGCCTTCACAATGTCTGATACGGTTATCTGTTCCATTTGCTTACCACCTCTTCTACGACCGCACGATCTAAGAACGGATAGCGGACGCCTTCAATCTCTTGATAATTTTCATGTCCCTTGCCGATGATCGCAATCATATCACCCGGCTCTGAGTGTGTGATGCTGTATTCAATCGCTTCGCGACGATCCGGGATCTCGAGGAAGGCTCCACCGGTCTTCTCGATGCTTCCGCGAATGTCCGCAAGAATGTCCTCGACCTTCTCAAATCGGGAGTTGTCTGCGGTGATGATCGACAGATCTGCCATGCGTCCGCCGATCTCACCCATCGAGTAACGGCGCTCCTTCGAGCGATTTCCGCCACAGCCGAAGACGACGACGAGACGCTTCGGATGGTACTCGCGCAAGGTTTCAAGAAGGCTCTCCATGCTGACTGCATTGTGCGCGTAATCGACGATCACACAACAACGCTCTGAGGTGTAGACAATCTCCATTCTTCCATCGATCTTTAAGTGCTCAAGCGCATGCTGAAGTTTCTCTGCCGGAACTCCTGCCTTCAGCGCAACTGCGGATGCAGAGAGTGCATTGTAGACATTGAATTTTCCCGGGATGTTGACTCTGACCGGAATCTCATGGGCTCCGCGAATGTCAAACTCGATTCCGACAAAATCCGGCTCCGACACATAGTGGAGGTTCTCTGCCTGGTACGTCGCATTTGCGCCCATGCCAAATCCCGCCCACTCGCACGGAATATCCTTCACAATCTCCTCAAAATGCTCATCGTCGACATTGACGAGCGCAAACTTGCTCTGTGCAAAGATCTGCTTCTTGTAGTACAGATACTCTGCGAAATCTGCATGCTCATCCGGTCCGATGTGATCCGGGGAAATGTTTGTGAAAATTCCATAGTCGAACGTGATTCCGGCTACGCGGTACATCTTGAATGCCTGGGAGGAAACCTCCATCACACAGCAGTCGCATCCCTCCTCGACCATCTGAGCGAAATAGCGATGCAGATCATAGGATTCCGGTGTCGTGTTCATCGTCGGATAGTGATCCTCGCCGATGTAAACTCCGTTCGTTCCGATCATTCCGGTCTTCTTTCCGGCTGTCTCCATGATCTTTCGGATCATGTGCGTCGTTGTCGTCTTTCCCTTTGTTCCGGTCACTCCGATCATCAGAAGCTTCTCCGCCGGATAGCCAAAACGTGCTCCTGAGAGCTTTGCAAGTGCCTCTCTTCCGGATTTCACAAGAAGTACGGTCACACCCTCCGGAACTTCTACCGGACGCTCTGTCACGAGAACCCGACATCCTGCCTCAAGTACCTGCGGAATGTAATCATGGGAATCTCTCTTCGTTCCCTTCATGCAGACAAACACCGTCTTCGGTGCCGCCTTTCTGGAATCATAGACAACCTCGTCCACTTCCTCCTCCACACTGCCACAAAGCAGTGTGTAATCCAGCTTATCCAGCCAGTCTCTGATCTTCATGATTTTGATTCCTTTCCCTGCATCATTTTAAAAAATGTTGAATCTCTCCGATTTCCTGCATCGTTTGAAGACAAATCAGAGAGATTCTTTCTACTTTTGTTTTGTTAATTAAATGGGAACTGCTCGGTATTCTGTACTTCACAGTTCCGTAAAATTTTAGAACAGACCCGTGATCACACCGTCATCGGTCACATCGATTCCGTCTGCTGCCGGCTTCTTCGGCAGTCCCGGCATCGTCATAATTGCTCCGGTCAGAACAACGACAAAGCCTGCACCTGCGGATACATACGCGTCGCGCACATTGATCTTGAATCCGGTCGGACGTCCGAGCTTCTTCTGATCGTCAGACAGAGAGTACTGCGTCTTTGCCATACAGATCGGGAAATTGCCAAAGCCCATCTGCTCGATCTGAGCGAGTGCCTTCTGTGCTGCCGGTGCATAGGTCACACCGTCTGCTCCGTAGATCTCACCTGCGATCGTCTCGATCTTGTTCTTTAAGCTCATGTCATCCGGATAGAGCGGATGGTAATTGCTCTCCTTGTACTCGAGAGTCTTGAGGACTTTCTGTGCGAGAGCTTCACCGCCCTCACCGCCTTTTGCCCATACCTCGGAAAGTGCGAACTCACAACCACGGCGCTCGCAGAATGTGCGGATGAACTCATACTCTGCCTCGGTGTCGGTGACAAAGGAGTTTAAGGTCACAACAACCGGCACGCCGAATTTCTGGATGTTCTCAATGTGCTTCTCGAGGTTGACGATTCCCTTTCTCAGGGCGTCGAGGTTCTCCTCAGCAAGGTCAGTCTTCGGAACACCGCCGTTGTACTTGAGCGCACGAACCGTTGCGACAAGGACAACCGCATCCGGCTTCAGATCTGCCATCCGGCACTTGATGTCAAAGAACTTCTCAGCTCCCAAATCAGCGCCGAATCCTGCCTCGGTGATCGTGATGTCCGCTAACTTCAGAGCGGTCTTTGTCGCACGCACGCTGTTGCATCCGTGTGCGATGTTTGCAAACGGTCCACCGTGTACAAGTGCACCCGTATGCTCAAGCGTCTGAATCATGTTCGGCTTGATTGCGTCCTTCAAAAGGGCTGCCATTGCGCCGACTGCATTCAGATCTTTCGCCGTCACCGGCTCTCCCGCATAATTATATGCAACGATGATCTTGCCGAGGCGCTCTTTGAGATCCTTCATATCGTTTGCGAGGCAGAGGATTGCCATGATCTCGGATGCAACCGTGATGACGAAATGATCCTCGCGCACAACGCCATCTGCCTTCGAGCCAAGACCGACTACGATGTTTCTGAGCACACGGTCATTCATATCGAGGCAACGCTTCCAGAGGATCTGTCTCGTATCGATCCCAAGCGCATTTCCCTGCTGAATGTGGTTATCCAAAAGAGCGGCAAGCAGGTTGTTCGCAGAGGTGATCGCATGGAAGTCACCGGTAAAATGCAGGTTCAAATCCTCCATCGGGACAACCTGAGCGTAACCACCGCCGGCTGCTCCACCCTTGATTCCAAAGCACGGTCCGAGGGACGGCTCTCTGAGCGCGATCATCGTCTTGTAACCAAGTCTCGTGAGCGCATCTGCCAGTCCGATGCTCGTCGTCGTCTTTCCCTCTCCTGCCGGAGTCGGGTTGATTGCAGTCACGAGAACCAGTCTTCCGTCCTTCTTGTCTTTTATCTTTTTCCAGAGGTCATCCGTCAATTTCGTCTTGTACTTTCCGTAAAGTTCCAGATCATCTTCCGAGATTCCGTAGTTCTCTGCCACTTCCTTGATCGGCATCATCACCGACTCCTGTGCGATTTCAATATCCGTTTTCATAGACTTTCCTCCTTTGATAAGGGCTTTTGGTTTTCTGTCGTCGCTATTTACGATTGTCTCAACAGCTCCTCAAACTCCTGTTGCGTCATCAGAACCTTGCGGGGTTTTGTTCCTTCTTCTTCCCCGACAACGCCTGCCTCTGCAAGTTGATCCATAATCCGCGCAGCGCGGTTGAACCCGATTTTGAATACCCTCTGAAGCATGCCGATCGATGCACGGTCTTTCTCGATGATGAAGTTTCCCGCTTCCGCGAAATACTCATCACGCGCATCCCTTGCACCTCCCGCTCCCGCCGTCGGCGCAGAATTCATCTGTGTCTCGACCTCGGCGCTGTAATCTGCGGTCATTCCCTGTTCGGTCAGGAAATCCACGACAGCCTGCACCTCCTGATCGGAGACGAATGCACCCTGCACGCGTTGCGGTTTCGGGAATCCTGCCGGATAGAAGAGCATATCGCCCTTACCCAGCAATTTCTCGGCACCATTCATATCGATAATCGTCCGGGAGTCCACACCGGATGACACGGAAAATGCAATTCTTGACGGAATATTTGCCTTGATCAGACCTGTGATGACATTGACTGACGGTCTCTGGGTCGCAATCACCAGATGGATGCCCGCTGCTCGCGCAAGCTGTGCGAGACGACAGATCGCATCCTCGACCTCACCCGGAGCAACCATCATCAGATCCGCAAGCTCATCAACGATGATGATGATCTGAGGCAGTTTCTTCGGCTTGTTCGGATCGTCAATATCCTTCACGCTCTCAATCTTTGCGTTGTATCCCTTTAAGTCACGCACATTGTACTGTGCAAACTTCTTGTAACGGTCTGTCATCTCTGCAACCGCCCAGTTGAGTGCGCCGGAAGCCTTCTTCGGGTCGGTCACAACCGGGATCAGAAGATGCGGGATTCCGTTGTAGACGCTAAGCTCCACGACCTTCGGATCGATCATGATCAACTTGACATCTTCCGGTTTTGACTTAAAGATCACACTCATAATCAGCGTGTTGATGCAGACCGATTTACCGGAGCCTGTCGCACCTGCGATCAGAAGGTGAGGCATCTTTGCGATATCCGTCACGACAACCTGACCGCCGATATCCTTTCCGACTGCAAACGCAAGGCGGGACGGATGGGAGCGGAAATTTTCTGACTCCAAGAGGTCTCTCAAATAAACGGTATTGTTCTCCTTGTTCGGCACCTCAATGCCGACTGCGGACTTGCCCGGAATCGGCGCTTCGATACGGATGTCCGCTGCCGCAAGACTCAGCTTGATGTCATCGGCAAGTGCGACGATCTTGCTGACCTTGACGCCCTGCTCCGGGTGAAGCTCATAGCGGGTGACGGACGGACCACAGCTGATGTTTGTCACAGTGACTCCGACTCCGAAGTTTCTGAGTGTCTGCTGGAGCTTGATCGCCGTCTTTCGATACTCCTCATCGGAAAAGCTGTTCGCACTCGGTGCCCCCTTCTTCAACAACGTGGTCGGCGGAAACACATACTCCTTTTTCGGGAGTTCTTCCTCCTTGCGGATCTGTGTCGCCACACTTGTATCCTGACCGGCTCTCGCCTGACGCAGTTCCTCCTGACGCTTTGACTCGAGCTTCTTGTGAAGTGCCTCGGTCTCCGTCTCAATCACCTTGCCCGATGCCGTCACAACACGGCGCTCTGCGGACGGAACCGCAAAACTTCCACCGTTTTCGGTCGGCTTCATTCTCACATCCCGGTCGAGATACTCTGGTTCTGTTGCTCTCGCCCACGGGGTCGGTTCCATCGACTGCTGGGCTTGCACTGCCTGCTGAGCTTGCATGGTCGGATGTGCCTGTGTTGTCGAATGAATTCTCACCACCTGCTGAGCGGGCGCCGGATCAGGAAAGTAACGATCCTGCGACTGCATAGACTGCTCGAGCTTTTCCTGCCCTGTCTCATACATCTCATACATCGAAGGCTCTCGAACCGGATTCTGGCTCGACTCTGAGCTCGACTCTCTATTTGCATTTGCTTTTCCTGACTTGCTCGCAAGCGTGTCTCTGAGACTCTTGCTCGCCGGAGAAAATGTCTGCGGACGGGAAGTTCTTGAGGTCACATTGACCCAGACATCGTCAGAAGAGTCGTCATCCGCGACTGAACCAATCGGCGGGATCTCTCCCTCCTCATAGCGCGCAGATGCACTTAACGGCTCTGCCTGCTTCTGCTCTGCTCCGGACGCATGAAGACTCCACGAAACTGCCGTTCCATAGTCTTCTTTCTTTTCCTCTTCCTCAAACGGGACCTCGCTCTGGCGCAGACTTCCCGAAAAACTCGGTGAAATCGACTTTTGACTGCTCATCTTGCTCATTGACGGCACGGTCGAGGAAGACTCAGACGGCTCCGACGGCATTTGTGCTGTTCCCATCGGGACCTGAGTTGATGATGTTGATGAGAACGCCTGAGAGGCACCGAATGCGGATGCAGACGCTGTCGGAATCGATGCAGGTTTCGGCTCGCTCTGAGAGTAGATCTCATCCTGCGCCGTGTAGACACGATATCCCTGCGGGTGAGAAATGCTTCCGGTAAAGATGTCTGCCGGATCTGGTCTCGTGATCGTCGGCTCGGAGATCTTTAAGTTGGAGCCAAAATTGCTCGCCCTCTTCTCCCTCTGATCCGCCATCTTGCCCTCACTCTGCATTTCCTGCTTGGAATCTGAACGATCTCTTCGATCGGTTCTTCCTGATCTCTCTATTCCCTCTGCATCATCCGCATTTGCGGACTTTGCTCCTGTCTCCGAACTGGCTTCCTTCGCCTTTTGATTCTTCTCGGTCGACTTCTGTGCCTGACGCTCTGCAAACGAGATCGTCTTTGCCTCTGTCGGCTCCTCGTCATCCCCAACGTCAAATTTTGCCGGGGCTGGTGCCGGTGCGCCAAGCGGAACTCCGACAATCAGATCCTCCATCAAGGTTCCACCGCGATGATACATCGGCTGTTGTGCCGGCATTCTGCGGTTTCTTCCGCCTGTCGGCTGTCTCTTTCTTCCGGAGGTCTCGTTCATCATCAGCGAAATGCCGGCTGATTTTGCACGCTTTTCCTCCAAATATGCCTCTCTCTGCTCCTCGCTCTCCGGCTTCTCTCCGTCATAGACGCGAAGTCCACGGGAAACCTTGCTCGACACAAGATCCGTCGCTCCGAGATCGACACCGCGCACACGCTGTTGTCTGCGCTCTGCCTGAACCTCTCTGCGTCTTCCAAAATCTTCCCATGCCAGCTCACCCTGCTCCTGCACGAGACGCAGAAATGATTTCTCCGTGATGCACACGAGCGTGATGATCATGCACACAAACAGAAGGACAAAGGTTCCAAGACCGCCGAGAATCTTCTTAAATACCATGCAGATCAGACCGCCGAGCATTCCTCCGCCGACTCCGCTCTTCACTGCCTTCTCATAGTAGACAGAGATTCCCTCTCCCGCTCCCGGCTCACTTCCCATGAACAACTGCAAAAAACAGCAGATGATCACGCCAAGAATAACTCCTGCCACGATTTTTCTTGTCACCAGCGGATTGTCCTGATTCGCGCTGTAAAAGATCACGCCTCCCGCAAGCGCAATCGGAAGGATAAATCCGAATGAGCCAAACACTCCGATCTGGATATTTCTCGCCACTTCTCCTGCGACTCCGCACACATGCAGATTACTCAAAAACAGGAGCAGAGCAACTGCCAGCGAAAGCAGAATACATGCCTCCGACTGCACAAAATCCGGCTCTTCCTGCCACTCCGGTTCCGGCTGAACTGCCACCCGCACCGTCTGTCTGTTCGGAGTCGACGTTCCTCTCTTTGCGGAAGACGCACGGCTTCTCGAACGGGTTTCTGTTGAACGTTCTATCTTCTTTGTCTGTGGTGCTGTCTTTTTTCCAGACTTTTCCTCACTGTTCATTTTCTTGCTTGATGCCACAAATATGCCTCCTCATTTCCCAAATGTACCCTGCCATTTCTCTGCACCTTAAAATATGCTCGAACATCTTTTTTCCTTTTTATCCGAACACCCTGTTTTCGCGCTTGGTTTTCCCTGATTTTGTCTGTGATCTGAGTCTGTGAGAAGATACAGCTACAAAAACAAGCGGTACAGAAACCGCGAACGTACATCAATGAAGATAGTATACAAAAAAATGAGAGGAATTGCAACCTTCCCCTCATTTTCCTTTTTTTCAAAATTTTTCAAGTCGACGCTCGCGGAGACTTGGCGCGTGATTTTGGTCAGCTCTGCTGACATTTTCTTATCAAAATCGCTGCGCATCCTCGCGGAGCGTATAACTCAGAAGGGGATTGTCTCCCCTCCTGAGAAAGTTTGTGATACCCCACCTATAGAGGAGGGGGACATCCACTCTGAGTTATAGCCTGATGATTCCGATTCGGCTTTTTGATGCTTCGCGCATTTTTTATAAGAGCCGAACCGGAATCTATTCTTTTACTCTTTTACTGTTCCGTTTGCTTTTTCGTTTGCGTTCTCTTTACTTTTCTTTCTTTTACACTTACATCAGAGAACGATACAGTTCCTTGATCTCCTCAACAGAGGTATCTCTCGGGTTGCCCGGACGGCAGGCATCTGCATATGCGGACTCAGACAGGAAGTCCAGATCCTCTTCCTTCACGATTGCCTTCAAATCAGCCGGAATTCCGACATCAGCGGACAGCTTCTTGACTGCGTCAACGGCTGCCTTGCGGTATTCTTCCTGGCTCATCTCATCGACACCCTCAACGCCCATTGCCTTTGCGATGTATTTATACTTGTCACCGGTGCACGGAGCATTGTACTCCATGATCGTCGGAAGCAGGATTGCATTTGCAACACCGTGCGGGGTATCATAGACAGCACCGAGTGAATGTGCCATCGAGTGAACAATACCAAGACCTACATTGGAGAAGCCCATTCCTGCGATGTACTGACCGAGTGCCATTCCCTCTCTGCCTTCCGGAGTGTTCTCAACTGCGCCTCTCAAGGACTTTGAGATGATCTCGATTGCCTTGAGATGGAACATGTCGGTCATCTCCCATGCGCCCTTCGTGATATATCCCTCAATCGCATGAGTCAGAGCATCCATACCGGTGGAAGCCGTCAGACCCTTCGGCATGCTTGCCATCATCTCCGGATCGATGACTGCGACAACCGGAATGTCATGGGTATCTACGCAGACAAATTTTCTCTTTTTCTCAACATCGGTGATAACGTAGTTGATCGTTACCTCTGCTGCGGTTCCTGCTGTCGTCGGAACGGCAATGATCGGAACACACGGCTTCTTCGTCGGAGCTACGCCCTCAAGACTTCTGACATCCTCAAACTCCGGGTTGTTGATGATGATGCCGATTGCCTTTGCGGTATCCATCGAGGAACCACCACCGATTGCGATCAGGTAATCTGCGCCGGATGCCTTGAACGTTGCAACACCGGTCTGCACATTCTCGATCGTCGGATTCGGCTTAATGTTGGAATAAACCTCATAGGCAAGACCTGCCTCATCGAGAACATCGGTCACCTTCTTCGTCACACCAAATTTGATCAGATCCGGATCGGAACATACAAATGCCTTTGCAAATCCTCTAGTCTTCACCTCATTTGCAATCTCCTTGATTGCTCCTGCTCCATGATAAGAAGTCTCATTCAATACGATTCTGTTTGCCATGTGAATTTCCTCCTATAATGATAATGATCTAAAGATTTCCGACCATATGCGACATCAACCGCAGATGACCGATTTTGTTTGCATTTCGGAACGAATTTTCTTTTTGTTCGCTCTCTCTTGTAACTGTTATTATTTTAACAGCATTTTCACAAAAAAGAAAGTGACAAATCTGCTCGTTTGTCACTTTCCGCCTAAATCTTTTTTCTATTTTTCGTTTCTTCATCTATTTTCACGATGATTTCTTCGGTAAGTCTCAGTTTTCCCATTTTCGTGTTTGCCAAAAAATAGACAGTAATGTCAGGATCTGTCACTGATTCGATATTCAAGATCCTGATCAATCTAATTCATCTGAGCGGTCTACCTAGTCCTGCCAAGAGCACAAAAACTCGGAATCAACTTCCCTACAAGAGTCCCAACTCCAGGAAGACCTTTGCGAGCTTCGGCGGGATTCCCTCCACGAGCTTTTCCGCCATCTCTCTCGGAGAACGCTTCATTCCACCGAGCACCCATTTTTCCGTCATGTAGACAGAACCGCGACAATACATCTCAAGCAGGAAATCGAGATCCTCACTCAGAGGCCGGGATGTCCTCGTCGCGATCAGACTCTTATAAAACTGCAAGATCAGAACGAAATCATGTTCCTTGACCGAATTATAGTCATCTGAGCGAAATGCCTCCGTGAAAAAGGCCTTCTCTTTGCGGATAAATTCAAATTTCTGGACAAGACTCTCCCCAACGGTATTCTCCGTCCCCATTTGTGCAAATGACTGGAGCACGAGTTTGTCAAAATACCAGTTGATCAGATCATACTTATCTTTGAAATTTCGGTAAAATGTCTGGCGCGTCAGCCCACATCCGTCCACAATGTCCTTGACGGTGATGCGATCGACCGGAGTCACTCTCATACATTCCTTGATCGACTCTGCAAGCCGGTATTTTGTGCGATCGCTTCCTCCCGGATTCCCGGATACTTCAATCTGTTTGTCCATGCCTCTACAATCCTTTTCTTTCGTGTTCTTTTGTGCCTTTTGTGTCTTCTGTTTTTTCGTATCTTTTCTTTTTTGTAATCTTCTGTATTTCCCAATTAATAAGAACTCGTATTCCTGCTTTTCTTTCACTTTTTATCTATTTTATCAGATTGTCTCTTCTTCTGTCTACCATCTCATAAAGTTTTCCAAGTGCATCCCGAATTCCGCCGACCTCATCGATCAGCCCCTCCCGGACTGCCTGCGTGCCGACAAGCACAGTTCCGAGATCTCTCGTGAGCATCTCTGTGTTGAGCATCAGCCGTTTCGCCTGATCGTAGGCAATCCGCGAGTGTTCACTGATAAAACTTAAGATCCGATCCTGAATCATATCGAAATATTCATACGTCTGGGAAGCCCCGATCACAAGTCCATTCATCCGAACCGGATGGATCATCATCGTTCCGGTCGGCACGATAAACGAGTAATCGGTTGAGACCGCAAGCGGGACTCCGATCGAGTGACTTCCGCCGAGCACCAACGATACCGTCGGCATTGACAATGATGCAATCATCTCCGCAATCGCAAGTCCTGCATCGACATCTCCACCCGAGGTATTTAAGAGCACGAGAAGTCCCTCCACACTATCATCATCCTCGAGTTTTGCAAGCTGTGGAAGCACATGATCGTATTTCGTCGCCTTCGCATTTCCCGAGAGATTTTCGTGTCCTTCCACCTCCCCGATGATCGAGAGAAGCTGGATTCTCCGCTTTTTGCTGTTCTCGTCGAGCGTCAGCTCTCCGTATGCCTCCGGAGCCTGATCCTGTCCCTGATTCTGCGATCCGTTTTGCCGACTCTGTCCGCTCCCGTTTTTCCCATTTTCTTCATTCCATTTAAATTCCATCTCGTCTTCCATGCGCTCTTCCCCTCCATAACCCAAGATAAATAGGAAACATAAGAAATCTTCTATTCGCATTTTTCCCTGCAATCCGCTATAATATTCTTATTGATTTCTTGTTAATTATAAATAAAGGGGGATTTTTTATGTCTGAATATACCATCAGCCAAATCACTCCGTCTGATCGCCGTGCCTGCCGTCAGATGGACGCGCTTCTCGAAAAAGAGGGCATTGAGCGCGATAAGAACTTAGATTACAGCATCGGTCTGTTCGATGAGGATTACAATCTCGTTGCAACCGGATCCTGCTTTTCCAATACGCTTCGCTGTATGGCGGTTTCTTCCGATCATCAGGGCGAGGGTCTGATGAATCAGGTCGTCACTGCCTTGATGGATTACCAGTTTTCTCGCGGATGCACGGATCTCTTTTTGTATACCAAGATTACAACCGCACGCTTTTTCCGAGATCTCGGATTCTATGAGATTGCGCGCGTGGAGGGCAAACTTGTCTTTATGGAAAATCGTCGCACCGGATTTGAAAATTATCTAAAAAATCTTCAGCGCGAGACCGAGGATGCTCTGCCTCAGCTCACGAAAAACACAAATCCGGAAGTAAGCGGTCACATCGGAGCGGTGATCATGAATGCGAATCCATTTACCCTTGGTCACCAATACCTGATTGAGCAGGCATCCTCCCACACAGAACTTCTCCATGTTTTCGTCGTCTCCGAGGATGTCTCCCTCGTTCCGCTTGCCGTCCGCGAACAGCTCGTGAAAGAGGGATCTGCCACCTTCAAGAACCTGATTTTCCATCGCACGGGACCTTACATGATCTCAAATGCGACGTTCCCGTCCTATTTCTTAAAGGATTCGGATACCGTCATCCGCTCCCATGCAAAGCTGGATATCCAGATTTTTACGAGAATCGCTTCGGCACTCGGCATCACAGACCGTTTTGTCGGCGAGGAGCCATTCAGTCAGGTCACCGGCATCTACAATCAGGTGATGAAAGAAGAACTCGAATCCGCTGGTCTCACCTGCGCGATCATTCCGCGAAAAACAGGCAATGACGGCGCCATCAGTGCTTCCGATGTCCGCACCAAG
The DNA here is from genome assembly GCF_050873365.1 of Brotaphodocola sp. GTDB lineage: Bacteria > Bacillota > Clostridia > Lachnospirales > Lachnospiraceae > Brotaphodocola. The sequence goes on along the minus strand of NZ_JBNMIQ010000008.1, from coordinate 82,532 downwards.
ATCAAGGAAGGGGATTTTGAGGCGCTTCGCGCTCTTGTTCCGGAGACGACTTATCGATACTTCACTTCCGAGAAGGCAGAGCCTGTGATTGCGAAAATTAGGGGAACTGCGGAAGTACGCCACTATTAGTTTTTTAAGATACTTATATTTGCCCTTGCTCCGCTCCTCCGACCGAAATAAGTCCTGCAAACTCGCTCTCGCTCCGGGTTCGACGTAGCAGTGCATAAGACCGTAAAATACACGGTCTAAGCACTGACGTCTCACACGGGTTTGCAGGATCTTTTTCGTCATCGGAGCGGTCATAATTATGATGGCACAATAATTCTTAATTAAAAACTATTATTAAAACAGACAAAACCTCATGCCTAGTCTCCGTGGATACCAAGTAAAAAAACAAAATCTGCGCCAGTTCTCAACTCAGCAACTATTTTCTGAGATAAGATCTGACGCAGATTTTTTACATAAGCGGTGCAAAGATTCGCAGAGCCTTTCCGACCGCTTTCTTTGCAAACGGGAAATCTCGGCAATCTTCCAGCGTGATTTTCTGGCACTTTTTCAGGGTCTCCTGGAAATCCTGCTCTGCCTGTCCGACAGCCGGGTTTCGATAAATATAGGTCGCACACTCAAAATGAAGATGAAGACTCCGGTAATCAAGATTGACTGAACCCACCACTGCCTTCTCATCATCGCTTGTGAAGACCTTCGCATGCACAAATCCCGGCGTATACTCATAAATCCGCACACCGGCGCGGATCAACTCGGCATAGTAAGAGCGCGCAAGCAGATACGCATAAATTTTATCCGGAATATGAGGCATGATGATCGTCGTCTCGATTCCTCGCTTTGCCGCAAATGTCAATGCCGTGATCATATCACTGTCGAGAATCAGATACGGAGTCATAATGTGGACGTAATAGCGCGCCTCATTGAGGATATCCATGTAGACATGCTGTCCGACGGTCTCCTGATCAAGCGGACTATCCCCATACGCCATCACATACCCGCTCCGGTCAAGATCTTTCGGCCAGTTGTGGGAGCGTTTCGGCAGATACCGCTCATAATGTTCTTCTGTGTGCTCCGTCACATTCCACATCTGAAGAAACATCATCAGAAAACTCTGGACTGCATCCCCTTTCAGCATAATCGCCGTGTCCTTCCAATGTCCAAAGCGCACTTTTCGGTTGATATACTCATCTGCGAGATTTACCCCTCCGGTGAATGCCGTGAGTCCATCGATCACAACGACTTTTCGGTGATCCCGGTTGTTCTGATAAGAGGAAAGCACCGGGCGAACCGGCGAGAACATCTTGCAGCGGATTCCTTTTTTCTCAAGCTGAGCCGGATAGCGATACGGGAGGAGTGCCAGACAGCACATTCCATCATACATCACGCGAACCTCGACGCCGGATTTTGCTTTTTCCTCAAGCACTTTCAGGATCTCTCCCCACATTTCTCCGCGATCAATGATGAAGAATTCCATAAAGATATATCGCTTTGCCTTCCGAAGTTCTCTGAGAAGTACCGGATACATGTCATCCCCGAGTGGAAAATACTCGACATGGGTATTTTTCACAACCGGATACCCGCCGTAATGATTCATATAGACCGCGAGTCCGGTGACCCCACGGCTCTCCTCATAGAGCTGGTGCATGACCGCCGGGTCCTGTTTGAGCCACGGTTTCGTATCAAGCTGAAGTTTCTGAAGACGCTTTGCAATCGCCTTCGTTCCCGGCTGTGTCTCAATAAACAGATAGAACATGACACCAAAAACCGGAAAGACGAGAACCGGAATGATCCACGACATCTGGTAAGACGGGTTTTCATTTTTATTTAAAATGTAGATCACGACAACCGCACTCAGGATCGTGAATCCCCCATAAAAATAAAACGCCTGATTTTTCAGCCACTCAAACGTCAGGCATAGAACCATGATCTGCACAATCAAAGAGAGAATCACAAACGTCGTTCGTCCAAAAATGATTCTGAGCAATTTTCCAGAAGTCTTTTTGACGAGTTTTTTCTTGTCTTCCTTCAACATGTCGTACCGCCTCCTGAACATCCGGTCTTTATCTTTGTATCTTATCTATATCCCAGACGAAATTTTTTCAAAAGTATTCCGCTAAAATCATTCAACGAAGTCCTTACCGAAAAATCTTCACCAAAATTTTCACCTGAAATCTTTATCTGAAATTAGAATCTAGTTTACCACAATTTTCAAACAGATACAATAAACCAATCCCGCCCGAGTGTTCATCCATCCCTTCTGCTTACCTCTCCGCTATCCTATCTCTCACGAAATTCATTTAGAAATTTTCTACTCATAACTTACAATTCTTCTATTACACTTTACGCGCCGGGTGCTTTGCTCGCTGTTCCAAGCGGAACTTTGTCACGTCCGACCTGGCGCACCGTGATCTCCTCATCGCCGTTTAGTGTGAGATTTGGCGCAATCAGACGCTTTTCTGTCCAGTATGGCGTGTCAACCTGCTTTCCATTGACAAAGATCTTTGAATAAGAATTAAAGCCTGATCCAAACACAATCACCTGATGCTTTCCCACATAGGTGCTCTTCTGGATGATCGGATCAATTCCAAATTCCATCTTAACTGTCTGATACGGCGAAGTGCCCCCGTAGACCTCCTGATCCCCGTAGAGAATATCGTACTCGAGGAGTTGCATCTTGGAAAGATAGGTATCATTCTGATCAATGTCCTGCCCGTTCTCCTCCTCTTGTTCTTCGCTCTGCTTCTCATCCATCGTCTCCACAAGCGTTTGCTCGGTATCTTCCACTTCTGCAAATGTTGACTCGGTATCTGTCGTCTCCACAAATGTCGACTGCTTGCTTACCGCTTCGGTCGACTCCTCGCTTACCGATTCGGGTGTCTGCTCGGCACTTTCTCCCGCGAGATTTTCCTCATCCCTCATATATTTCTGGTGGAAGCAGAACATCGTGCCCTCATGAAGATTCAAAAGATCCTGCACATAGGCGGAAAGCTGATAGCTCTCCACATCCCGCTTCTGCACCGGAAGATCCAGATTGTTCCAGATCACATAGTTCGTCTGAAACAGAGACTTGTTCTTCATCTCATCCGCGGTCCACTCAAATCCCGGCAGATGATCGCCGTACATCACAAGAACCGTCGGCTCTTTGCGCGCATTCAGCGTCCGCACGAGCTTTTTGACAAAGCCGTCCATCTCATGAATCTGCTGACAGTAATACTCAAACGACGGATATTTTCCATGACCCTGCACCGAGATCGTGTAAATAAAATCCTGCCCTACACTTGAATCCAGTGCCTTTTCGATTTCCTCAACAAGAATCTTGTCCTTGCACCACCCGGTCGGATTGCGCTCCACGTTGTACATATATTCAATCGGCGTGAAATCATCAAAACCAAGCTGAGCAAAAATCTTATGCCGATCATAAAAGGTTGCCTCATTGTCATGGATCGCATGCGTGTGGTAGCCGAGATTTTTCATATCAAATGCCATGCTCTCGCACGCTGTCTTCTGAAGCACGGTCTTGTACGGATACTCACCCGGGCCGAAAAAGTCGAGGTTCATTCCGGTGATGCATTCAAACTCGGTGTTCGCCGTTCCTGCTCCGACAGACGGCACACTCAGATAGCCCGACGGAAAATGCTCCATCAGATAGCGGAAAAACGGAATCGGATCTTTCTCGACTGGATTATTTTCCCAGAGCATCGGATCAAAAAACGATTCCAGCTGAATCATAATGATGTTCGGAGTCTGGTACTCACTCAGAGAATACGTTTCTCCTGCCTCAAGCTCAATCGTCTCAAGGTCTTCTTTCTCAACCTGGGCGACGGTCGCCTTGTCATAATCACTCGGGCGCGCAATTCCCGTGTGAAAAAGTGAATTGGAAAAACAGTAGACAAAACCGTAATCCTGATAGGCCTGACCGATGTTTCCAAAGTGAAGTGCCAAAATTCCACTCAAAACTGCGAGATGAAGTCCTCCCCAGCTGATAAGCAAAGCAACTCCCGCCACACAGAGCGAGTTTCGCAGACAAATTGGTTTTGGATCTACCGGCGCAAGTCTCCAGAGCAGAACTCCAAGAATCAGCGCAAGTACAATCCCGACAGCACCGAGCACGATCTGCCACCATGTCAGATACGTATTCAAAAGGCTCAATGCATACTTGACCAGTCGCAGATCCGATGCCGTAAACGGCGTTGTCCGAAAGACGAGAAGGACTCCGTTGATGAGTCCCATCGCCAACCCAAGAATCACCAGAATTCCCGCCGTAAACACTTTTCTTCTCGTAAACAGAATCAGCAGAAACGGTGGCAAAAGCAAAAGCGCGTTCGCGAGAAATACCAGAACGTGTCCAACGCTGTAATCAAAAAGTCCAATTAGTGACTTCCGACTCAAAAGCTCTATCGCAAGGTCGAGAAGAAGCACCAGACCAAATAGTTTTCCAAGCAAAATCCATGTTTTTTTCACAATCTCAGTTTCCCCTTTTTTATCTTCTTTTCGTTCTTTCGTTCATTGATTTCCCATTTTTTCGAATTTTCCAAACACACTCTACCATATTTTTCTAAAAAACGACAGATCACTTTTTTATAATTTTTTACAAAATCTTGCAATTTTTCCTATTTTCTCAGCGTTGTCCCATCGGAATGTAAAATTTTCACGGTCAAACACGACGATTCCTGCCGGAAATTTTACGGAAATCTTACTCGGAATTCATTGAAATTTTCGATTAGATCGCATATAATCGAAAAGAAAAAAAGAATATAGATAGAATTGAGGAAAAAACAATGACGGATACGATTGTACAGGGTCTCACTGCCCTTCTCGGCGGAAAGGTATCAAAGGAGGCCATTATTTTTATCATTTCCATGATCCCGATCCTCGAACTGCGTGGCGGACTGCTCGCCGCATCCCCGGCACTCTTAAATGTTCCGATCACACGTGCGATTCCGATCTGCATCATCGGTAACCTCCTTCCGATTCCGTTCATCCTTCTGCTGATTGAACATGTTTTGATCTGGATGGAGAACGTTCCGGGACTTGGAAAGATTGCACGTTGGGTTCGCGCAAAGGCTGACAAGAACAAGGACAGCATTCAGAAGTACGGATTCTGGGGACTCACGCTCTTTGTCGGCATCCCGCTTCCGGGTACCGGCGCATGGACCGGCTCTCTCGTCGCTGCACTCTTACATATGGAGTTCAAGAAGTCGATCCCTTCGATCCTGATCGGCATCGCACTCGCGACGATTATCATGTCTCTTGTCTCCTACGGACTGCTCGGCATCCTGTTTGGCTAACTAAAATGCTCCCTCTTATCAGAAATCAACCCTTGGATTCTCTGATGGAGGGAGTATTTTTTATCCGCAAAAATTCCAACTCCATTTCATATCGCCTTTTCACCCATAGATAATACCCACATAAAAAAGCCCCACCGCTCAGGCAGATTTTCATCTGCCCTCACGATGGGGCTTTCTATATTATGTTCTATGCAAGATCAGAACTCACAGTCCCGAATGGATTACTCCTCGGTGCTGTACAGAGCGGTCAGCTTGGACAGATACTCATATCTCTCCTTAGCCTCGCTCTCGTTCTTAGCGAACAGCTTAGCTGCTCTCTCCGGATTCTTCATAGCCAGAGAAGCGTAACGAACCTCGCCCTTCAGGAAGTCCTGATAGCCTTCCATCTTCGGAGCCTTGCTGTCCAGGGTGAACTTCTTCTCTGCTGCCGGGTTGAAGCGGAAGTTGTTCCAGTAACCGGTCTCAACTGCCAGTTTCTCCTCGGTCTGAGCCTTGCTCATGCCCTTCTTGATACCATGGTTGATACACGGAGCGTAAGCCATGATCAGGGACGGACCCGGATAAGCCTCTGCCTCTGCGATTGCCTTAACGGTCTGAGCGTAATCAGCACCCATGGAGATCTGAGCTACATATACATAGCCATAGGACATAGCCATGCTTGCGAGATCTTTCTTCTTGGTCTCCTTACCAGCTGCTGCGAACTGAGCAACTGCACCAGTCTTGGTTGCCTTAGAGGACTGACCACCGGTGTTGGAGTAAACCTCGGTATCGTAAACCATGATGTTGATATCCTTACCGGATGCCAGTACATGATCCAGACCGCCGAAGCCGATATCATAAGCCCATCCATCACCACCAAAGATCCACTGGGACTTCTTAGCCAGGAAGTTCTTATTTGCTACGATGTACTTGCAGGTATCGCAATCAACACCCTCAAGAGCTGCAACCAGCTTGTCCGTAGCGGAACCGTTCAGAGCACCGATACCGAAGGTATCCAGCCACTCCTTGCAAGCAGCCTTCATTTCCTCAGTAGAGGTCTCAGAATTAGCTACTCTCTCAACTTTCTCCTTTAACTCATCACGGATTGCGTTCTGAGCAAGAAGCATACCATAACCGAACTCTGCGTTATCCTCGAACAGGGAGTTGTCCCAAGCCGGGCCCTGACCCTTAGCGTTCACGGTGTACGGAGTAGACGGTGAAGAGTTACCCCAGATAGAGGAACATCCAGTTGCGTTTGCGATGTACATTCTGTCACCGAACAGCTGAGTGATCAGCTTAGCGTACGGAGTCTCACCACAACCTGCGCATGCGCCGGAGAACTCAAGTAACGGCTGCTTGAACTGGCTACCCTTAACGGTGGTCTCTTTGAACTTTGCAATAACGTCTTCCTTGATCGGAAGGGTTACAGAGTAGTCGAAGATCGGCTGCTCGTCAACATGATCAGCTAACGGCTCCATGGTCAGTGCCTTCTCACCCTTCTTGCCCGGGCAGACATTTGCACAGGAACCACATCCGGTACAATCCAGAGCGGAGATAGCCAGAGTGAACTTGTAGTTCGGCATACCGGTCAGCGGCAGGAACTTGGTTCCTTCCGGAGCCTTAGCAGCCTCTTCCTCGGTCATAGCGATCGGACGGATAACTGCATGCGGACATACATAAGAACAGAAAGTACACTGGATACAGTTGTCAGTATTCCAAACCGGAACATTAACAGCGATACCACGCTTCTCGAATGCGGAAGATCCAGACGGAGTAGAACCATCTACATAATCCTTGAATGCGGATACCGGCAGGTTGTTACCTTCCTGAGCGCTTACCTTGTTCTGGATGTTGTTTACGAAATCAACAACGTCCTTTCTGGAACCGGTAACGTTCTTGAAGTCAAGACCTTCGTCTTCGCAGTTCTTCCAGCTCTCCGGAACGTCTACCTTGACAACGCCCTGAGCACCTGCATCGATTGCAGCCCAGTTCTTCTTAACAACGTCCTCACCCTTACGGCCGTAGGTCTTCTGAGCAGCTTCCTTCATCAGCTGGATAGCCTTCTCCTCCGGGATAATGCCGGTCAGTTTGAAGAATGCAGACTGCAGAATGGTGTTGATACGGGTCGGGCCCATGCCGGTCTCGATACCGATCTTAACGCCGTCGATGGTGTACAGGTTGATGTTGTGGTCAGCGATGAACTTCTTCATCTGACCCGGAAGGTGCTTGTCCAGCTCCTCGTGAGTCCACGGGCAGTTCAGCAGGAAAGTACCGCCGTCAACCAGCTCCTGAACCATGTTGTACTTACGAACGTATGCCGGGTTGTGGCATGCTACGAAGTTTGCCTTGTGGATCAGGTAGGTAGATTTGATCTTCTTATGACCGAAACGCAGGTGGGACATGGTAACACCACCGGATTTCTTGGAGTCATAATCAAAGTATGCCTGTGCATACATGTCGGTGTTATCACCGATGATCTTGATGGAGTTCTTGTTTGCACCTACGGTACCATCTGCACCCAGGCCCCAGAACTTACAGTTCGTGGTTCCTTCCGGAGTGGTAACGAGCGGAGCGCCAACCGGCAGAGACAGGTTGGTTACATCATCGTTGATACCGATGGTGAAGTTCTTCTTGGAGGTGTTCTCGTATACTGCTACGATCTGAGCCGGAGTAGTATCCTTAGAACCAAGACCATAACGTCCGCCGAAGATCTCAACCTGATCGAACTTGCTGCCCTTCAGAGCTGCAACAACATCCAGGTATAACGGTTCGCCAAGGGAACCAGGCTCTTTCGTTCTATCCAGAACGTTGATGTACTTAACGGTATCCGGCAGAGCGTCGATCAGAGCCTGAGCGCTGAACGGTCTGTACAGACGAACCTTAACAACACCAACCTTAGCGCCGGTGGTCTTTGCTAAGTAGTCGATGGTCTCCTCAATGGTATCATTTACAGAACCCATTGCGATGATAACCTTCTCAGCATCCGGTGCACCGTAGTAGTTGAACAGCTTGTAATCGGTACCGATCTTCTCGTTTACCTTGTCCATGTACATCTGTACAATACCCGGCAGAGCGTCGTAGTACGGGTTGCAAGCCTCTCTAGCCTGGAAGAAGATATCCGGGTTCTGAGCGGAACCCTTCTGGCACGGGTTGTTCGGGTTCATTGCATTCTTACGGTACTCCGTAATTGCATCCCAATCTGCCATATCTGCCAGATCATCGTAATCCCAAGTCTCGATCTTCTGAATCTCATGAGAGGTACGGAATCCATCGAAGAAGTTGATGAACGGAACCTTGCCCTTGATTGCAGCCAGATGTGCAACCGGAGTCAGATCCATAACTTCCTGCACGCTGGAGGAGCACAGCATAGCTGCACCGGTCTGACGGCATGCATAAACGTCGGAGTGATCACCAAAAATATTCAGCGCATGAGAAGATACTGCACGCGCGGATACATCAAATACGCCCGGAAGCTGTTCGCCCGCAATTTTGTACAGGTCCGGAATCATCAGTAACAGACCCTGAGAAGCCGTATAGGTTGTGGTCAGAGCACCTGCTACCAGGGAGCCATGAACAGCACCAGCAGCACCAGCCTCAGACTGCATCTCGGTAATCTGAACCGTGCGTCCGAAGATGTTCTTTCTGCCCTCAGTTGCCCATTCATCCGTATGCTCCGGCATTACGGAAGAAGGAGTGATGGGATACATGGCAGCTACTTCGGTAAATGCATATGATGCATGAGCGGCAGCCTGATTACCATCCATGGTTTTCATTTTTCTTGCCATTTGATTTTCCTCCTACAAATGTGAATATTACATGTGTTCCGGGAAGGTCCTCCGGAACAGCTTGTCCGATTCAGAAAGCACTTTCAAAATGCTCCGAACCGACGTTTAAGCTATTCCCTGTAAACACTCGGAATAGCTGACCTGTATACATTATATCAACTTTTTATCAATTTGCAAACATGAATTGAAAAAAAATGCGTACTATTTTGCATACAATCCACACAGAACCCTCTCCATTTTCTTTTTTTCTGCACACTGATGCACAAAAAAAGAGAGATGAGGGTCTTTTTTCTCTCATCTCTCTCAAATCTCGTGTTTCTTATTTTTTCCTGCAATTAAGCTGTGATCAGCCTGCCGGATTCGGAGCGATCGTCTCCACATTCGTGTCTCCACCCGGTACCGGAGACGGTGCCGGTGCAACCGTTGTCGGCGTTGTGGCAGGTGCTGTCGCCGTCGTCGGTGCTACGGTCGTATGCTCTGCTGTCGTTGCCTTCTCAGCTGAGGTTGTGTGCTCCGCTGTCGTTGCCTTCTCTGCCGAAGTGGTCTTTTCTGCGGAAGTCGTCTTCTCCGCTGCCGTGGTCTCCGCCGAGCTGGAATGCTGGATGCTCTCCTCGGAGGAGGTAGCCGGAGCCGTTGTCGTCGCTACTGCGGAAGAATTTCTCAGGATTACCGGGGTATGTCCCTTGTAAGTTGCGGTGTGATCCACCTTATCGCTGACCACCTCGCCGTTCTTCTTCACAACAAGGCGAACTTCCCACTTGCTTCCCTTTGTTCCTGCGGTCTTCGTCTTCTCCGTTCCCGGTGCAAGCGTTGCATCTTCCTCGTAAGTCGGAGCCGGAATATCGGTCTCAGACAGCTTCTCGGACTTCAGAGAATAGGTCACACCCTCTTCAAGAAGCGGGATTGCGTAAATCGAAACCGTACACTCCTGATCGGCGTAGCTTGCGCGGATACCGATCGCGGTGTCGGAATTGTTCACAAACTCATAGTCCGGTCCACCCCAGCTGACAGTTGCGTCCATACCCGGGGTAACGTAAGTCGGCTCAAATGTGTGAGAACGTCTCGTCACAGTCTTGAGTCCTGCCTTCACAACGGCATTGTACAACGTGGAAGATACCTGACATACACCGCCACCGATCTCCTGAACAACCTCACCGTTGCTGTAAGCGCCTGCCTCCTGGTAACCCTTCGCCTCGGTACGCTCTCCCACGGTCTTATTGAAGGAGAAGGTCTCTCCCGGCTGAAGCACGGTTCCGTTGATCGCCTTTGCTGCGAGACGCACATTCGTGTTTCTCTTCGCATTTGCGGTCGTCTTCGTCGTCACGGTCGAAACCGTCTTGTACTTCTCTCTCGCCGTGCTCTCAGAAAACTCCGGCTCTACGGTATTCACCGTCGCTGTGATCACTGCATCGAAATGCTTCTCATTCAGAGCGCTCACAATATCGCTTGCGAGCTTCTCCTGATCGACTGCCTGACCGTTCTCTGCACCTGTAAACTGGAATTTTCCGGTCGAATCGTCATAGCTCGAGATCGAACCATTCTTCGCCTTCTTATCCCACTTCTTTGCCACAGCCTCAGCCTCAACCTTCGCGGCCTCCTCCAGACCGGTCGTGTCAAGTGTGTAGCTCTCCTTCGGCTCCCCGGAATAGATCTCTGTCAGAAGCGTGTCGAGCTTCTCTGCCATCAGGTCAGTCACCTCATAGGTCTGATCCTGCCAGGTCACCTTCATCGCCCACGGGAAGTCCTTTAAGATGGCTTCCTTTGCCTCTGCCTTTGACATTCCGGTGATATCAATTCCGTCTACGCTGACCTGCTTTTTCAGCTCAATCTGCGCCTCTGTCGTCGTCTCCACGGTCGTCTTATCTTTACCGTTATCTTTCTTTCCAGAACCGACAATTCCCTTTACAAGAAACATAATGCAGGCAATCGCCACAACCAGAATGACTCCTCCGATCACGATTTTTGCGACCTCATTTCCGGAGCTTCCGCGTCTCGGCGGACGGCGATTTCTTCCTGAATAGGAATATCCACTGCGATGACTGCTTCCTCTGCGTGAAGATCCCCCTGAAGAATATGTGCTACGTCTGGATGCACTTCCCGTCGTGCTCCCCGCATGTCCTGTACTTCTTGCTCTTGAATGCCCCGATGTCGAATTTCTGTTATTCTCGTACTGACTCATACCATTCACCTGTTTTCATCATTATTCGTATTCGTACTGTTCTCGTACTTCTCTATGTGTCCTGATTTTTTGTCAGAAACACACTCTTGCCAAGTATATCACATTTTGTCAAAAAAGAACTAACAATTTTTTAACTTTTTCATGAATCTTTTTTATGCATTCCTTAGAGTCTGTTTAAGAATTCGTTTCCGCCTGCTAAGCGCCCGATTATTTTGTTAAATTTTTATCTTGCAGAATGAAACCGGACTTGTTATACTGTTGCCGTAAACGAAAACAAGTAACATAAAAAAGGAAACCACATAAAATTCCAAACGTTTCTCAACTAAAAATGGAGGAAGGAACCATGAAAATTCAGAACATTAAGGATGTAACCGCTTTTTTCAAGATCATTGATGAGTGCAAGGGTCCGGTAGAGTTAATCTCCCCGGAAGGCGACCGCATCAACTTAAAATCCCGTCTCTCCCAGTATCTGTCTATGGCAACCATGTTCTCCAACGGATATATCAGAGAGCTTGACCTCGTCGCTCATGACAAGGAGGACGTTGAGCGCCTGCTCAAATACATGTACCAGGGAGAATAACCTGTATTTTGCGGTCGTTCAGAACAGATACTCCCGCTGCTTCCTTCTTGCATCCTTATTCTTTCCAATTCAGAAAGTTTGGACATCCCAAATTTTTGAAAATGCGGAAACAGTGACATGCCAGTCGACATATGATGAAGTGTAAACCAATTCCGGAGGAATAACACTATGAGCGATCTGGCTGCAACAAACTGCGGATGCGATTGCAGTTGCAACAATGGAGGAAACAGCTGTAACACGATCTGGCTGATTCTGATTCTGTGCTGTTGCTGTGGCAACGGATTCGGAAACGGCTGTGGAAATGGCTGTTGTGAACATAACGGCTGTGGAGGAAATGAATGGATCTGGATCATCCTTCTCCTCTGTTGCTGTGGCGGAAATAACGGCTTCTGCTGTTAAATCGCCTGACCGAGAATCAGGGAACGCACCACTGACGTCTCTCTGACGCGTCTTCCTGACCGGGAAAGAAAGAGCTACCCCCAACTCAGATGAGTTTTTCTCATCTCTGGAGCGGTAGCTCTTTTTTGTTCTCCTATTCGTTTTCACGGTTCCTGTTTTTCTTATTTGGTTTTTCTTATTCGGTTTTTCTTATTCGGTTTCTTATATTTTCTTATTTGGTTGATTCCTTATCTTTTTTTATTTTTTCGTCTTCCCTGTATCCGGCGCTGATCCCGGATTTTCCCCGTGCAGAGAACTTCTCCCGCACCATTCGCTCCGGTTTTCCTGTTTCTTCTGATTTTTCTGATTTTTCTGGTTTCTCTGATTTCTCTGTTGGCATGCCTCACATTCCTCATCAATCTCGTAAACGGCATTTCCATTTATGATCAATCTTGTCTTCATATTTTTCACGCTCCTGTACCCGTAATATATGCCTGATTTTGAAAAATGTTTGAAAAAACGGGATCTCCCTCCCATCCTGCCACATGTTTTCCAAAAATCATGCATATATTGTCTCAGAACGTAACGGTTCGATACCTTATACCTTCACAGTCACAAGTTTCCATTTAAACGAATCTCTCAACAGATGACGCAGAAAGGAGAGTTTTTATGAGTGAAGATCAGGGAAATCAGGACTGCCGGGCAACGGAATTTGACTATCTTTTGGCTGATCCCCATATGCAAATGCTCAAAGCTGCCCTGCCCTACATGCCGTCCTCGCGACAGCGTTTCTGTTCGATGCTGATTCAAATCCAACAGATTCAGCGCACGCGCAGTCTGTTTCAGGACGGGCAACTGAGCACGATGGAGCTTGCGCGCTCCGGAAACAAGACCGCCTCCCCGATTGAGATGCTTCAGGCGATCAAGCCCTACGCTTCCCAGCGGGAGCGGGAACTCATTGAGATGCTTGAAAATCTTCAGATTATGATGCAGGCGATCTCCTAAATCCATTTTCAAAATCAATCCATCGATCTGGCAGACAAATTTTTTAACTGGGCGGAACCTGTTAAATCGATTGTCTGCAATCTGATCAATCATACAATCGGACACGATTCACACGAACATAATAAAATATGGAGGAACCTGTATGAACCAATCATCCTGGCAATCCGATCCGCGCCTTGCCGGCATGGACCCGGAAAAGCTGAATTTCATCACTGCCTTTGCAAGGCAGATTTCCACGCTCCCGCACGAACACATCCTCCCCGCATTCATGGCGATGCAACTTGACGCCTCCCGAAAACACATCGATTTTTCGGATCAGGAGACTGAGGCTCTCGTCTCGATTCTCAGCGAGAACATGTCGACTGCGGAAAAAAAGAAGCTCGAAACCCTTCGTCTTCTAGCAAAAAAACTGACTGCCAGGTCATCCTGACAGCCAGTTTTCTTATGTGACCAAATTCCAATCAACACTCCACGAGCACCGATTAAAATCTGGAAACAAATATTTACCTATTTACTTGAAATGATTACTTGCAAACAATGTTGATGATCTTGCCCGGAACATAGATCTCTTTTACGATCGTTCCAGTCAGCTTGTCAGCTACAATCTCTTTTGCCTTTGCAAGAGCTTCCTCTCTCGTCGCATCGGTTGCAAGAGCAACAACGCCTCTTGCCTTACCGTTTACCTGAACGCCGATCTCGATCTCGTCATCCTTCATTGCCTCAGCATCGCACTCCGGCCACTGGGTATGGAAGACGCTGTCGGTATCACCGCCAAGCTCCTGCCACAGCTCCTCACCGATATGCGGTGCAAACGGAGCAAGCAGAACTACGAAGGTCTTTAAGGTCTCTTTGTCGATTCCGCCGGTCTTCTTTGCAAGCTCGATCAGCTTGTTGTTGTACTCCATGAATCCGGAGATTACCGTGTTCAGATTGAACTGGTTGAATCTCTGCTCAATGTCGTAAACCAGCTTGTGACGCAGACGGATCATCTCCTTCGTCGCCTCAATGTTCTTATCCTTAGAATCCTGTACCAGATTCCAGAAACGATTCAGGAAACGGGATACGCCCTCGATTCCGCGGTCATCCCACTCTGCATCGAGTTCCGGCGGTCCTACGAAGAGCTCGTACATTCTCAAGGAATCGCATCCGTAATCTCTTACGAGATCATCCGGGGAAACGACGTTGCCCTTGGACTTACTCATCTTGATTCCGTTCTTACCGGTAATCATACCCTGGTTGAACAGCTTGGTGAACGGCTCATCGAAGTCGATCACACCGATGTCATTCAGGAACTTGGTGTAGAAACGGGAGTACAGCAGGTGAAGAACGGCATGCTCAACACCACCGATGTACATATCTACCGGCAGGTACTTGTCTGCCTTCTCGCGGGAAACAAGCTCCTTGTCGTTGTGGTTATCAACGTAGCGCAGGAAGTACCAAGAAGAACCAGCCCACTGCGGCATCGTGTTCGTCTCTCTCTTTGCGTCAGCGCCACACTGCGGACACTTGCAATTTACCCACTCGTCGATTGCTGCAAGCGGTGACTCACCGGTTCCGGTCGGCTGATAGCTCTCTACATCCGGAAGTCTAAGCGGAAGCTCCTCCTCCGGAACAGCCACATTACCGCACTTCGGGCAGTGGATGATCGGGATCGGCTCGCCCCAATAACGCTGTCTGGAGAATACCCAGTCACGCAGTTTGTAGTTTACGGTCTTCTTACCAATTCCGCGTGCCTCGATCATCATCGGAGCTTCCTTCTTCAGAACAGAAGACTCCATTCCGTTCCACTCGCCGGAATTGATCATTGTGCCAGATGCCTCGGTGTAAGCCTCGGTCATGTTCTCGATCTCTTTTCCGTCCTTTGCGATAACCTGAATGATCGGAATATTGAACTTCTTTGCGAACTCGAAGTCACGATCATCATGAGCCGGTACGCACATGATTGCACCGGTACCGTAATCAGCCAGTACATAGTCGGACAGCCAGATCGGAACCTTTGCGCCGTTGATCGGGTTAATTGCGTAGCTTCCGGTGAAGACGCCGGTCTTCTCCTTGCTCTGCATACGGTCTACGTTAGAACGCATGGAAGCGTCGAAGATGTACTTCTCAACTTCCTCTCTCGTCTCATCCGTAGCAAGGCTCTTTGCCAACTTGTGCTCCGGAGCGAGAACCATGAAGGTTGCACCGTAGAGGGTATCCGGGCGGGTCGTGTAAACAGTGATCTTGTCCTCGCGACCGTCAACCTTGAAGTCAACCTCAGCACCGTAGGATTTTCCGATCCACTCGGTCTGCATCTTCTTAACCTTCTCCGGCCAATCCAGTTTGTCCAGATCATTCAACAGGCGATCTGCATAAGCGGTGATCTTGAGCATCCACTGACGCAGGTTCTTCTTCGTAACCGGAGAACCACAACGCTCACAGCAACCGTTTACAACTTCCTCATTTGCAAGACCGGTCTTACAGGACGGGCACCAGTTGATCGGGAACTCCTTCTCGTAAGCCAGACCCTTCTTGAACATCTGAACGAAGATCCACTGCGTCCACTTGTAGAACTCCGGATCGGTCGTGTTTACTTCCATATCCCAATCGTAGATTGCTGCGATCTCTTTGATCTGACGCTTGATGTTCTTGATGTTCTCAGCGGTTGATTTTGCCGGATGTACGCCCATCTTGATTGCATAGTTCTCTGCCGGAAGACCAAATGCATCCCATCCCATCGGATGAATAACATAATGACCTTTCAGCATCTGATAACGGCTCCATACATCAGAGATAACGTAACCTCTCCAGTGACCTACATGAAGTCCGCTTCCTGACGGATACGGGAACATATCCAGACAGTAGTATTTCGGCTTCTTGCCGTCGTTGACATTGATCGGGTGTTTCTCCCAGTTCTCGCGCCATTTCTTCTCAATGGCACTGTGGTTGTAACCAGCCATTTTTCTTCCTCCTGAATCCCATGCACGGTTCTCTCCGAACAAACGATCTGCGATCTCGTCCCTCGACAGCCTTCGCTTTTGATCATTCTTTTCTCCGATCTCCATGCACCTGAATTATACGTTTGCTCGGTGATTTCTGCGACGATCTCATTAAGAGTCTCTCCCTCAGTATATTCGATTCCTTTCATTTTTTCAAAAACTTTCAAAAATATATTCCTAAATTCTTGAATTCTCATAAGAACGAAATCGAAATAAAAAAACGCGCCCCCGGAATCTCCTGATTCCAGAGACGCGGGGAAAATCTCTACGACCTCGCGCGGTACCACTCTGCTTCATGCCTTGCATGCACTCTTTGGATCTGTACGACTGCGCGCCGTGCCTTACGGCAACAGATCCGCTTCCTCTGACGGGGGATTCCGTTCTGTCTTACTGACCAGATCATCCTCTATGCTCTCGCTTAGGGAGTCTCCGATGTTGGGCAGACCGCTCCAAGACCAGTTCCGCTTTCTTCCTCCGCTGTCTCGCACCCTCCGACAGCTCTCTGAACGATTTCAAAAGCGTACTCCTTCTCTTCACTGCGTTTACGCTGACTTTTAATCTAGCATATCGAGCGGGTAATGTCAAGATTTATCAAACAACTCCCCCTGATTTTTTATTGATTTGACAGAAAAACATCTGAAAAGCTCAGCAAAATCACGCACCAAGTCAACGCCCTCGTCGCCTTAATTTTTTTCAAAAAAATGCATTTTTATAAGTCTTTCTTGCACAATTAGACAGATTATGCTAAGATTAGAGCAATTGTCAAAGGAGACACAGCTTTCGGGCGTCGTGTCTCCTTTTTCTATTTTATTTACCAGGGAAAGAGGGATCTAGTATGAAAGAAAAAAAGAAAATGTCATTGGCGATGAAAATCTTCATCGCGCTCGTTCTGGCGGTTGTCGCCGGACTTCTGCTTCAGAGTCACGCATCTTTTGCAGAAAACTTCATCAAACCGTTTGGTACCATCTTCTTAAACTTAGTTAAGTTCATCGTTGTTCCGATCGTTTTGTTCTCGATCATGTGCGGAATTATTTCGATGAGCGACATCAAAAAAGTCGGCGCAATCGGTCTGAAAACCGTAGTCTTTTACCTGTTCACCACAGCCTTCGCGGTTACGATCGGTCTGACCGGCGGAAATCTGTTCAAATCTCTGTTTCCGGTCATCGCTACCACAGATCTGTCCTACGAGGCGACAGAGGCTACTTCCTTCATGGACACGCTCGTCAACATTTTTCCATCCAACTTCGTGTCTCCTATGGTAAATGCCAATATGCTTCAGATCATCGTCATGGCGATTCTGCTCGGTTTTGCCATCATTCTGGTCGGTGAGAAAAACATCCGCGTCGTAAATGCATTCAACGATCTGAATGAGATTTTCATGAAATGTATGGAAATGATCCTGAATCTCTCCCCGATCGGCGTTTTCTGTCTGCTCTGCCCGGTCATCGCTGTGAACGGTCCGACCATCATCGGTTCCCTCGTCATGGTGCTCCTCGCAACTTACATCTGCTACATCGTTCATGCCGTCTTTGTCTACTCTTCGACTGTAAAACTTCTCGGTGGCATCAGCCCTCTGAAGTTCTTTAAGGGAATGCTTCCTGCTATCATGTTTGCATTCTCAAGTGCTTCCTCCGTCGGAACTTTGCCGATCAATCTGAGCTGTACCGAGAAACTCGGAGCAAAGAAAGAAATCGCCTCCTTTGTTCTTCCGCTCGGCGCAACGATCAACATGGACGGCACTGCGATTTATCAGGGTGTCTGCGCGATCTTCATCGCATCCTGCTATGGCATTGATCTGACGCTGTCCCAGATGGTCACAATTGTGCTGACCGCAACGCTCGCATCCATCGGAACCGCCGGTGTTCCGGGTGCCGGTATGATCATGCTTGCAATGGTTCTCACCTCTGTCGGTCTTCCGGTAGACGGAATCGCCCTCGTAGCCGGAGTTGACCGTATCTTCGATATGGGACGTACCACCGTCAACATCACCGGCGATGCTGCCTGCACGATCGTTGTCTCCAATCTCGAAGCAAAGCGGGAAGCGAAAAAAGCATAGAATCGTTAACAAAAAAGAGAAGCAAAGATCAAATCTCTGCTTCTCTTTTTTCTTTTATCTCACTATTATTCCGTAGCCGACAGAATCTCCCCGTACCGTTCTGCAAGCTCATATGTCCTCTGTCTTGTACTCTCCCGGATCAGGCGATTATACTCAATCTCATCGAGCGTGCTTCCATTTTGACGTCCGGATCCCTTCGTCGCCTCCTCATCCCTCGTTCTCAACCACTCTTTCTGCTCTTTAAACAGCTTTTCCCACTCCGATGGTTCCAGCTGGTTTTCCAGTGTATCGAGGAAGCGGTTCATCTGCGTCTCCCAGAGCTTGCACTCATTCTCGACCGTCGCCTTGCGCGCATTCGGGGTTGAGTCTGTCTCAACCAAAGCCCGCTGTGCAATCTCCTCATCAATCGCACGCAGTTTCACAAAGACCTCATCCGAAGGCTTCGCCCCGTCTGCACTCTCTGCATCCTGCACCGAGATTCCGGAATTCTCCGCCCCGCCAACTGCCTGCTTTTTGCCCTGGCGCTTTGAACTTTCTTCCTGATTTCCAGTAGAATCCTGCGCATTTGCACCGACTCCCACCTTTGCCATCCCACCAGAAGCAACTTTTTCTCCATCACCTTCGGCATTCTCAGCATTCAGTCCCTGTTCCGCCACACCTGCATCTGGCATCTCCTCGAGATTCTGGCTCTGCACCATCGCAACATTTTCCTGCTCTGACTCGATGTATGATTTTGTGTATCTCGTCACCCCGATTCCTGCAATCAGAATGACTCCTATTGCAATCCAAATTCCTTTGAGTTTCATCTTCATCCTGCCCTGTCTCTAATTTCTTGTTCTGTCTCCACTCCTGAGAAAGCCTGTAATCCCCATCCATACCAAACTATACAAAAGGGGAATATTCTCTCTAAATTATAAAAAAGTGGAATATCAACAGAGCCTTCAACTCTGTTCATTAACACAATATCATAAAGCAGGGCAGATGAAAATACAAAAGCAAAAGAAGTAAACATTTGTAAGAGAACTGTAAGTGTTGCTGTTCACGCGCCCTGCAAACAGCAACCGGTAAGTTTCTCTATTGGGCTTCCACGCCCTCATCCACGAGGAGATTCTGTCCATCCGCTGCCGTCGTCGCAAGCTGATCGCACCGCTCATTCTGCGGATGACCAGCATGTCCCTTTACCCAACAAAATGTTACCTTATGGGGCGCCTTCGCTTTTAAAAGACGCTCCCACAGGTCAATATTCTTCACCATGCCACTTTTCCCGCGCTTCCAGTTGTTCTTGACCCAGCTGTCAATCCAGTGCTGGTTAAACGCATCCGTCAGATATTTGGAGTCCGAATAGAGCTCCACCTCACACGGACGGGTCAGCGCCTCCAAAGCCACAATCGCCGCCAAAAGTTCCATACGGTTGTTCGTGGTTCTGCGGAATCCGGCAGAGAGTTCGCGCTCATGAAGCTGTCCCTTGCTGTCGACAAAGTGGAGCACCGCCCCATATCCTCCCGGTCCATCCGGGTTTCCTCTCGCTGATCCATCCGTGTAAATCTGTACTTTTGTTGACATGATACTTTTATTTTCTCCCTTCTTACTACACTTCTGGTTACTGTTTACACGCCCCGCAAACAGCAACTTTTTCTGCACTTATACTTATAATATAATTTCTTCTGCAAAGGCTCCGGCGGTGGAAAAGATTCTGCAAACCCGTGTGAGATGTCGGTGTTTAGGCTGTGCACTTTACAGCCTTATGCACCGCTACATCGAACCCGGAGCGAGAGCGCGTTTGCAGAACTTATTCCGCCTGCCGGAGCCCACTACCTATCACTCAAGAAAAATGAAACAAACTCAAACTATCTATCCCACTTGTCGCAGAGCGCCTGAATCTGATCCGCAAACTTCGCCAGATCCTTGTTCGCTCCACCCTCGTTTCTCGCAATAACCGCAAGCAGGCGCTCGCCCGCTGCCAGCAAACGTGCAAAGACTCCACTTGCCTTCTTCGTCGCCATCGTCTTCGGGTTAACCGGGATACCCTCGGTCTCGCGAATCCACTCGCCCTTCGCCAGATCATACTCCGCTCCACTGAACGGTGCCTTTGCCGGACAACCGGTCTTTGCAGTCACAAGCTCAGCAAACTTGTCGCAGACATCGTCATTGCCGTGCACGATAAAGAACTGGGATGGCTTCTTCTCGAAAGCGCAGGCCCACTCAATCAGTCCATTCTCATCCGCATGACCGCTGATGTCATGAAGCGTCTCGATATGCGCCTCCACATCGATCGTCTCACCAAACAGCTTCACCATCTTTGCACCATCGATCAGCGCACGACCGATCGTTCCCTCTGCCTGATAACCGGCAAACACAACCGTACATTCCTTTCTCCACAGATTGTGCTTCAGATGATGGCGGATACGTCCCGCATCACACATGCCGGATGCCGAGATGATGACCTTCGGCGTCGTGCTGAAGTTGATGTTCTTGGACTCCTCGCTCGTGACAGAAAGTTTCAGTCCCGGGAACGAGATCGGGTTGATGCCCTGCTCCACGAGTGCCTTCGTCTCATCGTCGTAGCAGTCCATCTGGTTCTCCTTGAAGACGTGAGTCGCCTCGACTGCAAGCGGGCTATCTACATAGACCTCAAAGCCGTCATGACCGTGTACCATATGCTCTGCCTTAATATGACGGAAGAAATAGAGAAGCTCCTGGGTACGACCTACCGCAAACGCCGGAATCACGACATTTCCGCCCCGATCAAGCGTCTCCTGAACGATTCTTGCAAGCTCTGTCACATGATCTTTGCCCTTCTGATGCAGGCGACCACCGTAAGTCGACTCCATAACCGCATAATCTGCCTCTTTTACATAAGCAGGGTCGCGGATCAGAGGTTTGTGCTTATTTCCGATATCTCCGGAGAAGACGATCTTCTTCTCGACACCATCCTCCCTCATCCAGATCTCAATCGAAGCAGAACCGAGCAGATGACCGACATCGGTGAAACGGATTGTGATGTCATCATTCAATGTAATCATCTCTCCGTAATCGTATCCCTCAAAATGTCCGATCACGCCTTCCGCATCCGCCATCTCATAGAGAGGCTCGACCTCCGGTTTGCCGGCACGGCGGGCCTTTCGGTTCTTCCACTCTGCCTCCATCTCCTGAATGTGTGCACTGTCTCGAAGCATAATGTTACACAGATCGCAGGTTGCCATCGTCGCAATGATTCTTCCCCGGAATCCTCTTGCATAAATATACGGCAATAAACCGACGTGATCGATGTGGGAGTGCGTCACAAGCACGAAATCAAGATCCGAGTACGGAACCGGCGGTTCCACGTTCTCGTAGATATTTGTTCCCTGCTCCATTCCACAGTCCACAAAGAGTTTCGTATTTCCAACTTCCAGATAATGACAACTACCCGTCACTTCATGATCCGCACCGATGAACATTAACCTCATAAGGATACCTCCTTTTCTCGCTTGTACTCTAAAACTCTTCCCCAGACAAGCTCATTATTAAATTTTGCGTTTCTAACTCATCATGTCTCACTATCTTACTCATCATGAAAATTTGACTCAATTCACTCAGATGATGATACAGATCAGCCCTCCATTGCTGTCATTGATAATTTTCTGCATTGCATCCTGAAGACGTGCCTGACACTCCTCGGTCATCTGGTTGACCTTCGCCTGAATTCCATCCTCCACGATCTGCTCGATCGATTTTCCGAAAATATTCGTGTCCCAGATCCCATCTTCCTTCTTGCCTGCATTCTCCTTCATATACGCAATCAGGTCTCTTGCCTGTTCTTCACTTCCCACAATCGGAGCAATCTCCGTCTGAATCTGTGCACGAATCAGACTGATCGATGGTGCCTGCGCCCTCATCTTCACTCCATAGCGGTTTCCGTGGCGAATCACCGTCGGCTCGTCGAGAAGAATCTCAGAGCGTTCCGGTGTCACAACGCCATATCCTTTCAGTCTCACCTGGCTGAGTGCACCGCGCACCTTGTCGTATTCGCTCTGCATCGATGCCAGCTGTCTAAGTTTCTGCATCAGCTGGTACTCATCTTCCACCACGACTCCCGCAAAATCGCTGAGCACCTGATAATACGACTCCTCGTCGAGAACGACCGTAATCTCCACCTTTCCGTTTGAGAGATTCTGCCGATCCGTCTTCATCTGACGAATCGCCGTCTGATCCGGAAGGTCAAACTCCGACGGAACATCCTTCATATAGCGGATCTTCGCCATCGCCTCGCGCACCGTCAAAATCACCTGCTCTTTGAGCCAGTGCGAGGACGGCAAGATCTCAAGCCATCCCGGAATATCAAAATCCGCCTCCGTCACCGGAAATTCATTCAACACCTTCTCAAGAATCCGACAGATGTCGTCCCGTTTCAGTTGCTCACAGTTGACCGGAAGAACTGTCACCCGATACTTCTCCTCGAGTTCCCCGGCAAGTTTTCTCGTCTCTTCGGAGTAAGGGCGATCTGAGTTGAGCAGAATCAGAAATGGTTTCCCGATCTCTTTCAGTTCTGCGACGGCGGTCTCCTCCGCCGGTAAATACGCCTCCCGCTTGATCTCTCCGAATGATCCGTCTGTCGTCACCACGATTCCGATCGTGGAATGGTCTTTAATGACTTTGCGCGTACCGATCTCTGCTGCCCGGGTGAACGGAATCTCCTCCTCAAACCAAGGAGTCTTCACAAGACGCTCTCTGTCATTCTCAATATGACCGCCTGCGCCCTCCACCATGAAGCCCACACAGTCAATCAATCGGATCTTCGCCTGCGTCTTATCGGCAAGCTCAATCTCTGCCGCCTCCTTCGGGATAAATTTCGGCTCTGTGGTCATGATCGTCTTCCCCGTCGCACTCTGTGGGAGCTCATCGCGGGTCCGGTTCCTCTGATGTTCATCCTGAATATCGGGGAGCACCATCTGCTCCATAAACCGCTTGATGAACGTCGATTTTCCGGTTCGCACCGGTCCGACAACCCCGAGATAAATCTCCCCCTTCGTCCGCGCCTGAATATCTTTATATACATCAAAATGGTCCATGCAGATCTCTCCCCTCAGCCTTTTTGCCCCACACATCTTCTAAAATATATGCTGTGAGAAATCTGCACATGCCGAACGGTTATCTTATTTATACCACAAAAAAGAGGAAAAAGTCTATAACTTTTCCCTCTTTTTCGATAAATTTTCTGAATTTTATAGATTGTTTATTTATATCACAGATATTTGAAAACTTTTTGTGACCAATCCAATCTATCACAATATCGAACCAATATCTAACGAAAGATTTTGTGACCAAAGCGACAGATTACTCGCTCAGATATGCCTTCTTGACTGAATCATCGTTCATCAGTGCCTGAGCATCTCCGCTGAGTGCGATCTTTCCGGTCTCAAGAACGTAAGCGCGGTCTGCAATCGAGAGCGCCTTCTTTGCGTTCTGCTCAACAAGAAGAACCGTTACTCCATCATCCTGATTGATCTTCTGGATGATGTCAAAGATCTCATTTACATAGATCGGAGACAGACCCATCGACGGCTCATCGAGAACGATCAGCTTCGGATGAGACATCAGCGCGCGTCCCATTGCGAGCATCTGCTGTTCACCACCGGAAAGCGTTCCGGAGAGCTGATCGCGACGCTCTTTCAGACGCGGGAAACGCTCGTAGATCATCTCAAGCGTATCTTCCATCTCTTTCTTATCTTTTCTGGTGTAAGCGCCCAGATAAAGGTTCTGAAGGACGGTCAGACCTGCGAACACGCGACGTCCCTCCGGCACATGGGCGATTCCCATCGAAACCAGCTTGTGACCCGGGATCTTTGTGATGTCCTGTCCCTCATAAATGATCTGTCCCGCCTTCGACGGAATCAGTCCGGTGATCGTCTGAAGCGTCGTCGTCTTTCCTGCTCCGTTTGCACCGATCAGCGCAATGATCTCACCCGGATTTACCTCAAAGGAGATTCCCTTGATGGCCTGGATGACTCCGTAAAACACTTCCAGATTTTTAACTTCCAGTATTGCCATTTCGTGTCTCCTCCTACTCTCCCAGATATGCGGTGATAACACGGTGATCGTTCAGTACGGTCTGTGTGTCACCCTGCGTCAGCACCTGACCGAAGTTCAGAACGGTCAGCTTCTCGCAGATACCAGATACCAGCTTCATGTCATGCTCGATCAGCAGAATCGTCATGTCAAAATTGTCACGAACGAAACGGATCGTATCCATCAGCTCTGCGGTCTCGTTCGGGTTCATTCCTGCTGCCGGCTCATCGAGAAGGAGAAGTTTCGGCTCCGTCGCAAGTGCACGGGCAATCTCGAGCTTTCTCTGTGCACCGTAAGGCAGGTTTGATGCCTTGTAATCTGCGACAGAATCGAGCTCAAACACCTTCAAAAGCTCCATAGCACGCTCATTCATCTGCTTCTCAACCTTATAGTATCTCGGCAGACGCAGGATTCCCTCGATCGTGGAATACTTAAAATGGTTGTGCAGTCCGACTTTTACATTGTCAAGAACGCTCAGCTCCTTGAACAGACGAATGTTCTGGAAGGTACGCGCAATTCCGTCCTGGTTGATCTCGATTGTACTGCGTCCGGTGATATTCTTTCCATCGAGAAGAATTGTACCGGTATCCGGCTTGTACACGCCCGTCAACAGGTTGAACACCGTCGTCTTTCCTGCTCCGTTCGGTCCGATCAGACCGTAGAGCTGTCCTTTCTCGATCGTCACGCTGAAATCATTTACTGCTTTCAGTCCGCCGAAGGAAATGCTGATATTTTTTACCTCTAACATTGCCATTTTATGCAGCCTCCTTCCGGTTCTTTTTGATCTTGTCCATGAATACCGAACGCATCTCGATTGCCTTCGGGCTGGAGTTGAAGATCATCATCACAATCAGAACAATTGCGTAGATCAGCATACGGTAGTCGTTGAGTCCACGCAGAAGCTCCGGAAGCATCGTCAGAACAACTGCTGCGATAATCGAACCGCGAATATTTCCAAGTCCTCCGAGTACAACAAATACAAGGATCATGATCGACTGGTTGTAACCAAAGTTCTTCGGCGTAGCTGCAAGGCTCGAAAGGTTGTGTCCGTAGAGAACACCTGCCACACCTGCAAGTGCTGCTGAAATCGAGAATGCCATCAGCTTAAACTTCGTGATGTTGATGCCGACAGACTCAGCGGCAATGCGGTTATCACGGATTGCCATGATTGCACGTCCGGAACGGGAATTGATCAGGTTCAGGACGATGAACAGCGTCAGAAGCACGAGAATGATACCGATCGTGAACGTCGCTGCCTTCGGGGTTCCGGTGATACCCTGGGCACCCTTGATGATGACAACGCCGGTGTCATCCATGCCAAGAGAGGTTGTATCCTTGAAGGAGAAGTGGAAACCGCTCTGATCCACACCGACATAGATTGCATTTAACAGGTTCTTGATGATCTCACCAAAAGCCAGGGTTACGATTGCCAGATAGTCTCCGCGAAGACGCAGAACCGGGATTCCGATCAGAATACCGAAAACGCCTGCAACAAGTGCACCGATCAGCAGAGCAAAGAAGAAACGCACCTGCACGCTCGGGATCACATTTGCCATACAGTTCGTAAAGAACGCACCGGAAAAGGCTCCTAAACACA
This sequence comes from Brotaphodocola sp., assembly GCF_050873365.1. Taxonomy (GTDB): domain Bacteria; phylum Bacillota; class Clostridia; order Lachnospirales; family Lachnospiraceae; genus Brotaphodocola. The sequence goes on along the minus strand of NZ_JBNMIQ010000008.1, from coordinate 56,653 downwards.
TGAATCCGGCATGACCCAGACTCAGCTCACCAAGAATACCAACCGTCAGGTTTAAGGATACTGCCATGATCACATATATGCAAAGAGGTACAAGAAGTCCCTTCATCAGACTGGTCATATGACCCGTACTGGCAAGGATCTGCACCAGAATCCAGCATCCGATGATGATTGCATACGTGATGCTGTTCTGAATCAGCAATTTGTTTTTCTTCATTCTTCCCACCTACACTTTCTCCGTAATCTTCTTTCCCATAATACCGGTAGGACGCACAAGCAGAACCACAATCAGAACTGCAAATACGATCGCATCCGAGAGCTGGGAAGAAATATATGCCTTGGAAAGGTTCTCGATCACACCGAGAAGAACGCCTCCGATCAGCGCACCCGGGATCGATCCGATTCCGCCGAATACTGCTGCCACGAATGCCTTGATTCCCGGCATGGATCCGGTGTACGGAGTCAGGGACGGATAGGTGGAACACAACAGCGCACCTGCGATTGCAGCAAGTGCAGAACCGATTGCGAATGTCACGGCAATCGTTCGGTTTACATCAATTCCCATCAGGGTTGCTGCTCCGGTATCCTCAGAAACCGCAAGCATTGCCTGACCGATCTTCGTCTTGTTGATGAAGGTCATCAGACCTACCATGATGATGATACAGGTAAGGATCGTCACCATCGTGACACCGGAAATCGACAGCGCACCGCCGGCCAGTTTCAGGCTCGGAACGTTTACAACGGAAGTAAACTGACGCGCATTCGATCCAAAAATAAGAAGTGCCGCATTCTGAAGAAGATAGCTGACACCGATTGCCGTAATCAGTACGGCAAGAGAAGAAGCTCCGCGAAGGGGCTTATATGCCACACGCTCGATCACAACACCGAGAACCGTGCAGGCAATCACAGCTACGAGGACACCCACTAACGGAGGGAATCCCATTGTGCTGACACAGGTGAAAATCACAAATCCACCTACCATGATGATATCGCCGTGGGCGAAGTTCAGCATTCTTGCGATTCCGTATACCATCGTGTATCCCAGCGCGATGATCGCGTAAATACTGCCCAGGCTGATTCCATTGATCAAATAAGACAGAAAACTCATGTACCACACACCTCTTTGTATTTTTCTTGAAAAACAATAACATGTCGAATTATAGCATAGTAGAATAGGAAGTTCAAGTGTAAGTTACAAATGTCTTTGTCACAAAGACACAAGCAGTTATTCTTCACGCGTCACACGAACGGTAACGGATTTTTTTGTTGTTTTGCACGAACTTTCCCTATCCCCACCAAATCCCTATAAAACGAAAAAGAGAGTCGTCTTTCGACGACCCTCTTTTGGATCGAATCAGCCCTCACACAAAACCAATCTTTTAAAACGTTCAAAAGCAAGTCTTCTGTGAGAAAAATCTGACTCATCAGAGAAACCATCTCTACCGTTCATGTGTTGCATGATCGGCAATCTCTTATTTCTCCATCTCGTAAATGCCATCTACGATCTTAGCTGCCTTCGGTGCCTTGTTCGGCTCACCGTTTGCATTCCAGCTCATGTCTGCACCAGTCAGACCCTGGATGGTGATCTCGGTCATAGCAGTCTCCATTGCATCGCACATATCAGATGCGCTCATATCAGCGGTGATGCCAGCCTTCTCTGCTGCTGCCTTGATTGCATAAACTGCATCGTAGGAATCAGCTGCGAACTGAATCGGCTCTACGCCATAAGCCTCGGTGTAAGACTTGGTGAAGTCCTCACTGCCCTCCTCAGTGGTGGAGAACGGAGTCAGAAGCATCAGACCCTCTGCCAGAGACTTATCAAAGTTCTCAACAGACAGGATTCCGTCCATACCGTCACATCCGAAGAAAGTCGGAGCGAACTCTTTGTCAGCAGCCTGCTTCAGGATAACAGATGCCTCCTGATAGTAGATCGGCAGGAATACGAGCTCTGCGCCTGCATCCTTTGCCTTGTCCAGCTGTACGGAGAAATCGGTGTTGCTGTCTGCGGTAAATGCCTCATCTGCAACAACCTCGATACCCTGGTTTGCAGCCTCTTTTACGAAGGACTCACGAATACCGGAAGAGTACTCGGTAGAGCTATCGTAGATGATTGCAACCTTGGTAGCCAGCTTGTGCTCGCCAATGTACTGAGCGGAAGCAGTACCCTGATCCGGATCTGCGAAACATACACGGAATACGTTCGGGTTGGATACGCACTCTACTGCAGAACCAGACGGAGTGATCTGGAACAGGTTGTCGCTTGCAGACTCAGCTGCAACTGCGATACACGGCTTGGAAGTGGTTGTACCAACCAGCATCTGCATACCCCAGTCCTTCAGGGTGTTGTATGCATTGACAGACTTCTCCGGATCGTTCTCATCATCCTCAGCCTTCAGCTCAACCTTCATGCCGTTGATACCGCCAGCCTCGTTGATCTCCTTAACTGCCAGATCTGCACCATTCTGAACTGCCAGACCATAAGATGCTGCTGCACCGGTCAGCGGTCCGATTACGCCGATTTTTAAGGTACCACCCTCTGCGGAAGAAGCCTCTGCACTGCTCTCGCCAGCCTCTGCGGAAGTCTCTGCCTTTGCATCTGCTGCTGCGGTTGTCTCGGTGCTTGCGCTACCGCCACAAGCAGTTAAAGATGCCATTGCAACAACTGCTGCCATACCTGCGCTCATAAATCTCTTTTTCATAATGATTCCTCCTCTTAACACTCCCATCGTCCGACAGGAGGTTTACAGATCAAATGTGATCTGCATACAAGCTCGGACTTATTATAGTTGTCTGAAAAATGCTTGTCAAGCTTTTTTTCTTTACCGCGATAAATTATTTACTGTTCACGCGCACGTGCCCAGTAACGGAATTTGCCGTGGCTTCGCATTTAAATACGGCAAATTCCCGCTACCACCACTGGATCATACGGCATTTTCAGTTCAGAAAATGCCTACCCGTGTACAGTAACAGAAATCATTCCCAGTAAATTCACTCCCAGCCGATCGCCGGGCTCTCCACAGTCCGATCACGGAGCATCAGATCCTGAACCGCCTCACTTGCCGGTCTTCCGTCAAACAGCACCTCGTTGACCGCCGTGATGATCGGCATCGAAATCTCATATTTCTTTGCAAGCGCAAGCCCCGCCTTTGCAGAGTAAACACCCTCGACAACCATCTTGACTTCCGCCATCGCCTCTTCCATCGAGTAACCTTTTCCGATCAGGATTCCGGCTCTGCGGTTTCGGCTGTGCATGCTCGCACATGTCACAATCAGATCTCCGATTCCGGTGAGTCCGCCGAAGGTCTCGAGCTTTCCGCCCATTGCGACTCCAAGTCTTGAGATCTCCGAGATTCCTCTCGTGATCAGTGCCGCCTTCGTGTTGTCCCCGTATCCGAGACCGTCCGCAATTCCCGCTGCGAGCGCAATCACATTTTTGAGTGCTCCGCCGATCTCAATTCCGGTGATGTCCGAGCTTGTATACACACGAAAGACCGGACTCATGAAAATGCTCTGGATGTACTCCGCGGTCTTTCTGCTCTTCGCACCTGCGACACAGGTCGTCGGCAATGACCGGCTGACTTCCTCCGCATGGCTCGGTCCGGACAACACTGCGACATCGGCATTTGGCAGTTCCTCCTCGAGAATTTCCGACAGAAGATCAAGCGTTTCTGCCTCGATTCCCTTCGACGCATTGACGACGATCTGTCCGTCTCTGACGAACGGCGCCATCTTTCTTGCGGTCTCCCGGATATAGATAGAAGGGACAACCGTCACGACAAGATCCTTCTCTTTTAAAGCTGTCTCCATATCCGCAGTGAACTCCATATCTTCCGGAAGAACGAGATCCGGAAGATTTTTCTGAACCCGATGCTCTCTCAAATACTTTGCATCCTCCTCGAATGCAGACCAGACCGTCACCTGATGTCCGTTTTCATGAACGAGTGACGCGAGTGCAATTCCCCAGGTTCCCCCTCCAATGATGCCAATCTGTGCCATAATGTTTTCTCCTTATTATTCAAGTTGACGTATCGTTCAAGTCGACATTTATTCAAGTCGATGCTTAATCTAAATATGCAAATACTCCCGAAACCCATTCTGTCAGATTCCGAGAGTATTGATTTGTTTATGCACGCTTATTTACGCATGCCTATTATACATGTATACATGTTTGTCCATGCGATTGATTCCCTGTGCACTTATGCATTCTTCTTCGCTCCGAGCTTATTCTCCGTGCCGTTTAAAAGGCGACGGATATTGGCATGGTGTCTCCAGATTCCCATCAGCGAAATCGCAAGAGCAATCCCGATAAACTCCGTCTGACAGGACTCTGCCAGACCATAATCCCCGCGAATCACTCCAAAGAAAATCATTCCGATCGCAAAACAGATCATCACAAGAATCGAGCCAAGGGAGACATAGCGTGTGATTGCGACCGCCATCACAAACACGACGAGACAGATCAGCATCAGACGCCAGTCTGTTGAGGCGAGAAGACCTGCGGAGGCCGCAATTCCCTTTCCGCCCTTAAATCCCATGTAGAACGGGAAATTGTGTCCCAGAATCACGCCAAACCCTGTGTAAAGCAGGTAGAGATAGAGAAATTCCGGCTGACTGCGAAAGATCACGCGCGTCAGGAGACAGGCAAGGATCATCTTTCCTGCATCTCCGAGAAAGACCACAAGTCCCGCTTTTTTTCCCATCACGCGAAGAACATTCGTACTTCCTGAGTTGCCACTTCCGTAATTGCGGATGTCCATATGTTTGGAACGGCTGTACAGATATCCTGTCTGAAACAGACCGAAGACATATCCCATCACAAGACAGATCAGGCGCTCCATTACTGCTCCTTTCCGGAACGCTCACGCACGATGAATTTCAGTGCGGTTCCCTTAAATCCAAAGGATTCTCGAATCCTGTTCTCAAGGTAACGAACATAGGAGAAATGCATCAAGTTCTTGTCGTTTACAAAGATGACGAAGGTCGGCGGTTTTACCGCTACCTGAGTCATGTAGTAGAGTTTCAGGCGCTTGCCCTTGTCAGACGGTGGCTGCTGCATGGCAACGGCTTCTGTCATGATCTCGTTGAGGACACCGGTTGCGACACGCAGAGTCTGGTTCTCGCGCACCATGTCGATCAGATCAAACAGCTTGTTCATACGCTGTCCGGTCACAGCAGAGATGAAGAGCATCTCAGCATACGGCATAAAGGAGAGCGTATCTTTGATCTTCTTCGTGTACTCGTAGATCGTCTTGTCGTTCTTCTCGATTGCGTCCCACTTGTTGACAGCAACGATGATTCCCTTGCCTCTGTCGTGTGCGATTCCGGCAATCTTTGCATCCTGCTCGGTCACGCCCTCAACCGCGTCAATCACAAGGATGACCACATCGGCGCGCTCCACAGCGGATACGGTACGAATGATGCTGTAACGCTCAAGATCTTCCTTGATCTTGCTCTTTCTTCTGAGTCCTGCGGTATCGATAAAGACATACTCGGTTCCGTTGTGAACGACCTCGGTATCAACCGCATCACGGGTTGTTCCGGCAATGTTTGATACGATCACGCGGTCCTCGCCGAGGATCTTGTTGATGATCGAGGATTTTCCTACGTTCGGCTTTCCGATGATCGCCACACGCGGACGCTCGTCCTCTGCATCCTCCATCTGATCGGTCGTAAAGTGACGGCTCACCTCATCGAGCAGATCACCGATTCCGAGGCGGGAAGCACCGGAAACTGCGATCGGATCGCCGATTCCAAGGTTGTAAAACTCGTAGATATCATTGCCAAATTTCTGGAAGCTGTCGACTTTGTTGACTGCCAGAACGACCGGCTTTCCGGACTTTCTGAGCATGTCCGCTACCTTCGCGTCGGAATCGACAAGTCCCTGTCTCACATCCACAAGGAAAATAATGACATCTGCGGTGTCAATCGCAATCTGTGCCTGCTCTCTCATCTGGGAGAGGATGATGTCCTTGCTGTCCGGCTCGATACCACCGGTATCCACCAGTGTAAAGTTCATGTTCAGCCAGGTACAGTCCGCATAGATACGGTCTCTGGTTACGCCCGGGGTGTCTTTTACGATCGAAATCGTCTCCCCTGCCAGCACGTTGAACAGGGTGGATTTTCCCACGTTCGGGCGTCCTACAATCGCTACAATCGGTTTGCTCATTCTCAAATCTCCTTCAATTCGTATTTGTTATGTTCAGTATTTTGTTCAATATCCGGGTACAGGATTGCGTCAACGAGATCCTGTCCGCTTGATTTTACAATATTCACCGGAACTTGTAAAGCATTTTGCAGTTCTGTGCGCGTCACATCGTCGAGAAAGACCTCTTCTCCGCTTCGGAACATGCACGCAGGAAGCAAAAGTCTGTGACCGAGTTTCTGGTTCGTCAGCTGGGCTTTCAAGTCCTGTCCCGTGATCAGACCGGCAACCGTGATCATCGGGCCGAAGAAATCGTTGCGGATCTCATAGATGTGCACCTTCTTCTGTGGGAACATCTGTTCGATCTTCTCCACCTGCTTTTTCAGATACGGGTAGGCAAGTTTTCCGGTCGCAATTGAGAGCTCCTCCTCCGCGACTTCTTCCACCGGTTTCTGATCGTTCTGATCATCCTGTTTTTTATGATTCTTCAGGTTCTTCTGATTTTTCTGCGCTTTATTGTGATTCTTCTTATTCTGTTCCTTTTTCTGCTTCTTTTTGAGCTCCTCGAGCGCCTCATTGACCTCGGTGTCGAGAAGGCGAAGCATGCCGACTCCATTCTCAAGCTGAATGTAACCGTCGTAGCGCTCCTCCTCCGGCATCGGGCGCTCCGCTAAGATGTAGAACTCATCGCTCGCCTGAACAAAGTGAATTCCGTGCTCCTCGTAGATCTTCTTCTGCCAGCGCTCAATGATCTCGAGTGCATCCTCCGCACGTTTCTTGTCAAACGGTTTCATCGGAAAAAGACCGTCGCGGTATTTCGTAAGACCGACCGGAACAACCGACAGACTCTGCATGCACGGAATGTACTTTGCGAGGTCTCCGATCGTGCGGTCAAGCTCCTCTCCGTCATTCACATCCGGGCAGAGAACGATCTGTCCGTTCATCGGAATGTCCGCCTGGTAAAGACGGTCGATGTTCTCAAGCGCCCGTCCCGCAAAGCGGTTGTGAAGCATCTCACAGCGCAGTTTCGGGTTCGTCGTGTGCACGGAAATGTTGATCGGCGCAAGTTTGAAATCGATGATACGCTGAATATCATGCTCTTTCATATTTGTCAGCGTGACGTAGTTTCCCTGAAGAAATGAGAGGCGCGAGTCGTCGTCCTTAAAGTACAGAGTTTCTCTCATTCCCGGTGGCATCTGGTCGATGAAACAGAAAATGCACTTGTTACTGCAAGACTTGTAATCGCTCATCAGACCGTTCTCGAAATTGATTCCGAGGTCCTCGTAATCATTCTCGATCTCAAGTTCCCACAGCTCGCCGTCCGCCTTCTCGACCTCCATGATCATGCTCTCGCTGTCAACATAGTACTCATAATCAAAAATATCTTCTACTTCATTTCCATTGATTGTCAGCAGGCGGTCTCCTGCCTCAAGCTCAAGCTCTTCTGCGATTGAACCCGGATCAATGGATTTTATCAAATGACCTTTTTTCTTCATTTAAATTTTCTTCCCTACTTCCTTAATCTCTTTTCGTTGTTGAATGTTTTTAATTTTCTTATTTAGATTTTTTATTTAAATTTGGAACTAAATTTCTTCCTTAATATTAGTTTCTCATGTTAATCTATCTTTCGTATAACTCAAAGGAGGAGGCGATCCACTCTGAGTTATAACATTTTGTATGTCCCTATATACCCGTCTTTTTATCATAACAAGATTCCCTCTCTTTGTAAAGAAACAAGACTTTGTTTTTTTTTACGAAATTCGACATTTGCCTATTGACTGCCTTGTTTTCAAAATGGTATAAATGAGGGTGGATTTAACTTCAATTTAACCGAATATATTTGTGAAGGAGCTTAAAAATGGCAAATAATTATGTGTTCAATGATGTTCTTCCGGTTGCACCGCTCAAAATCGCAGCTCTGGAAAGTTGCCGGGATCTCGCTGGCAAGGTCAATGACCACATCGTCAAATTCCGCAGAAACGATACGGAAGAGTTGATTCGTCGCGAGAAGGATCTTAATTATCGTGGTTACGATGTAGATTCTTATCTTCTGGACTGTTCTTGTCCGCGTTTTGGTTCTGGTGAGGCAAAGGGTGTGATCAACGAGTCTGTCCGCGGTGTTGATCTGTTCGCAATGGTGGATGTCACCAATTACAGCATTCCCTACACTGTATGTGGATACACCAACCACATGTCACCGGACGATCATTTTCAGGATCTCAAGCGCATCATCGGTGCTTCTGTCGCAACGGCACACCGCGTCAATGTGATTATGCCATTTTTATATGAAGGTCGTCAGCATAAGCGCACCAAGCGTGAATCCTTAGACTGCGCAATGGCACTTGAGGAGCTTGTAGAGATGGGTGTCTCCAACATCATCACCTTCGACGCTCATGACCCGCGCGTGCAGAATGCAATCCCGTTAAACGGATTTGATAACTTTATGCCGACTTATCAGTTCGTGAAGACCCTGTTCAAGCATGACCAGTCCTTAAAGATCGACAAGGATCACCTGATGATCATCAGCCCGGATGAGGGTGCAATGAACCGTGCCGTTTATCTGGCAAACAACCTCGGTGTCGACATGGGTATGTTCTACAAGCGCCGTGATTACTCTCGCGTTGTGAATGGTAGAAACCCGATCGTCGCTCATGAGTTCCTCGGTTCTTCCGTAGAGGGCAAGACCGTTCTGATCATCGACGATATGATCGCTTCCGGAGAGAGTATGCTCGATACCGCAAAAGAGCTGAAGGAGCGCAAAGCTGACAAGGTTATCGTTTGCTGTACTTTCGGTCTGTTCACCAGCGGACTTGAGAAGTTCGATGAATTCTACAACCGTGGTTACATCGACTATGTTATCACGACCAACTTAAACTATCGTCCGGCCGAACTTCTTGATCGCCCGTGGTACTTAGAGGCTGATATGAGCAAGTACATTGCTGCCATTATCAACTCCTTTAACCACGATGTTTCTATCGGTGCTTCTCTGTCCCCGACAGAAAAGATCCAGAATCTGCTCCGCAAATACCATTCCGACGGATACGATTATATCGGCTCCATCAAATAAATACAGCGTTTAAATATAACGTTAGCGATTAGCAAAAAGCAAAATAAAACAGCAATAAGATAGGCTATTGCAAGGCAGAAAACACTCTGTTTTGCAATAGCCTTTTCTTTGTGTGGGATTCATGAAGCTATAAAGAGGTTTATACGGCTTCTATGCATATGGGGGGCTCCGAAGACGGGCAAAGTCCTGCAAACGCGCTCTCGCTCCGGGTTCGACGTAGCAGTGCATAAGATCGCAAACTACGCGATCTAAGCACTGACGTCTCACACGGGTTTGCAGTGACTTTCCCGTCTCGTCGCCCCTGCCACCACCCCTTTCACATTAACGAAACCTGTTCTATTCACCATTCAAACTAATATCCGCAAAGATTTTTTGCATGATTCTAATCTTCTTTGCCGGCATTTTCTAATCAGAATCTAATCAGAAATTCTATATCCTTTTATTTTTCCTTCAAGCACAGGAATGCGGAAAGATTTCCACGATCCTTTCCAACTGCACGGTGTGAGAACAGGAAATCTGGGTTGCAGCGGGTACAGATGTCTGTCGTGTGAATGTTCTCCGGCTTTACTCCACGTTCCGCAAAGATGATCTCATTCGCTCTCCAGAGATTCAGCTGATACTTACCATTTTCCTTGCGGTAAAATAATTCTTCATGATATTTGGGCGCGAAGGCCGTCGCAAACTCCTCGACAACCTCAGGACCGACCTCGAAGCAATCCTGACAGATGCTCGGTCCAATGCAGGCAATCACATCGGAGGCATTTGTTCCGAAGGCTTTCTCCATCTCATCGAGCGTCGCCTTTCCCATGCGGTGAACCGTTCCTCTCCATCCAGAATGAGACAGTCCAATCGCACGGTGAACCGGATCAAGAAGATAGAGGGGCACACAGTCTGCATAGAAGGTCACAAGCGTAACGCCCGGAATGTCGGTGATTAGACCATCCACATCCCTGTAATCGCGCGGATAGACCACACCTTTCCCGAGGTCTTCCGCTGTGACTCTGCGCACATTCGTCGTGTGGGTCTGGTAGGACAGCACCATCTTTTCCATATCGACATCGAGCACATCTGCCATGCGCTGATAATTTTCCAGCACATGCGCCGGGTTGTCCCCTCTTGTGAATCCAAAATTCATCGTCGAGAAGATTCCCTCACTCACTCCGCCGATCCTCGTCGAAAAGGCATGTGATACCATTCCAGTCTGCTCAAGTGCCGGAAACGTCAGATAGCAGACTCCATTTTTCTGATTTATGTTTACCTGTTCTTTTGCATCTTGTTTTCTGATCCAATCTGCCATCATCTTTCCTCCTGAGAAACCTTATAATCCCACACATGCATCAAAATGCATTCTTCATCCAGCGCACCTCGTTCCCGAGTATTGCGACCACATCAAACCGACAGGGTGTCTCCTCCGCATAACGATTTCGATAGAGATAATACCTTGCTGTGTTCCGGATCCTCATCTGCTTCTGGTAGCCGACCGCTTCCGCCGGATCTCCGACCGATGCCGAGCTTCGATACTTAACTTCCACGAAGATAATCGTCTGCCCGTCTCTTGCAATCAGGTCAATCTCTCCTGTTCTCGATCGAAAATTCTGCGCGAGAATGGTAAGTCCCTGCGCCTTCAGCCATTCTTTTGCGATCTGTTCATACTTTGATCCGACTGCACGGCGATTCATTTTTCACTTCCCTGCATAATCTTTCCGATAAAACTTCTGCGGTGAATCGGGCATGGACCATACTTTCTCAAAGCCTCGGTATGCATAGCCGTTCCATATCCCTTGTGCTTTGCAAATCCGTACTCCGGGAAAATCTTATCGTACTCGACCATCATGTGATCCCTTGTCACCTTCGCAAGCACACTTGCGCCTGCGATCGAGAGACTCTTCGCATCTCCCTTAATGATCGGCACCTGCGGAATCTCAACACCCGGAATCGTCACGGCATCATTCAGCAGAAGATCCGGCTGAACGCCAAGACCTGCGATTGCACGGCGCATCGCCTCATACGTCGCCTGCAAGATGTTGATCTCATCAATCACATCCGGTCCGACAATGCCGACGCTCCATGCGACTGCCTTCTCCTGAATTTCAACAAAAAGGGCTTCCCTGCGCTTCTCTGAAAGTTTCTTGGAATCATTCAGATAAAGGATGTCACAGTCCGGCGGAAGGATCACAGCGCCTGCGACAACAGGACCTGCGAGCGGTCCGCGTCCTGCCTCGTCAATTCCGCAGATTGCACTACACGCCGCATAGGTGTCCTCATACTCTCGCATTTTTTTCAGGCGTTCCAATTCTGCCTGAAGTTTTTCTCCCTTGAGTTCTCTCAGTGCCATCACTTTGCCTCCGTTTTGTCTGCTGTTGCCTTCGTCTCCTTCACCTCTGCTTTTTCGGATTCATCCGATTTTGGCGGAAGTTCCAGTGTGATTCGACCGAGACGACCAGAACGGAAATCCTCAATCAGAATCGCTGACGCCTTGCTGTAATCCGGCTCTCCGCCTTTTTTCAGACATCCACGCGCACGCGCAATCTGTGCAAGGATCTCTCCCGGCTCGTTTTTCTCTTCCTCGCTCATTCCGTCTAACTTGTAGCGCTCCGTCATCGTCTCCGGACATCTCTGCATCAACAGACGAATCAGCTCCACTGCAAGCTCGTCCTTGTTGAGGATCTCATCATTGATTGATCCGATCATCGCCAAAAGCAGACCGACGCGCTGATCCTCAAATCTCGGCCAGAGAATTCCCGGAGTATCGAGAAGCTCTAAGGTCTTGTTGAGGCGAATCCACTGATTTCCCTTCGTCACACCCGGCTTATTTCCGGTCTTTGCACACGCTTTTCCGGCAAATGAATTGATGAACGTGGACTTTCCGACATTCGGAATTCCAACTACCATCGCACGAACCGGGCGATTTAAAATGCCACGACGACGATCTCTCTCGATCTTCTCCTTACAAGCCTCCTGCACCACTGCATTGATCTGCTTGATACCAGCCTTGCTTCTCGAATCGAGCTTGACCACGAAACAGCCTTTTGACTGAAACCACGATGCCCACATCGCACTTGCACGCTCATCCGCAAGATCTGCCTTGTTGAGCAAGATCAGGCGCGCCTTTCCCTTTCCAAGCTCATCAATATCCGGATTGCGACTTGCAAGCGGTACACGCGCATCTACAAGCTCTACAATCAGATCGATGAGTTTGATATCTTCTTTCATGGCTCTCTTGGCCTTTGTCATATGTCCCGGATACCACTGAATATTCAAAGTTGTTTCCTCCTATCCCAAATTTATCTATAAAAATCTACGATCGTATCAACCCAAACCCGGAAAGCGGGGCGATCCGAAGCCACACTTTCCCGATAATCTGCTCTTCCCTGATATTTCCCACATTGACGAAACGGCTGTCCTCACTGCTCTCCCGGTTATCTCCCAGAAGAAAATACTCCTTCTCGTCGAGCGTGATCGGAGTCTCCGCCAGACCCGCAAGCGACACCGTCCCTGCCTCCTCAAAGATCTCTCCATTGATGTAGACCGTCCCGTTTTGAATGTGAACCGTATCGCCGGGGATTCCAATCACCCGCTTCACATTTGTCTTCTGGTCTTCCCGCTCATACACGACAACATCCATGCGATCCGGCTTTCCAAAATCATAAGCCATCTTGTTGATCAATACTACATCCCCGGAATTTAAGAGGGGTTGCATGGAAGGACCTCCAACTACAATCTGAGAACCAAAAAAATTGAGGAAAAACCAGGCGAACGCCAATGCGACTGCAATATCCACCACCCAGCTGGACACACGCCGAACCAGGTTGCTTTCATCACTTTGATAAAAATACACGAAAATACTCCATATTCATCTCTAACCCAAAAGGATACCTTTACGTTTCTGTATACGTTTCTGTCTGCATTTCTCTACGCATTTTTTATGCATTTCTCCATGCATTTCTTTACACAGTTCTCTCTGCATCCCTTCGCGTTATAATCAATGGACGCGTCACCGACGCATCCTCGACATGTAAAATAACAAAAGGGGGGACAATAAACATTGTCCCCTCTCGTCTACGCAAAATTCGCAAAATTATTTAACCAGCTCTTTTACCTTTGCAGCCTTACCAACTCTGCTTCTCAGGTAGTTCAGTTTTGCACGTCTTACTTTACCCTTTCTAACAACCTCGATGTTGTCTACGAACGGGGAATGTACCGGCCAGGTCTTCTCTACGCCGATTCCGTTAGAGTTCTTACGAACGGTGAAGGTCTCTCTTGCGCCACCATTCTGTCTCTTGATTACGGTACCCTCGAATACCTGGATTCTCTCACGGTTACCCTCTTTGATCTTGTTGTATACCTTAACAGTATCACCAACACGGAACTCCGGTACAGATGCCTTCAGCTGAGCTGCTTCAATATTCTTAATAATTTCGTTCATTTGTGTGAACCTCCTTCATCTACTTGACATTCTTAATGCGTCCCGCGCAACAGAGGAATATCTCTTTTTTCTTCGTCACAACGCATCAATTCTATCATATTCATTTTATAATTGCAAGTACTTTTCTAATTATTTCTGTAACCTTATTTTTATTCCTGATTTTCCTGCTCTTCTTGTGGTTTCTGCACCTCTTGCTGAGCACGCAGTTTTGCAAGGTAAATCTTCTCTTTCTTGCTCAAAACCGCATCCTCGAGAAGATCCGGTCGACGCTCCAAAGTACGCTTAATCGACTGTTCTCTGCGCCATTCCTCGATCTTCTTGTGATGACCGGAAAGAAGTACCTCCGGAACCTGTCGTCCCTCATAAACCTCCGGGCGGGTGTACTGTGGATACTCGAGCAGATTGTCGTGAAACGACTCAATCTCCGCAGAGACATCGTTGTTGAGCACTCCCGGCACGAGGCGGGAAATGCAGTCAATCATCACCATCGCCGGAAGCTCTCCACCCGTCAGCACATAGTCTCCGATCGAGAGATAATCCGTCACAATCATCTCGAGCGCACGCTCATCAATGCCCTCGTAATGTCCGCAGAGGAAGACGAGATCCTCCTCCTTCGAGAGTTCCTCCGCGATCTTCTGGTTAAAAACCTTTCCCTGAGGAGTCATGTAGAGGACACGCGGGCGTTTTCCGATCTTCTCGCAAAGTGCCTCATACGCGTCGCAGACCGGAGCCGGTTGCATCACCATTCCGGCACCGCCACCGTATGGCGCATCGTCCACATGACCGTGTTTTTCTTTTGTATAATCCCGGATGTTGACCGCCTCAATCGAGAGAAGTCCCTTCTTTGTGGCGCGTCCGATGATGCTCGTGTTCAGTCCGTCCATCACCATCTCCGGAAACAGTGTCAGAATGTGATAATTCACGTTCTCTTCCTCCATTTTTAAGCATCTATTCTTACAGCTTTTATCTCTTATCTCTTACACAAATACACAAATCTCTATAAATTGCCAATAAAACTTCTTATAAAATTTAAAATTAAAATTTCTTATATTTCTTTACAGATCAAGAAGTCCATCCAAAATGTGCACGGTGATCACACCAGCCTCGAGATCGATGTTCAAAATACACTGCTTGATTGCCGGGAAGAGATATTCTTTTCCGTCGTTTCCGTCAATGATGTAGACATCGTTTGCTCCGGTCTCCATGACGTCCTTCAGCGTACCAAACTCCACACCCTCATCCGTCACAACCTTCAGTCCGATCAGATCCACGATGAAATTTTCGTTCGGCGCAAGTTTTACTGCCTGGTCACGATTGATCAGCAGATCTTTTCCCTTGTATTTCTCGATCTCATTGATGTCATTGAACTCTTTAAATTTCAAGATGACCATGTTTTTAAAGAATTTCACCTGCTCAATGTTTAAGGTCAATTTTTCCCGTCCGGTGTCGAGCATCACAGTCTTGAGCTTCTTAAAACGCTTCGGATCATCGGTGGTCGGGAAAACCTTCACCTCTCCGCGTACTCCATGTGTAGAAGAAATCACACCCACTCGCAGTGTCTGTTCCATTATTCAACCTCTCCTAAAAAATATGATATAAATGCGCATCCTCGCGGAGCTCTTTTGTACGATAGACTACAATATTCCTATCATATAAAAAAAGCTGTCGCCAGGAATCTCCCAGCGACAGCCAAACCGGCTATTGAATATCGACAACAACCTTTTTTTCTTCTTTTGAAGCAGCCGCCTTGACAACGGAGCGGATTGCTTTTGCAATGCGTCCCTGCTTGCCAATCACCTTGCCCATATCGGACGGGGCAACCTTCAGTTCAATCACAGTCTCGCCGTCTTTTTCAGTCTCGGTGACAACCACCTCATTCGGATTGTCTACTAATGCTTTCGCAATCACCTCAACCAAATCTTTCATAGCTGTCTCCACTTAGATTACTGAATACCAGCAGTCTTCAGCAGCTTTGCTACACGGTCGGTCGGCTGAGCGCCAGTTGCCAGCCACTTCTTGGTCTCTTCCTCGTTGAACTTGATTCCGCTCGGCTCAAGATTCGGATCGTAGGTACCAACCTCAGCGATGAATCTTCCGTCTCTCGGGGATCTAGCATCTGCTACAACGATTCTATAAAAAGGATTCTTCTTTGCGCCCATTCTTCTTAATCTCATCTTAACTGCCATTTTAATTAGCCTCCTTGACTTTCTTTCAATCTTCTTGATCTGTTTTCTTTTTTATCAACAAATACAGCTTCCTGTATTGTTATCACATTTACGGTTACAAGTTCATGCCCTGCATAAACGGTAACGATTTACTGCCCTTTCACCCTTCACACTCAATATTTTTATCTTGTGCTTAGAAAGGCATTTTAAATTTGCCCAGCATATTTCCGAGACCGCCCAGGCCACCGCGGTTCTTCTTTCCACCGCCCATCATACCCGGAAGCTGTTTCATCATCTTCTTCATCTGGTCAAACTGCTTGACGATTCGATTCACCTCGCTGATGTCCACTCCGGCACCGCGTGCAATACGCTGTTTTCTCGAAGGATTCATCAGAGCGGGATTCGCCCGTTCCTCCTTTGTCATGGAAAGAATGATCGCCTCGATTCGATCCATCGACTTCTCATCGACTTCCGGAATTCCGCCTTTGAGCTGTCCCATTCCCGGCATCATGCTCATGATGCTTCCCAGACCGCCCATCTTCTTGATCTGAGCCATCTGTTCAAGGAAATCGTTGTAGTCAAACTCTGCTTTGCGCAGTTTCTGACTCATCTCACGGGCTTTCTCCTCATCGACCTGAAGTTCTGCCTTCTCAATCAGCGTCAGGATGTCTCCCATTCCAAGGATTCGAGATGCCATACGATCCGGATAAAACTGTTCCAGATCGGAGAGCTTCTCTCCCATACCAATATAGAGAATCGGTTTGCCTGTCACGGAACGGATCGAGAGAGCCGCACCGCCTCGGGTATCACCGTCAAGTTTCGTTAAAATCACGCCGTCAATTCCAACCTTCTCCTGGAAGCTCGATGCCACATTGACTGCGTCCTGTCCGGTCATCGCGTCGACAACGAGAATTGTCTGATCGACATGAACCGTCTCCTTGATGTTGACTAACTCCTCCATCATGCCCTCATCGACATGAAGACGACCAGCCGTATCGAGGATCACAACATTGTATCCATTCTTGCTCGCATGCTCTACGGCAGCCTTGGCAATGTTGACCGGATTCTGATTTTCACCCATGGAGAAAACCGGTACTCCCTGCTTCTCTCCATTGATCTGTAACTGTTGAATAGCTGCCGGACGATAGACATCGCAGGCTACCAGAAGCGGTTTTCTGCCCTTTGCCTTCATCTTTCCGGCGATCTTTGCTGTGGTCGTCGTCTTACCTGCACCCTGAAGACCTGCCATCATAATGACGGTGATCTCACTTGCCGGACGAAGCGCAATCTCGGTTGTCTCCGAACCCATCAGTCGAACGAGCTCTTCATTTACAATCTTGATTACCATCTGTCCCGGCTGAAGGGAACCAAGCACTTCCTCACCAACGGCCCGTTCCTGAACGGAGCTGATGAACTGCTTAACGACCTTGAAGCTGACATCCGCCTCGAGAAGTGCCATCTTGACTTCTTTCAGCGCGGTCTTTACATCTGCTTCACTCAGACGTCCCTTGCCTCGCAGGTTCTTAAATACATTTTGCAATTTATCGGATAAGCTCTCAAAAGCCATCTAACATCCTCCTGCCCAGCTTTCGCTGTTTCTGCGTCAGTTTTGCCTTCGCATCACAGATCTATGATGTCGCTGGAAATCTGCTCTATTTTTTCAATCAATTTTCTGTCGTTTGTCTCTTGAAACTTCTGCGTCAACTCGCGGATCTCTGTCACCAGTTGCTTCGTCTCCTGAAACTTCTCAATCAAATGAAGTTTCTCCTCGTATCCGGCAAGAATCCGGTCACAGCGCTTGATCAGATCATGTACACCCTGTCGGCTGATTCCCTGCTCCTGCGCAATCTCACTCAGCGACATATCGTTGAAAATCACATCTTCATAGACGTTTCGCTGATGTTCCGTGAGAAGTTCTCCGTAAAAATCATACAGAAGACTCTGTTTTACAATGCTTTCCATAACATCACCTTGGATATCATACATGAAAACATTTTCGGTGTCAAGTATTTTTTCTTTACACCTGTTATTTTTTTATTTCTATCTATATTATTTTTTCTTTCCATCTATAAAACAGTTAAAACAGTAACTTTTTGCCTCACCGATAGAGGAGGGGAACATCCACTCTGACTTATACTCCCACCTTCGGGCAAATGTCATTCAGGCAACACCGATCGCAGTACGGCTTCGTGCGCGCCGTGCAGATCTCTCGTCCATGCCAGACAAGGCGGTGACAGAACTCACTCCCTTCCTCCGGCGGAACGAGCTTCCAGAGTGCCATCTCAACTTTCTTCGGCTCCTTGATCCCGTCCACAAGTCCCATCCGGTTTACAAGGCGGATGCAGTGCGTATCCGTAACGATTGCAGGCTTTCCAAACACATCGCCCATCATCAGGTTCGCACTCTTTCTTCCGACTCCCGGAAGCGAGAGCAGAGCATCAAAATCATCCGGCACCTGACCGCCGAATTTCTCACAGAGCATCTTCATGCATGCGCTGATGTCTCTCGCCTTGCTGTGTCCAAGACCACACGGCTTGACAATCTCCTCGATCGACTCCACCGGAGCCTCTGCAAGTGCCTGAGGACTCGGGTATTTTTCAAAGAGCGCCGGCACGACCTGATTGACCCTCGCATCGGTGCACTGTGCCGCGAGGCGCACGCTCACAAGCAGTTTCCACGCCTCCTCGTAGTTGAGCGTACAATCCGCATCCGGATACGCCTCCTTCAGCCTCTGGATAATCTCCAGAGTCCGTTCCTGTTTTGTCATGTTTTGTTCTTCCTCCCGCAAGTAGTCTTTTTTACCTATTTATTTCCCATACTCATTTTTTCTCATACTTATTTTCCGTACTCACTCGTACTCATTTGAATCTCTTGTTGTCCTGCTCTGTCAATCCCTCAACCCACTCGTTTTCTCTCCATAGTCTGGCAAATCTGGCAAGAACCTTTTCTCCCAGTACGGGCGCGTCTTTAAGACCAGACTGCTCCCAACCAGTGCGACGAGAAATCCGCCAAGCACATCCGTCGGGTAGTGCACGCCGAGATAAAGTCTCGAGAACGCCACAAGCACCGCCAAAATCAACACCGGAACTCCCGCTTTTTTCGGGAGCAGATGAAAACAGATCAGCGCACACGCAAACGACGCACAGGTGTGCCCCGACGGAAACGAGTAGTCATGTGGGCGCGTAATCAACGGAACGATCAGAGTCGAAAAATCGTATGGTCTGGTTCGCGCCACCAGATTTTTTAAGAAAAGATTCGTCACAAGAAAACCAAAAATCAGGGAGAGCGCGGATGCGACTCCGACGAGCTTTGTTCTTCTATAAAGGATCAGAACCAGGGTGAAAAGAATCCAGAACCAGCCGGCATTTCCAAGCGTTGTGATCGCCCGCCAAAATCCGGTCCATCGATCCGTTCTCAAATAATTCTGAATCCAGAGCAGAATTCCAAGATCCACCTGTGTCACAGCCGTCATCCTCCCTCACCCGCCTTTCATTTCTTTCTTTTATATCTTTCTTTCATACCTTCGATGTCCGTTATCTTCTCTAATTTTTTTCTTCCAAGACGCTTACCGTAGTTACACGCTTATCGCAGTTACTCTCTTATCGCAGTTACACGCTTATCACTTTTACGTTCTTATTGTCTTGGCTCTCTTATAGTCTTGGCTCTTGCCACTAACTATTTCAGAAGATCACACACAATCAGAGAGAAGACACGGATTGCATCGACAAGCACCTTCTCATCAAAATCAAAGGCTGTCGTATGCTGGGCGGATGCCATATCGGTCACCGATCTCATGTAGGTCGCCTTTCCACCGTGTTCCTGCACACGGTTCATCATCAGGGAAATGTCCTCACTGCCCCAGTTCTGCGCATTCTCACAACTGCTGACTTTCAGATCCGGCATCTGCTCGCGCACAAGATTGCCAATGTAGGCAAGGAAATCCTCATCGCTCTGCTGGGACTCTCCGCCTCCCTGAAGCACCATCTCGCACCGGCATCCTGCGATATCTGCCGCTGCCTGACAGATCCGCTTCGCCTGCTCATCCATGTAAGCGTTGATCTCGGTCGTCGCTCCACGCACCTCCATCTGAAGTACCGCGTGATCCGGAATCACATTTCTTCCCGTTCCACCCTCGATCACACCGACATTGACGCGTGTGATTCCATCGCTGTGTCTCGGAATCGCATAGAGGTTGAGAACTGCATTTGCAGCTGCAACGATCGCATTGCATCCCTTCTCCGGGAATCCGCCCGCATGTGCAGCCTTTCCATAAAAATGAACGTCATACTTCCAGTTTGCGAGAGATCCCCAGGTTCCCGGTGTCAGATCACCGTCGTCCGGACCACCGCTCGGTGCAACGTGGGTTCCGATAAAGTAATCCACATCGTCGAGATGACCATGAGCGACAATCGCGCGTGCGCCCTTTCCGCCCTCCTCGCCCGGCTGGAAAATCAGCTTGACCGTGCCGTGAATCTGATCTCTCATCTTTATCAGCACCTCTGCGACTCCAAGACCGATCGTCGCATGACCATCGTGACCGCAGGCATGCATCCAGCCCTGATGCTCGGAGGCAAAGCCCTCGCGATATGGGCGATGCTCCAAAGTCGCATCCTCTCTCATTCCAAGACAGTCGATATCAAAACGCAGGGCGACAACCGGACCTTCGCCACAGTGCAAGACTCCGATCACTCCAGTATAGCCTTCCTTCATCTCATCCGTCAGATACTCCTGCGGTGCTCCCCACGCGATCGCCTCCCTCGCATGCGCCTGCAACTCCTCCTCCGACGGGACACCCATACGGGCAGATTCCAGACAGACTTCTTTTCCAGTCAACACTTCATCATAGCCAAGTTCCGTCAGCGTCTTTGCGATGATTGCCGAGGTTCGCATCTCATACCATGCCATCTCCGGATGCTTATGAAAATCTCTTCTTCTCGCCCGGCTCTTCTCATCCAGCATACGCGCATACTCTGTAATCTTCTCGTACATCGTCTTTTTTCTCCCATCGTTGTATTTTCTTGTAATGTTATATGTTATTGTCACATGTTGCCTTTGTATTTTGTTGTTATACTTTCGTTACACTTTGTTATTCAAGTCGACGCTCGCGGAGACTTGGCGCGTGATTTTGGTCAGCTCTGCTGACATCTTCTTATCAAAATCACTGCGCATCCTCGCGGAGCGTATAACTCAGAAGGGGATTGTCCCCTCCTGAGAAAGTTTGTGATACCCCCACCTATAGAGGAGGGGGACATCCACTCTGAGTTATATGTTGTTATATCTCGTCCCTGTTCGTTCTTATCTGGTCAGACACAGGTTTCGGCTTCACAAAGTAATCCGGAAAATGTTCCCGAATCTCCTCGATATTCTCCGTGTAGCGATTCAAGTGACGGCGCGCAATCTCAGACGCCCGCTCCTCATCCCTACTTGCAATCGCATCGAGCAGTTCTTCATGATCCTGAATCACATTTTCCGTTGCCAATTTGCACTGGTATTTCAAAGTCGATGTGCGATCAAAATGAGGAGCCACCCCCTCCGCAAGCTCATACCAGTAACTTCTCCCACACAGCTGATAAATCATTCCGTGAAACTCTTTGTCAAGGACAAGACTCTCCGCAACCTGATCCATCTCGACACACTCTTTCCAGCGTGCAACATTCCCCCGAAGTTTTTTCAAATCGTCTTCCCCGATCACTCTGCACGCCATCCTTGCAAGTTCTGATTCCAGAACGCTTCGCATATGGCGCACCTCATCGACAAGATCCACATCAATATAGGAAACATAGGTACCGATCTTCGGTCGAATCTCCACCAGATGTCTCTGCGCCAGTTCCAAAAGTGCTTCCCGAAACGGTGTCCGACTCACACCGCAAAGTTCACAGAAATCTCTCTCAAGAAGCTGATCCCCCGGTTTTAATCTGACGTTGACAATATTATCAAGGAGAATTCGCATGATGTATTCTTTTGCCGATTCTTTCCGTTTCTTCTCCAGTACAAGAATCATCTGCCTGTTTTTCCCTTTCCTGCAAAGTTCTCTGTTCCCGTTCATGCGTTGCACAAACTGTAATCATTATAGAACATTTTTTTACTTTCTACAAGCATCACTCTTGATGGAAACCTGTTCCTGCCTTATAATAAATTGGAATATTTTCATGCCATTTCACACACACAATTTCCACACCTGACGAACGCAGTTCAACGGAAACAGATGTGGAAATTCATCAAGTTTCACAATCTCAGAAATTACAGTCAGGAGGCATACTTTCATGAAACCAGCACTTATCATCGGCTCCACCTGCGTGGATGTCATCATCAATCTCGACCATCTTCCAAAGACGCAGGAGAATCTCCGTCCGACTTCTCAGAGCATGGCGCTCGGCGGATGCGCATTCAACACGGCTCAGATGTTCCGTCTTCTTCACGCCCCGCACACCTTCATCACACCGGTCGGCAGTGGAATGTTCGGCGACTATGTTGCCTCCAATATGAAACGTGCAGGAATCCCGATCTCTGTCTCCGTTCCCGATCAGGAAAACGGCTGTTGCTATTGCCTCGTCGAATCTTCCGGAGAGCGGACCTTTCTCTCCTATCACGGCGTGGAATACACCTTTCAGAAAGAATGGATGGAACCCTATTTGGCAGACAACTACGATCTTGTATATGTCTGCGGACTCGAGATTGAGGAAAAGACCGGCGACAATCTTATCGAATACTTGGAGGAACACCCCTCGCTGACCGTCTGCTATGCCCCGGGACCGCGCGGGAAACGCATTTCGCCTGAGCGCACCAACCGAATGATGGCACTTCACCCGATGCTTCACATCAATGAACAGGAAGCGATGGATCTAAGCGGATGCACCGATGTTCAGGAGGCTGGACGCATTCTCCATGAGAAGACACAGAACACCGTCATCATCACCCTCGGCGCTGACGGAGCGTTCTGCATCGAGAAAGACGGAACTTCTTATCTCGTTCCCCCTGTCCCGGCAAAGAAGATCGTCGACACGATCGGCGCAGGCGATTCCCATATCGGAACGATTCTTGCCTGCCTGACACTCGGTCTTCCGCTTCGCGATTCGATCGCCTATGCCAATCAGGTTTCCTCCGCAATCGTCGGCGTCAAGGGCGGTACCCTCCCCGCAGAACTTCTGCCACCACTCCCGGAAGCACTTTCCGAACTGATCAAGGCTCAGTAGCGCCAACCACAATCACTCGCTAAGTCGATGTTTCTGTCCAACTTGAAGGCAATTAACCGACAAATTCGACACCAGCATATTCGTACTGTGTAACAAAACAGGGGCTGTTACCTGATAGAAGAACTTCATCCAGAAATCCTTCTAAAAGGCAACAGCCCCATATTTATTTTCCGTTTCTTTTTGCTCTGTCTTTCCTATCTAAATCCAACAGAATTTACACTACTTTTTTATATTACACTTAAACCACGCTCTGAAGTCCCAGCGTCTTCTCAATGATCAACATCACGCCCAGCGTAATCACCATCATCAGAGTCGCAAGCGCTGCGATCGTCGGATCAAAGTGATACTCGACATATGCCATCATCTCAATCGGCAGTACCGATACACCGGCACTTGTGAGGAAGGCGGACAGCGATACGTTGTTGAAGGAATTGATGACTGCCATGATGCAGGCAGAGACAATACCCGACTTGATGTTCGGAAGAAGGATGTGGAAAAAGGTGTATCCACTGCTTGCTCCGAGAATCCGCGCTGCCTCCTCCATCGAGAAGTCAAAGTTTGCAAGGCTCGAAGTGATCACTCGCATCACATACGGAATCGAAAGGATCGTGTGACCGATCAGAAGACTCGGCAAAGCCGGCAGGTGAAAACGGTTCACGACATAGCGCAACATCACGAATCCGAGTACAATCACCGGGATCAGCACCGGAGAAAGGAACATGCCCTTGATGACTTCCTTTCCCTTAAACCGATAACGGTTCAGTGCATAAGCTGCCGGAAGTCCCAGAATCAGGGCGATAAATGTGGCAACAAATGCAATGATGGTGCTGTATTTTGCCGCACTGCCGAAGGATTTCACTTTCAGGATCTGACGATACCACTCGAGTGTGAATCCTTCTCCCGGGAATTTCAGATAATTCGTCTCACTGAAGGATGCTGCCATGATGACAAGCAGGGGTCCGATCAGAAAGATGTAAACCAGGATCGTGACGGCCAACAGAGATTTACTCTTCTTCATGATGTATTTTGCTCCTCTTTTATAATTCCTAATGTTGTCTGTCAGCTGAGAGATAACTATCACTGTATCATACGGCATTTTCCACTCAGAAAATGCCTACTCGTATCCGGTAACAGATGGATTACTGTACAGAGAACAGCTCGTTCCAACGGTTGGTCCAGTCAGCCTTGTTCTCGTTGATGACTGCCCAATCCGGAATCTGAAGGCTGTTGATCATCTCTTCGCCGTAAGTAAAGTTTGCTGCCTGCTCCTCAGTCAGCTCTACATCCTTGCGAACCGGAGCATCTACACCGTCAAGTGCCTCTGCCTCCTGAACTTCCTTGGAGATGTAGAAGTTTACAAATGCCTCTGCCAGCTCTTTGTTCTTGGTTCCCTTGATGATGTTGATTGTGTTGAAACCGCTGTAGCTTCCCTCAGACGGATCTACCCATACATAGTCCTCAGAAGCAGACTTTGCGGAGGTGTAGGAGTAGTCAAGAAGAACTGCAACGGAGATCTCGCCCTGGTTCAGCATCGTGATCGTGTCGTTTGCGCTGGTGTAGGTCTTCATTACGTTCGGCTTTAACTCTTCCATCTTTGCAAAGATTGCATCATCATCCTCGCCCGGAGTCAGGTTCTCCATCTCTGCAACGGAGTAGTAGAACAGCGGACCGGTTGTCGTCGTGATATCCGGGATTGCGATCGAGCCCTCAAGCTCCGGATTCCACAGATCAGCCCAAGACTTGATCTCGATCGGGCAGGTGGACTTATCGTAAACGATTCCCAGACGGTTAAAGGTGTAAGCCGGACCATACTCCTCGCCGAACGGTGCCTTTGCAACGTCGTACAGACCATCAAGATTGGTCAGCTTTGTGGAATCGATCGTATCGATCAGACCCTGATCCATCAGATCTGCAACGAAGGAGTCACCGATTACAACAACATCGTAGTTGTCCGGAGTCTCTTTGATCTTGGTTACACGCTCTGCATTCTTTCCGCCCTCAACAATCAGCTTACAGCCGGTTGCCTTCTCAAACGGATCATAAACGTTCTTCTGAAGCAGTTCTGCGTTGAAAGAGAAGGTGGAAACACGAAGCTCCTGACCCTCAAAATTTCCCAGATCTGCGGTATCAGCAGACTCACTGCCTGCCTCAGTTGCCTCACTCTGCTCCGCTTCCGTTGCCTTTTCTGCCTCAGTTGCCGGTGCGGTGGTCTCCTCCTTTGCGGAACCGCCACATGCAGTCAGGGATGCGGTCATCAGTGCGACCATTGCAACGCTCATGATTTTCTTTTTCATAATCCTTTTCCTTCCTCTCCTTTGTTAAAACAAAATTTTAAAGCAAAATGATTTTATTTGGGGTCAGAGACAGTGCCACTTTGTCTCCTGCCTTGTAAACACTCTCCTGGTCGGTGCTGACCTCGAACTCACCGATTGCGGTGCGCACGTTGTACTGATTGCGCTTTCCAAGGAATGTACTTACCAGAATCTCTCCGGAAATCTGATTGACTGCCTGTGCACCAGCCGGAACCATCTGAATATCCTCCGGACGGATACATCCGCGCAGGTTCTCTCCCTCTTTCTTGTCTGTCACCTGAATCTTTGTGCCGTCGTCTGCGAGGTAAACACCCTCCGTCTCGGTCTTTTTCAGGTCAAGGAAATTCTCAAATCCAACGAAATGAGCGATAAATTCGGTCTTCGGATGATTGTAGATCGCAGACGGGGTATCCATCTGCTCGATCACACCGTGATTCATGATCGCAACCTTATCGGAGATCGCAAAGCACTCCTCCTGATCATGAGTAACATAGATTGCGGTAAATCCAAATTTCTGCTGAAGGCGACGGATCTCTACACGCATCTTGACGCGCAGTTTCGCATCCAGGTTTGAGAGTGGCTCATCGAGAAGCAGAAGATCCGGCTTGATCACAAGCGCACGGGCAAGCGCAACTCGCTGGCGCTGTCCACCGGACATCTCCTTCGGGAAACGATTCTCAAATCCCTTCAGATCCACAGTCTCAAGCATCTCAAGAACTTCCTTCTTGATCTGATCCTCCGGAGTCTTTCTCATTCTGAGTCCGAATGCCACGTTGTCAAACACCGTCATGTGCGGGAACAGGGCGTAGCTCTGGAACACGAAACCAAAGTTTCTCTTGTTTAACGGAACATTCGTGTAGTCTTTTCCATCAAAAATAAACTGTCCGTCGATCGGATTGGAAAATCCTGCGATCAGGCGAAGCGTCGTTGTCTTACCACAGCCACTCGAGCCGAGCAGGGAGACGAGCTCTCCTTTCTCCACCTGAAAGTTCAAATCCTTCAGAATGATGTTTTTGTCATATCCAGCTGTAATATTCTGTAATTCCAGAAGTGCCATAATCTTCTCCTTTTATCAAATCGTCGGGTTTAACTTTCGGCTGATTGCGCTGATGCCACTCGATACGAGAATCGTCACAACAATCATCACAACCGCAACCACGGAAGCCTGTGTCCAATCTCCTAAAGACATCGCCTGCTGATAGATCATCGTCGCAAGCACGCGGGTATCGGTACCTCCCAAAAGCTGAGGGGTCGTGTACGCGGTCAGGCATCCGGTAAAGACGAGAACGCTTCCGGTCACAAGTCCCGGAATACTCAGTGGCAGGACCACATGGCGGAACGTCGCCATCTTGGAAGCTCCAAGGCTTCCCGCTGCCAGATTCAAATCCTCCGAGATGTTGTCCATCACACCGATCAGAGACAGAATCATCAGCGGAAGGAAGAGCTGAATGAAACCAACGACCATCGAGAACTCATTGTAGAGCAGGCTGATCGGCTTATGTACTAGGCCGGTCGACACAAGCATCTGATTCACAATACCTTTTTTTCCAAGAATAACCATCCAGCTGAACGAACGGATAACCGGGCTCGTGAACATCGGGAAAACGGCAAGTGCCATCAACACACCCTTGTTCTTGGAATACTTGGAAATGTAGTAGGCGGTCGGAAATCCCAGACCGGCACAGACGATTGTGCTGATCAGGCTCAAGCGAATGCTTCGCCAAAATACCTGCTGAAAGTAAGTACTCTGAAGCAGGGTAAAATAATTCGCCAGGGAGAACGCTCCACTCTCATCAAAAAATGTCTTAAAGATGAGGGAGAACAGCGGAATCAGCATAAATACCGCAAGAAACAGACAGCCCGGCAGAATGAACAACAGATAAATCTTTGTCTTCTTCTCTAACAATGGTCTTCCCAACCTTTCTGCATGTAAATCATGATGACAGGACAAACCGAAGGCATCTTCTGAATCTGAATCGCATTTGCTGAATTACATCTTTCGACCCGCATCGCTCTCTTTCGACTCTAACGCCAATCAAAAAGGGACTCTTCATTTATAAGCAATTTTGCTTTTATTAAACAGTCCCTCTTATATTTAGTTTATCTCTTATCACGTTTTCTAATGAATATACCATATCATTATGTGATTCAAAAGTCAACCTCGTTTTTACATAAAAAATCGTTACTGTTCACGCGTTGCTCAAACAGCAACGGATTTTGTCGATGCTTCGCATTCCAAATCGACAAAATCCGCTACCACCACGTTATCTTACGGCACTTTCGGTCCCAAAAGTGCCTACCTATGAACAGCAACCCAATTTTCTAATTTTTTATTATACAAATTCAGAATAGACTCCTCTTACAGCACATCCGCATAGGTCTCCGCCTGGCGGACAAACGCCGGCATCTCGCGCATCAGTGCCTCTCTCTCCACATCAAGCGAGACATTCACGAGTTTGTGACCGTCGACAAGAAGTCTTCCATCGACCCAGACTTTATCTACGTTTGAGGCATTTGCCGAGTAGACGAGAGCCGAGTATGGATTATAGACAGGGAACATATTGACCGATTTCGTCTCGACAAGGACAAGATCCGCACGCTTTCCAACCTCGATCGTTCCGATCTGCGTCTCCGCTCCGAGTGCACACGCACCGCCTCTCGTTCCCATTGCGACAATGCTCTGCGTCGGCATTGCACTGCGATCATGGTAATGCGTCTTCTGAAGACCGGCAATCATCTTAAACTGCGTAAAGAGATCGAGCGTATTTCCTGAGGACGGTCCATCCGTTCCGACTCCGACGACAACACCCGACTCAAGCATTTCCTTGACCGGCGCAACACCCTTTCCTGCCTTGATATTGGCGCCGACACAGTGAGCAACCTTCGTCCCGGTCTCAGCAAATAAGTGTACATCGTTCTCAGTCGCATGGATGCAGTGAACCGCAAGCGTATCCGGTCCGAGCACTCCGAGATCATAGAGAAACTCGATCGGAGTCTTTCCATATTTCTCGCGGAACATCGTCATCTCATAGTCCATCTCGCTGACATGGAGGGTGTAGAGCGTCCCATAGCGTCTTGCAAGGTCATAGGCTTCCTTCAAAAGCTCCGGCGGGTTCGTGTTTGTCGCATGAGGAGCGACGATCGGATGAATCCGGTCGTGACCTGACCACGCTTTTAAGAAGTTCTCACAACGCGCAAGCTCCTCTCTTCCATCCTTTGCATCGCAGGTCGGCTGATCGATGACCGTCTGACCAACCCACGCGCGAATCCCCATCTCCTCGCAGGCTCTCGCAACCTCCTCTTCAAAATAGTACATGTCGGTGATTGTCGTCACACCCGAAAGCAGAAGCTCGCAAATCCCATATCGCGCTCCGTGGTACACAAGTTCTGGCGTCATCGCCTCAAGCTCAAGAGGGAAAAGAAATTTTCTCAAGCGGTCCGGACAATCATCTCCCATCGAGCGAAACGGAATCATCGAGATGTGGCTGTGCGTGTTGATCATGCCCGGCATCAGGATTCCGCCTTCAGCGTCCACAGTCTGATCCACATCACTCGGCCCCTCTCCGTCTCCGATCTCAAGAATCTTTCCATCCTCCATCACGACATACCCATCCCGATACGTCTGAAACTCCTGATTCATCGTCAAAATCCATGCATGATTGATTTTTGTCTTCATCTTTTCCTCCACAAAAATTTAGTGAGATTTCCGATTGATATACTCATTGCGAATCTTGGAATAAATAAACTTCTGACTGCTGTACAGCCCATAATATCCCGAGAGCGTGAAGCTGACTGCAACCGCAATCGCAAAATACGGCATCGCCTCAAACCCAAACAGCTCAAACGCCATCAGAATTGTCGAGACCGGACAATTCGTCACGCTCACGAACAGGCAAGCCATTCCCATCGCCGTTCCAAGCGAGGACGGGAGCGGAAGCACACTCGTCAGCAGATAGCCGACACTCGCTCCAACCGTCAGCGTCGGCACAATCTCACCGCCCTTAAATCCCGCACTCAATGCGATCGAGGTGAACACAATCTTCATCAGAAACGCATAAACCGGAACGCTCTCGCCCTCAAAACAGCACTCAATCAACTGCATGCCTCCGCCATTGTAGTAGCGCTCCTTAAATATCAGCGTCATCACAATAAAAATCGCACTTCCCGCGAGAACACGAAGATAGGGATTCGGCACAAGTTTCTGTGCGAATTTGCCACTGTTATGCAAGGAAACACAGAGGAGAATTCCCGCACACGCACAGACCATCGCAAGAATCACGGCAAGCACCGCGCCGGTAACACTCATCGGCGGAACTCCACTGACCGGAAATGCCTCCGGCGCAAGTCCGAGCTTTCCCGCAATCCCTGCTCCGATAAACGAGGCAAACAGACACGGAACCAGAGCCGAATAATACATGACTCCGATGCTCACAACCTCCATCGCAAAGACTCCCGCTGCAAGCGGTGTCCCAAACACCGCCGCAAAGCAGGCACTCATTCCGCACATAACCGCAATCTTCTTATCCTTCTCATCAAGGTGAAGCACACTTCCAAACAGATCCCCGAGCGCACCGCCAAGCTGTAAGGCAGCTCCCTCTCTTCCGACGGATGCACTGACGCAGTGGCTCAAGATCGTCGAACAAAAGATCAACGGTGCCGTCGCCAGCGTAATCTTCTCATTCGAGGAGATCGAAGAGATCACCATGTTTGTTCCGCGGTTCTTCTCCTCCTTTGTGACACGGTAGAGCCAGACAATGAAAAGTCCGACCACCGGCATCAGAAACAGACTCCAGTGATGACTCTGCCAGAACGTCGTCGCAAATGCGACGCCCTTTCCAAACGCCGTTCCCACCAGACCGACGATGCATCCCGTCACCACAGAGATCAGCGTCCACTTGATAAAATAATGAATATTTGCCCCGAGCGGGGTTTTCTCCTTGTATCCTTCCATCTTTCCCGTTTTCCCCTCTTTGTCTCTTCGCGCATGCGCCTTCTCGACAAACAGCCGGATATCCCATATCCCACTGAGACACCCGGCTGTCATGTTTCTTTTTCCCTAACTACATTAACTACATTTTCCTTAACTACCTTGACGATATTCAAGTTTTAAATCAACGCCCGCATGCAAAACATATGAAGCGTATGACTTCTTCTTACTCATTACTCGTTGTAGCAGCTTCCCTTGGACTTTACGAGCTTCGGACGATATCCCGCATCGCTGAGTGCCTGAACGATCTTGTTCTTGTGCTCGGTACCCTCCGCCTCAAGTGTGATGCGAAGCTCCACAGCTGCATTTCGGTTGATGCTGACAAACTGGTTGTGCTCGAGCTTGATGACATTTCCGCGCTCACTCGCAAGAAGAGTTGCAACCTTTGCAAGCTCACCTGGCTTATCCGGAAGCAGAACAGAAACGGTGAAGATTCTGTCTCTCTGGATCAGACCATGCTGTACAACAGAAGACATCGTGATGACGTCCATGTTTCCGCCACTGAGGATGGAAACGATCTTTTTCTTCTTCACATTCAGATGTTTGAGTGCTGCGACAGTCAGAAGACCGGAGTTCTCAACGATCATCTTGTGATTCTCTACGATGTCGAGGAAGGCTACGATCAGCTCGGAATCCTCAACGGTGATGATGTCATCCACATACTTCTGAATATACGGGAAGAGCTTCTCGCCCGGACGCTTTACTGCGGTACCATCTGCGATCGTGTTGACTGTCGGCAGAGTCACCACATGACCTGCCTTTAAGGATGCCTGCATGCAGTTTGCGCCTGCCGGCTCAACGCCGATCACCTTGATGTTCGGATTGAGCAGTTTTGCCAGAGTGGAAACACCGGTGCACAGACCGCCTCCACCGATCGGAACCAGGATGTAATCCACGGTCGGCAGTTCCTTGATGATCTCCATTGCGATCGAACCCTGACCGGTTGCCACATCAAGGTCATTAAACGGATGAACAAAGGTGTATCCATGCTCATCTGCCAGCTTGTATGCGTACTCACATGCCTCATCAAACACATCTCCGTAGAGCACAACCTCTGCACCGTAGCTTCTCGTGCGGTTAACCTTCATCAGAGGGGTCGTCGTCGGCATTACGATCGTTGCCGGAATGCCTGCGAGCTTTGCTGCGTAAGCAACACCCTGCGCATGGTTTCCTGCGGAAGCGGTGATCAGTCCCTTCTTCTTCTCATCCTCAGAGAGTGTGCTGATCTTATAGTAAGCACCGCGCACCTTGTAAGCTCCGGTGTACTGCATATTCTCCGGCTTTAAATATACCTTGTTTCCGGTAATGGAAGAAAAATACTCACTGTAAATCAGCTTCGTCTCGGAAGTTACCTCCTTGACGATCTCAGAAGCCTCCTCAAATTTTTCCAGTGTCAGCTCCTGCTCGCTGTTCTCTTCTACGATGCTCTTCTCGTTCTTTTCCTGATCCATGTTTTTTCCCTCTTTTCCCGCTGTCATCCGCCTGATCCGACCAAAAAGACAGATCCCTGGCTTGTGACTGCTGTTCTTCATTCTGTATTCTGTCTGTCTAATTCTTACCCGTGTACGGTAGGTAACGTCTTTTTCTACTCGGTCTTTGAAGTCTCGAAAAGTGCTTTTACAAAATCCTCGGAATCGAATTTCTGAAGATCTTCAATCTTCTCTCCAACTCCCACATATTTCACCGGAATTCCCAGTTCTGACTGAATTGCCACAGCAATTCCGCCCTTTGCGGTTCCATCCAGCTTTGTCAGGATGATGCCGGTGATATCCGCCACCTCCATAAACTGCTTTGCCTGTGCCATCGCATTCTGTCCGGTCGTTCCATCGAGAACCACCAGCGTCTCACGGTAGGCATCCGGATACTCCTTGTCGATGATCCGGTTGATCTTGCGAAGCTCCTCCATCAGGTTCTTCTTGTTGTGGAGACGACCTGCTGTATCGCAGATCAGAACATCTGCATGGCGGGATTTCGCCGCTGCAACCGCATCATAGATGACAGCCGCCGGATCAGATCCCTCCTGCTGGGCGATAATCTCGACTCCGGCACGGTTCGCCCACTCCGTCAACTGCTCAATCGCTGCCGCACGGAAGGTATCTGCCGCTGCCAGAATGACTTTCTTGCCCTCATCCTTGAGCTGACCCGCAAGTTTGCCGACAGAAGTCGTCTTGCCCACTCCATTGACACCGATGACAAGGACAACCGATTTGCGATTCTCGAACTCGTAAGCATTCTCTCCGAGGTTCATCTGCTCGCGGATCGAATCGATCAGAAGCTGACGGCACTCAGACGGCTCTTTGATGTGCTGAGCCTTGACCTTTGCGCGAAGATCCTCCATGATCGTCGTCGTGGTCTTGATTCCAAGATCGCCCATGATCAGAGTCTCCTCAAGCTCCTCATAGAAATCCTCATCAATCGAGGAAAATCCGCTGAAGATCGAGTCCATTCCGCTCACAATATTCTCTCTCGTCTTGTTCAGCCCCTCCACGAGACGGCTGAAAAATCCCTTTTTCTTCTTTTCTTCCACTCGTCCACCTCCATAAGTCGATTTTAATACATTCTGTCGCAGAAATCTATGTTTTTCTTTTCAAACATGAATTCGTTTGTTATTTCTTTATTTCTTAATTTCCTTCATTTTCTTTTCTTCTTCTGCTCGTCCAACTTCCGCTACTCATCCAACTGGTCTTCAATCAGATTTACCGACACAAGCGTGGAGACACCCTTCTCCTGCATCGTAATTCCGTAGAGACGGTCGGATGCCATCATCGTGCCTCTTCGATGCGTGATGACGATAAACTGCGTGTTCTTCGTCAGTTTTCCAAGATAACCGGCAAAGCGGTCGACATTCGAGTCGTCGAGTGCCGCCTCAATCTCATCGAGCAGACAGAACGGCGATGGCTTGAGGTTCTGGATCGCAAACAGCAGAGAGATTGCAGTCAGTGCCTTCTCTCCTCCGGACAACTGCATCATATTCTGGAGTTTCTTGCCCGGTGGCTGTGCAATGATCTGGATTCCCGCCTCAAGGATATCCTCATCATCCTGAAGATTCAGCGTTCCGTGACCGCCTCCGAAGAGCTCCTGGAACACGCGGTCAAACTCCTGCCGGATCTCCTTAAATTTTTCCTCAAACTGACGGCGCATTCCGAGATCAAGCTCCTCAATGATCTTCACAAGTGCTTCCTCTGCCTGCACAAGATCCTCATGCTGTCCCTTCATAAACAGGTAACGCTCCGAGATCTCCTTGTACGCCTCAATCGCATTGACGTTTACATTTCCGAGTGCCCTCACCTGCTGTTTGAGGGAATCTGCCCGTGCGCGAAGATCGGCAAGATCATGAAGACTGGGATCGCGAAGATTCTTTGCGACGCTCGGCGTGAGTTCATACTCATTCCAGAGATAATGAATCCGTCCGTCCTGCTTCTCCTCGAGCTTTTCTCTCTGGCTTTGCAGACGGACAACCTCGCGGTCAAGCTGACTGATCTGACCAGAGAGATCCTCTCTTCGGTCAAAGAATTCCTTCTGAC
The DNA here is from genome assembly GCF_050873365.1 of Brotaphodocola sp. Taxonomy (GTDB): domain Bacteria; phylum Bacillota; class Clostridia; order Lachnospirales; family Lachnospiraceae; genus Brotaphodocola. The sequence goes on along the minus strand of NZ_JBNMIQ010000008.1, from coordinate 22,840 downwards.
GTTTTCCCTTCGTCTCGCGGTCGGCAAGTTTCTTTTCAAGAGAGGTCGCAAGTTCTTCCTTCTCCTTCGCCGAATCCGAAATTCTCGCTTTTAACGCCTCGATCTCCTGATTTTTCTGATCAATGGCTTCCTCAGAACCCTCGCTTCCGCCTCGAAGTCCCTCAAGTTCCTCCTCGAGTTTGCGGACTTCCTCTTCTACACGAGAAATATTCTGCTGTGCAAATGCCTCATTCTGCTTAAGTGTCGATTCCTCCATGCGGATCTGCTCAAGTTTTGCAGACGCAAGCTCGCGCTCACGCTTGGCTTTTTCCAGCTCGCTTCCCCGCTTTTCAATCTCCTCGTTGAAGTCCTGATTCTTCTTTGCGAGAACCTCGGTCTCCTCTCTGACCTTTCTCCGGCTCGCCTCGATCTCCTTGATCTGAGTCTCAAGCTGTCCGTTTTCAAGCACAAGGTCTCTTGAGGACTCGCGGATCTCCTCTCTCCTCGTCTCAATCTGTTTGAGTGCAAGCGTAGCGGTATTGTAGCGGATCGAAGCCTCCTGCACATTCTGATTCAGTTTTGTCCTCTCCCGCTGTACTTTTGTGAGCGCCGTTTCCTGCTCTTTCAATTCCTGAGCAAGTCTCTGGCTCTTCTCTCCGGCACGCACACACTGCCCTTCGAGCTCGTCAAGCTCTCGCTTTCTTCCAAGCAGATTGCTCGTATTCTTGAATGCACCACCTGTCATCGAACCGCCGGCGCTCAACAGCTCGCCCTCCAAGGTTACAATGCGAAGCGTGTAGCGGAACTTCTTTGCGAGTGCAATCGCATGGTCGATCGTGTCGACAACGAGCACGCGACCGAGAAGATGAAGCGAAAGCACCTGATACTGTGCTTCCGTTGAGACGAGATCACTCGCAAGTCCGATGACTCCCGGCTCAGAGAGTGCCTCCGGTCTTGAAAATCCCCCGCCCTGACCGATACTTGTGAGCGGAAGAAAGGTCACACGACCGAAACGGTTCTTTTTTAAGTACTCGATCAGCTCTTTCGCGGTCTGCTCGGAGTCCGTCACCACATTCTGAATGCTTCCTCCAAGAGCTGTCTCAATCGCCGTCTCATACTTTTTCTTCGTCGTGATCAGATCGGCAACGACACCGTGAATTCCGCTGACGCGCTCTCTCTGCTCCATCACGCGACGCGTACTGCTTCCATAGCCCTCATAGCGCTCTGCAAGATTTCGCAGGGAATCGAGCTTTGCAGACGCAATCTTCTGCTCCTGCTGTGCCTCCGAGAGCGACTGGCGAAGTTTCCGACAGCTTTTCTCAAGCAGAGTCTGCTGACTCTCCTTCTCTGCCTGTGCACTCTTTAATTCCTCGAGTTTCTCCTTTGCGCGGCCAATCTCGACCTGCTGTACCTCAACCTGCTCGTCCTGAACCGACTCATCACTCTTGATCTTTAAAAGTTTCTGGCTGACTTCCGAGCGACGCACCTGAACCTGCTCAAGCATCGCCTCGTAGCGCTGTTCTCTCGCAGTCAGAGAGGCTTTCTCGTTTAACGCTGTGATGATTCCATTCTTTGCCTCCTCGATCTTCTGCTCGAGAAATGCAAGATTCTCATCCCGTCTGTGAAGTTCATCCGTCTCCTGCGCGAGGCGCTGACTGCTCTCCTGCGCCCTTCCGGATGCCTCCTCTTTCTCTGTCCGGTAAGTCGCCATCTGCTGACTGCGATCTTTGAGATCACGGGTCACCGATTCCATACGCGAGCGAATATGCTCCGCATTCATCTTTTCGGTGTTGATCTGCTCGTGAAGGACGTTGATCTGTCCCTCAAGACTTCCCTTCTCCATCTCATGCTGATTTAAGAGCGTGCGCTTCTCCGAGATCTCAAGATCAAGCTCCGCAGTCTCCTCCTCAAGTTTCCCGTAGGATTCCCTGAGTGCATCCGACTGCGCCTTTACCTGCGAAAGATCCGCCTCCGCAATCTTTAATTTCTCATTGATTGCTTCCGCCTGCGCCTGAAATTCCTCGGTCTCCATCAAAAACTGGTTGACCTCACAGCGCTTCTGATCTTCCCGGAGTGCTAAATACTTCTTTGCGGTCTCCGCCTGTCTCTCAAGCGGTCCGACCTGTTTCTCCAGCTCCGAGAGGATATCCGTCACGCGGACGAGGTTCTGTTTCTCATCCTCAAGTTTCTTCTGTGCAAGTGCCTTTCGTCTCTTAAATTTCACAATTCCGGCAGCCTCGTCGAAAAGCTCACGCCTCTCCTCCGGCTTTCCGCTCAAGATCTTGTCGATCTGTCCCTGACCGATGATCGAGTATCCCTCTTTTCCGATACCCGTGTCGTAGAACAGCTCATTGACATCCTTTAGACGACACGCCGTCCCGTTGATCCGGTACTCACTCTCCCCTGATCGATACAGCCGTCTCGAGACCGTCACCTCGTCAAAATCAACTGCCAACTGGTGATCCGAGTTGTCCAGTGTGATCGCGACATAGGCAAATCCCTGCGGACGGCGCATCTGTGTTCCGGCAAAAATGACATCCTGCATCGTTCCACCGCGCAGTTGCTTGACTCTCTGCTCGCCCAAAACCCAGCGAACCGCATCCGCGACGTTGCTCTTTCCGCTTCCATTCGGTCCCACAATTCCAGTGATTCCGTTGTGAAACTCAAAGAGAATTCTGTTTGCAAACGATTTAAAGCCCTGAATCTCTATGCTTTTTAAATACATTCTCGATTATTCCTTATTATTTCTCAGCTTTAAAATTCCCCGATAAGCGGCAACTGCCTCTGCCGCCTTCTTCGTTCTTCCGGTTCCGCGACCGATCTCCTCGCCACCGAGAAGAGCTCTCACCTCAAACGTCTTGTTGTGGTCCGGTCCCTCCTCGCGCAGAACCTCATACTCCAGATGGTCTTCCGTAGTAGCCTGCACCATCTCCTGAAGGATTGTCTTGCTATCATAAAAGAGCTGTTTGTGCTCAATGTCGTTCATAATAAAGCGATGTATGAACTCTTTTGCATTAGCAAAACCACCATCCAGATAAATGGCTCCGATCAGTGCCTCCATCGCATCCGATACGACAGAATTGCGTCCGCGTCCACCGGTTGCCTCCTCGCCTCTTCCAAGAAGCAGATAGGAACCAAGATCAATATCCCCTGCACAGTATGCCAGCGTCGGCTCGCACACGATGCTCGCGCGGATCTTCGTCAACTCGCCCTCCGGCTTGTCCGGATACATGTGAAAAAGGAAGTCACTTGAGACAACCTCCAAGACTGCATCTCCAAGAAATTCCAGACGCTCGTTGCATCCGGCCTTGCTCAGACGGTGCTCATTTGCATAGGAGCTGTGTGTCATTGCCTGGGCAAATAACTTTTCATCCTGAAACTGATAACCAATTTTTTGTTCCAGTTCTTTTAATTCGCGATTCATGCTTTCTCCTTTTTACAAGCAAAAGGGGCGCACGGACACTTCCGACAGCCCCTTTTTGTTTCTCTGCTTTGCAGATCAGAAACGCACCGATGATGCGTTCCCTGATTTTTCCTGCTCGTCTCTATTTTTGACTCTTCTGACTCGTTCAGAATGGTTCCGATTCCTTTACAATTAGTTCAGAACACTCTTGATCTGATCAACGGCATCTGCAACGCTCACGATCTGCTCTGCTGCCTCAGTCGGGATCTCGATGTCAAACTCCTCCTCGATTCCCATGATGATCTGGAAAATGTCCAGAGAATCTGCACCCAGATCCTCAACAAAGGTGGTCTCCATGCTGATCTCATCTGCGCTTACGTTCATAACCTCCGCAATAATGTTCTGAAGCTTCTCGAATTCCATATCTTTTCTCTCCTCTTCCTATTTCTTTTTCTTTTTTGTTTTCTGTTGGTTTTTGTTTACTTTTTGTTTGTTTGTCTTGCTTTTACTTGATCTCAGTTTAAAGATCCTGTTTTTCCGTCTTCAGGCTTTCCTGAATCTTCTCGTTGATCTTCTGTTCCTTGAAGGTCACACACTGGATGATGGAATTGCTCACTTCCACTGCCTTTGCGCTTCCGTGTGTCTTCACAACGAGTCCCTTGAGTCCCAGAAGCGGTGCTCCACCGTACTGGGTCGCATCAAACGACTTGAGCGTCTCCTTGAGCGCCGGTTTCACCAGCAAAGCTCCGATCTTGCTCCGAAGTGAACTCATCATTCCCTTCTTCACAATATGCATCAGCGTCGATGCCGTTCCCTCATAAAGTTTCAGGATAACATTTCCCGTGAATGCCTCGCAGACAATGACATCTGCTCCGCCATGCGGAATCTCTCTCGCCTCAATACTTCCGGTAAAGTTGATGTCAGAACATTCTTTTAAGAGAGGAAACGTCTCTTTCACGAGCGCATTGCCCTTCTCCTCCTCGACTCCGACATTCACAATGCCAACTCTCGGATGCGGAATGCCGACCACATGTTCCATGTAAATCGAACCCATCCGCGCGAACTGAAGCAGGTGAGACGGTCTTGCGTCCACATTTGCTCCGCTGTCAAGCAGAAGGGAAACGCCCTTCTCTGTCGGAATCAATGCACCAAATGGCGGTCTCTCGACTCCCTTGATTCTGCCGACGATGACCTGTCCGCCCACAAGAATCGCTCCTGAGCTTCCCGCAGACACAAAAGCATCAGCCTGCCCGTTCTTCACCAGATTCATGCCAACCACAATCGAGGAATCCTTCTTCTTACGGATCGCATTCACTGGCGGTTCTCCGGTCTCGATCACCTCCGATGCGGGAACAATCTGAATCTGCTCTTTCGGATATGAAAACTTGTTCAACTCCGCCTCGAGCACCTCTTTGCGACCTGTCAGCAGAACCTGAATATCGTTTCTGCGACTTACCGCGTCCACAGCACCTTTTATGATCTCGCCAGGGGCATTGTCTCCGCCCATCGCGTCTACTGCTACCTTAATCATGCCGATTCTCCTTTCCGGCTTTTGTCTTTCCATTCCTTAATTACTATACTAGATTATATTTTATAAATCAACATGAATTTCTCCAAATTTTTTGAGGAGCAAAATTGGAGTTTTTTGGCGCCGAGTGCGCATCCTTGCGGAGCATTTTTTGTATGATAGGACGCAATTTTCTATCATACGAAAAAAGACCTCCGGACAAATGTCCGAAAGTCTTCTGATATTCATTCATATCGAGTTCGTAAAACGATCTGGGAATTAGTCCTCAACCTTAACGATCTCTTTCTTATTGTAAGACCCACAAGCCTTGCACACACGATGAGGCATCATCAGTGCGCCACACTTGCTGCACTTTACTAAATTTACAGCGCTCATTTTCCAGTTAGCTCTACGCTTGTCGCGTCTTGCTTTGGAAGTTTTATTCTTTGGGCAGATAGACATGGTTTACACCTCCTTAAACTTTTGAAATAAATCCTGGATTACTGACATTCTTGGGTCAGGCGAACTCTGGTCACAGGAGCAAGCCGTGTGATTCCGGTTCGCACCACATCTATTGCAAATCCCTTTGCAGTCTTCCCTGCACAATACCTTCATAGGCAGATTCAGCAATAGCTCGTTACTGAGCAACCGGTTTACATCCAGATTATAACCGCTTACATAGGGCTGTTCATTGAGATCCTCTGCACGCTCTTCCTCTGTCTTGCTCATATCCAGCTCGTCCTCAAGGGTAAGATCGAAAGGACAGTTCACCGGCTCCAGGCACCGGTCGCATGGGATCTGCAAAGTTACCTTTGCCTGACCCTCAAGCAATAGCTTACGATCTCCGAGATTCCGAATATGAAGGGACACAGGCTCTTTTGACACGATCGGATATACCCCATTTCTGGTCTCAAGTCCATCCATGTCAATCTCGCATGTATAGTCTTTCTCTTTTCCATCTCTGGTAAACAGCTCTGTTAAATTAATCAGCATATTAATCTCCTAATACGCACCTTAAACATTATACATAGATGGTCTTGCTTTGTCAATAAAAAGTTTTATCTTTTTCTAAAATTTTCCGCAATCAGCGGGAAACAACGGCGGTCACTCCAAAGTCTCATCCGCTTCGGATCACCGCCGTCTTCCAAAACCACTCTGCAATTCTGTCAGGAGTTCTGTTGATTACAATTAATTGCTTAAATTATTTAAATCATTTAAATTGCTTGACTTAAATTACTTGAATTACTCGGTCAGACGCTTGGTCTCGCGTGCGATTGCTAACTCCTCGTTGGTCGGGATCAGCATAACCTTAACCTTAGAATCAGCAGCAGAAATCACTCTGTTCTTACCTCTTACATCGTTTGCCTCATCGTCGATCTTAACGCCGAGGTAGCCAAGGTACTCACATACGTTCTTTCTGGTTGCCTTATCGTTCTCACCAACACCTGCGGTAAATGCGATTGCATCTACGCCGTTCATTGCTGCGGTGTAAGCGCCGATGTATTTTGCTACGCGGTAAACAAATGCCTCCAGAGCAACCTCTGCAAGGTGATTGCCTTCCTTAGCTGCGGTCTCGATGTCACGGAAGTCGCTGGAAACGCCACCGCTCATGCCGAGTACACCAGACTTCTTGTTCAGGATGTTCAGAACCTCGTCTACGGTCTTGCCTTCCTTGTTGCAGATGAACTGAACAACGGTCGGGTCGATATCACCACTTCTGGTTCCCATGATCAGACCCTCAAGAGGAGTCAGACCCATGCTGGTGTCTACGCACTTACCACCGATGGAAGCAGAGATGCTTGCACCGTTTCCTAAGTGGCAAACGATAACCTTTGCGGTCTTCGGGTCAAGTCCACCGAACTTGATAGCCTCGCCAGATACGAACATATGGCTGGTTCCGTGGAAGCCATATCTGCGGATGCTGTACTTCTCATAGTACTCATGCGGGATTGCATACATGTATGCCTTCTCCGGCATAGCCATACCGAAAGCGGTATCCCATACAGCTACGTTCTTCTTGCCTGGCATTGCCTTCTCACAAGCCTCGATACCCATCAGGTTTGCCGGGTTGTGCAGAGGTCCTAAATCGAAGCACTCACGAACAACGCGCTTTACATCCTCATTTACAACGCAAGACTCGCTGTAAACGGTACCAGCGTGCAGAACGCGGTGACCGATTGCGGAAATCTCGTCGGTGCTCTTGATTACACCGTGCTCCGGATCCTGCAGAGCGTCCATAACCATCTGGATTGCTACGGTGTGATCCGGCATCGGATTCTCTACGACATACTTGTCTTTGCCAGCCGGCTGATGGGTCAGCTTAGAACCCTCGATACCGATTCTCTCGCATAATCCCTTTGCGATTACGCTCTCATCGGTCATATCGATCAGCTGATATTTCAGGGAAGAACTTCCGCAGTTGATGACTAAAATCTTCATTTCTATTTTCTCCTATTTTTTCTTAATGTGCTCTCCGAACCGCCATCCTAGCGATCCAAAGAGCACCTAAACTCAAGTCTACGCTCGCGTAGACTTGGCGCGTGATTCTGGTCAGCTCTGCTGACATTTTCCCATCAGAATCACTGCGCATCCACGCGGAGCGTATAACTCAGTAGGGGAAACAATCCCCTTCTGAGTTGTAAACGCTAATTCTTTTTATGATGATCGTGGGATCAAACATTTTTGATTCGACTCAAAGTTTTCGCTAATCGGTTTAATTAGTTCATCTGAGCCTGTACAGCAGTGATTGCTACAACGCCTACGATATCGTCAGCAGAGCATCCTCTGGACAGATCGTTAACCGGCTTTGCAATACCCTGGCACATCGGGCCATAAGCCTCTGCCTTTGCCAGTCTCTGAACCAGCTTGTAACCGATGTTACCTGCATCCAGGTTCGGGAAGATCAGAACGTTTGCGTGACCTGCAACGGTGCTACCCGGTGCCTTAGAAGCGCCAACAGACTCAACCAGAGCTGCATCAAGCTGCATCTCGCCGTCGAGCTGAAGCTCCGGAGCTGCCTCTTTTGCGATTCTGGTAGCTTCCTGTACCTTGGTTACATCGTCGTGCTTTGCACTTCCCTTGGTGGAGTAGGACAGCATAGCAACCTTCGGCTCCTTGCCAACCAGCATCTTGAAGCTCTCAGCAGAGCTCAGAGCGATTGCTGCTAACTCATCAGCAGTCGGGTTCTGGTTCAGACCGCAGTCAGAGAATACGAAGGTACCGTTCTCACCGTACTCGCAGTTCGGAACTTCCATCAGGAAGAATGCAGATACCAGCTTGGTGCCCGGCTTGGTCTTGATGATCTGCAGGCACGGTCTTAAGGTGTTTGCGGTAGAATGGCAAGCGCCAGATACCATACCGTCAGCATCGCCGTTCTTGATCATCAGACAACCATAGTAAGCGTAGTCCTTGAGCATGATCTCCTTAGCTTCCTCCGGAGTCAGACCCTTCTTCTTACGAAGCTCTACGAACAGGTCTACATACTCCTGAGTCTTCTCATAGGTGAACGGGTTAATGATGGTTGCTCCGGAGATATCCAGACCCTTGCTGTTAGCCTCAACCTCTTCCGGTGTACCGATGATGATTAAGTTTGCCAGACCTTCTTTCAGAATCTTCTCAGCAGCCTCAAAAGTTCTTCTGTCCATAGACTCCGGGAGAACGATGGTCTTCTTGTCAGCTTTTGCTTTTTCTTTGATTACATCAATAAATGCCATGGTGCAATACCCCTTTCATTTGTTTAGCGTTTGCTTTTGATACTATTATATAACACCTGTTTTTTGTATACAAGATGTTTTTTCGGAAAAAAATGTTTTTTTTTCCATACTTTCATTCTATCCCAATCCGCTTCTTTCGTCAACGGGGCAGATGAGGGATTTACAGCAAAAAAAACAAACGATATAATAGGGAAAACCCTATATGCAGAAAGGATTTTTGTTATGAAAACAGCAGGAATTATTGCGGAGTACAATCCGTTTCACAATGGTCATCTCTATCAAATCGAGGAGGTGCGAAAACAGACCGGTGCCGACTATGTTGTCATCGTCATGAGCGGGGATTTTGTCCAGCGCGGAGAACCGGCAATCTTTGACAAATACACCCGGACGCGCATGGCGCTCTCCGCCGGAGCTGACCTTGTGCTTGAGCTTCCGGTCTCGTTTGCGACCGCAAGTGCTGAGCTTTTCGCACACGGGGCTGTCTCTCTCTTCAACCAAACCGGCATTGTTGATCTTCTCTGCTTTGGAAGCGAGAGCGGTTCTCTTGATGATCTGCGTGCGACTGCCGAGATTCTTGTGCGAGAGCCCGAGGAATACACGCAAAATCTGCGCGCATTTTTAAAAGAGGGAAATTCGTTTCCGCTTGCCCGAAGCCTTGCCCTGCGCGCGTTTTTGGAGTCTCAGAATGTAGAGGCATCCCCGAAGTCTCCAGCTTCCCGTTCAGAGTCTCCGGTTATGCGTTCCGCGTCCTCATCCTCATCCTCTTTAAGTTCAAGTCCTCAGATCCCACTCTCTTCTCCCAATGATATCCTTGGAGTCGAGTATCTCAAGGCGCTGATCCGCACCGACAGTTCGATTGAACCGTTCACGATCCGCAGGGAGGGACAGGGATACAATGACTCGACAAATCCGGAGACTTTAGGGTCTCTGCATTCGACTTCTATGGCTTTTCCGTCTGCTTCTGCGCTCCGCGCTATGATCTGTGAAAATGTGGATGTGGAAATGAATGGAACCGGAAATATGGAAATGAATAGAACTAGAAACGAAAATAGAAACTCAGAAAAAGAGGAGGACACAGAAGTTACTAAGATTTCCAATCTTATACAAATGCTTTCCCTCTGGATTCCGCACTCCGCGCTTGACGCACTGAATGCAGAAGGTGCCCTTGCGACTCCGATATTTGCAGATGATTTTTCTCTGCTCTTAAACAGCAAACTCCTTGAACTGTCGCAGAGTCAAATCCCTTTTGAGCAGTTTGCTGATCTCTCTCCGGAGCTTGCCTCCCGGCTTTTGGCTTCTGTGCTGACCTTTGATTCTTTTTCCGGTCGCATCACAGCGTTGAAGAGTCGTCAATACACTTACACGCGAATCAGCCGTGCCCTGCTTCATCTTCTGCTTGGCATCAAGTCAACAACTATGGAGGAATACAAAAAATCCGAGCGTCTTCCATACGCCCGGATTCTCGGTTTCCGTAAGTCCGCCTCCCCGCTCCTCTCAAAGCTCAAGGCAAATTCTTCTATTCCGACTCTCGCAAAGATCGCCGGTGCAGAAAGTAAATTGAGTGAATGTGGTGTACAGATGTTACGGGAAGAGCTGTTTGCATCTCATCTCTATCAGTCTGTTGTATTTCAGAAAGGGCGACGGATGAAGAATGAGTATACGCGCTCGATCGTTCTGCTTCCGTAAAATAAGCTAGACAAATATACTCTTATTCTCGGAGCTCCATCCGGCAAATAAGCTAAACAAACATACTCTTATTCTCGGGGCTCCATCCGGCAAATAAGCTAAACAAACATACTCTTATTCTCGGGGCTCCATCCGGCAAATAGGTCACGCAAACTCGCTCTCGCTCCGGGTAAATCAGCGGAAGCGTCACTGGCGCTTCCTCGATACGCTGAGCGGACGTAATGGTGCATAAGGTTGCAAACTACGCAACCTAAGCACCAACGTCTCACACGGGTTTGCTTAGACTTTTTGCCTTCTGTCGCCATACATTCTTTTCTCCCACACAGCAAACACTTTCCTTTTTTCATAAAATGCAACTTTACTCCCACAAAAGCTGTGCAAGCGTTGGCTTTAAGGAAAATTCCTTACAGATTGCTTCGATCTCAGCACGATTGTTTTTCTTTCGTCCGCTTCGCACTGCACGAATCAAAATATTCTTCGGCGTGTGCTCCATATCGATGAACTCCAGAATCTACGTGCGATAGCCCTGATTTTCAAGAAGTTCTGCACGCAGAGCATCGGTGTAGAGCGCCGCCATTCTTTCTTTGATCAGCCCGTATCCAAGCACCGGCTTTAAGAGGTCATTTTTCATCTGGCGATTCAACTCATGCTGACAACATGGAACCGAAAGGATCACTTTTGCACCCCAGCGTACTGCCTTTGCGAGCGCAAAATCTGTTGCAGTGTCACACGCATGCAGAGTTACTACCATATCGACCTGATTGACTCCCTCATAGGAAGCAATGTCCCCACAGAGGAACTTGAGTTTCTCATATCCATAACGCTCCGCAAGCTGATTACAGTGCTCAATAACTGTTTTCTTTAAATCAAGACCAATCACGCGAATCGGATAGCCCTGCACCTCATGAAGATAATAATACATCGCAAACGTCAGATACGATTTTCCGCATCCGAAATCAATGATCGTATTCTCCCGCTCTTTTGAAAGCTCCGGAAGAATATCCTCAATAAATTCCAGGAAACGATTAATCTGACGGAACTTGTCATAGCGACTCTTGACGATCGCTCCCTGTGCTGTCATAACGCCAAGATCAACAAGAAACGGAACCGGTACACCTTCTGGAAGTAAGTAACGTTTCTTTCGGTTATGATCGAGAACGGCATTCAGAGGATTCACACCCAGATTAATCTGTTTATCTGATGAACTTGATGAGTTCGGCTGAATCTGTGCATATGCCTGCTTTGCGCCATTCTTTCGGCGAACTTTTACTGTCACCGTCCCGCTTTTGCTCACAAGTACGGTTGCTTCACCGAGTGCAGAACTCACCTGAGCTTGCTTGAGCACACCAGAAAAAAGTCCAATCAGATACTCAGCAAGTTCCTCCGGCTTTAAATTTTTGTGAAATGCCTGCGTTCCAATCAATTCTTCCGCCTGCATCGTCAGCTCTCCCTTTAAAAGAACCGGGCGGATGCGCACTTTCTGCACACCCTCCCGGTTCACCGGATTGCTGACTACAATATGTTTCAAATGCTCATTGGCAAACTCATCCGCCAACGAACGAATCTTTTCCACAAACTCCGGTGCAAGCCCGGATTTCTTTTTTGTAGTCTCTTCCATATTCATTTTCTCCAAAACACAATTAAATAAAATCAATCATTGCATACACATTTCTTGATCGTTTTGCGCTATCCATCCCACACCTAAAGACGTGGTTTTTTTTTCACGCATTCATTGTAATACTCACCAACGATCAGCGACGCAGGGCGAGAAAGATCCCGCAAACCCGTGTGAGACGTTGGTGCTTAGGTTGCGTGGTTTGCAACCTTATGCACCATTACGTCGAACCCGGAGTGCGAACGAGTTTGCGGGACTTATCTCGCCGGCGGAGCGTTACGATCGCTTCTCGCCGTTATAAGCCAATCGCAAATATATTTTAGTTCTTGAAGCTGTGAATCGGTGCCGGGATTCGTCCGCCACGGGTCACAAACTTCTCGCAGGAATAACGATTTACCGGCATAACCGGCGCATAGCCGAGCAGTCCACCGAACTCTACCGTATCGCCCACACCTTTTCCGATAACCGGAATCACACGCACTGCTGTCGTCTTCTGGTTGATCATTCCGATTGCTGCCTCATCTGCGATAATACCGGAAATCGTCGTTGCCGGCGTATCTCCCGGAATCGCAATCATATCAAGTCCAACGGAGCAGACACAGGTCATTGCCTCAAGTTTCTCGATGGTCAGAGCACCGAGAGAAACGGCATCGATCATACCCTGATCCTCGCTGACCGGAATAAACGCACCGCTGAGTCCGCCAACGTAGGAAGAAGCCATGACACCGCCTTTTTTGACCTGATCGTTGAGCATTGCAAGTGCTGCCGTCGTTCCCGGTGCGCCGACACGCTCCAAACCGATCTCCTCAAGAATCTCAGCGACACTGTCGCCAACTGCCGGAGTCGGAGCAAGAGAAAGATCAATGATTCCAAACGGAACACCGAGACGTTTCGATGCCTCCTGAGCAACGAGCTGACCTACACGGGTGATCTTGAATGCCGTCTTCTTGATCGTCTCGCACAGAACCTCAAAGTTTGCACCTCTTGCCTTCTCAAGCGCTACCTTTACCACACCAGGTCCGCTGACACCGACATTGATGATCGCATCTGCCTCGGTCACGCCGTGAAATGCACCAGCCATGAAGGGGTTATCATCCGGTGCATTACAGAATACCACAAGTTTCGCACATCCAAGAGAATCATTCTCCTTTGTTGCCTCTGCCGTCTCGCGCACAATCTGACCCATCAGATTGACAGCATCCATGTTCAGACCCGTCTTTGTGGAGCCGACGTTGACAGAACTGCACACACGCTCAGTCTGTGCAAGTGCCTGAGGAATCGAGCGAATCAGATTTTCCTCCGCCGTCGTCATTCCTTTGCTCACGAGAGCAGAATATCCGCCGATGAAGTTGACACCAACCTCTTTTGCCACACGGTCAAGTGTCTTCGCAATCGTCACGAAATCTTCCGGAGTCTTGCAGGCACATCCGCCAACAAGCGCAATCGGAGTTACGGAGATTCTCTTGTTGACAATCGGAACACCGAAGTCTCTTGCGATCTCCTCACCGGTCTTTACCAGATCTTTCGCATAGGAAGTGATTTTCTCATAGATCTTGCGGTTCAGCTCATCCAGATTTGCATCACAGCAGTCGAGAAGGCTGATTCCCATCGTGATCGTGCGCACATCGAGTTTCTCGTGCTCGATCATGTTATTTGTCTCGATAACTTCAAACATATTCAACATCGCTATTCACCTCAGTCATCTTTCATCTTTTCTCTTGTTGATTCAGAAAAATCTCATCTGTAATCGATAATCTGTAATTTCTGCATTTCTTATTCCATACAATCCTGTACAAATAGTATCAGCTATTTAATATCAGCTATTTAATATCAGATATTTAGGATTAGTTATTCAGAATCAGATATCCGATCAGATACGATGCATCTTGGTAAAGATCTCTTCTCTCTGGCACTTGATTCTCACGCCGATCTCTTCCCCGAGTTTCTCAAGCTCCTCGGAAATCTGAGCGAATGGAGCATCTGCATGTTCCATATCAGCGATCATCATCATGTTGAAATACTCCTGAACGATCGTCTGGGAAATATCCAGAATGTTCACTTTCTTCTCTGCCAGATATGTGCAGACTTTTGCGATGATTCCTACGGTGTCCTTTCCTACTACGGTAATGATAATCTTGTCCATGTTCCTCTTCCGCCTTTCTGAAATGAAATGTGTGGTATTTCTTCTATACAAAAAGAGCTGATTTTTCAGTCTCTTCTGCATGCCTCAGCATTTGCCAGAGTGTGTCTGAACGTGCATTTTGCATACAATCTGTCACAACAAAATAATAACTATTTCAAGTCGACGCTCGCGGAGACTTGGCGCGTGATTTTGGTCAGCTCTGCTGACATCTTCTTATCAAAATCACTGCGCATCCACTCTGAGTTATAACTCAACAACCGGTGACAGACTGTCCCGCCCCGCTACGGCAATGGAAAAATCATCCGCCCGATAAGGCGTATCCCCCTCATTGATCTCCATGCGCACAGTCTCATAGGCGAGCGCCTCATAATTATTCTCCTTACTTAAATGGCCAAGCAACACCTGCTTCAGATTATCATGAAGAATCAGGCTGAGTAGCCGTCCCGCAGTCTCATTTGACAGATGACCGCGGTCCCCCAGAATTCTGCGTTTCAGATAATACGGATACGGACCTGTCTCCAACATGCGGATATCATGGTTGGCTTCCAGCAAAACCGCATCCAGTCCCTTGAGGTGATCTGCCACATAGGAATCAAAATGTCCCATATCAGTCGCCACCGCAACGGACTTTCCGTCATGACTGACCCGGTAAGCAACCGGATCTGCCGCGTCGTGATCTATGGAAAATGGGTCGATCGTGAGATCTCCCACAGTAAAAGCAACATCCGGCTTGACCGGGTTTAAAAGCTCTTTCGGGTACTCCCCGAGATTTTTCATCTGGGAAATCTCATCGAGAGTCCCCTGTGTCGCATAAATCGGGATATGGCATCTTCTCGCAAGCACCCCAAGCCCCTTCACATGGTCGGAATGTTCGTGCGTGATCACCACGCCTGCAAGCTCACTGCCCTTAACCCCCAGTTCATTGAGTCCCTGCTCAATTCGTTTATTGCTGATTCCGGCATCGACGAGAATATGCGTCTTCTCTGAACCGACATAGACGCAATTTCCGCTACTGCCACTGGCTATACTCGCTAATCTCATTGTGCACCTTCCTGCCTGATTTTTTCATCCTGTCTCTTGAGAGCGGAATCTGAGCCGGAAATCGTCTCCATCATTTTTGCGATCTCCTGTTCCACCTCCTCAGGCGTTCCGTCATTGTGAATCACATAGTCGGACAACTGCACAAACGATTCGCGATCCTGCTGTTTCGCCATGATCTCGAGACATTTCTCTCTCGAATATCCGCGGTTCTTCATCAGGCGTTCAATCCGGATCTGGGGATCTGTATCTACACAGACAAGAAAATCGCAGACGCGTCGACTGTTCTCATCAAACAGCGCTGCCTCCACAACAACAAGATCCGCACTGCTTGCCCTGCTCATCTGACGGATGCGCTCCCAGACGAGCGGATGAATCAATGCATTCACTTTTTTGAGTGCATCCGAATCTCCAAAAATCAGCTTAGAAAAGAGGGCTTTGTCCAGCGTTCCATCCGAAGATAAAATCTGATCTCCAAAAATCTTTACCAGACCATTCAAGCCCTCCTGTCCCGGCTGTTCCAAGTCTTTTGCAACCTGATCCGCCTCAATCACAAAGGCCTTATACTTGTCCTTCAAAATCTGGAGAACTCTGCTCTTTCCGGCTCCGATTCCGCCGGTCATTCCGATGATCATGCCTCTTTTCCCTCTTTTCCCTGCAAATTCATCGTATTTTAAGGAAATCTCTTCGGTTTCCCGAAGAAATCTACCTGTTTTCAAATTTAGTTTGCCTTGTGCGCGTTTCTCTTTGCCTCACGCTGTTTGAGAAGAGATAAGAGCAGATCCTTAGAAATGCTGATGTTCTCTCCATACGGGTTGATGACAAATCCGCGCAGATCATTTAAGTTGCGGATCAGGATATTTCCGAAATCTTCCATCGTCATGATCAGTGCCTGATTGTGACGGTCATCCTCGTTCCATTTCTCATACTCATCGAGATCGGTAAATCCCATGTAGTACTTCTCGCCCTTATCGTTCTGAATGGACTCAAAACGAACGCGAACGGACGGACCATCTTTCTCAGTCAGAATCGTCTGACGCTGAATCGGAGAAAGCAGTCTCGACTCCATCAGAGCTGCTGCCATCTTTCCGCGCGTGTAAGCATTGTCATCTTTCAGCACTTCCTGCATCGCATCTACCAGTCTCTGATTCTTGATTGTCTCTGCGGATTCATTCTTCATATCAATAAATTCCTCACTTTTCTTACTTTTATCTGCATTCATCAGTTGCGCCTCTGCGTGCGCGCCCTCTCCTGAATGGGTTCTCTGAACGTTTGTTTTTGGCAACGATTTCCTTCTGCTGAATCGTTATCATTCTGTATCATATCATAAATCTGTGCGCTCATCCATAAAATTTTTCATTTCCGCACTTTTTTTTGAATGTCACAGTCCCTGCCTTCTCATTTCTTCCTATTTGCACAGCCCAAAAATCGCGCTTCCTCTAGCCCTGATTTTTTAAGTATGTCAGGCACGCTTCTGTCTCAGATTCTCCAAAGACCGGAATGCCGTGTGCCAGCAACAGTTCGGCGGTCACTCCGTTTCCCTCTGTCAATTTTCCACTGTATGTGCCATCATAAATCTGACCGTGACCACAGGAAGGACTGCGTTCTTTTAGCACGGCGCAGGTGCAGGAAAACAGCTCGGCAAGTTTCCACGCTTCTCTGGCGCCTTTCTGATACTGCGCCGTCACATCCGCCCCGGTTTTCGTTTTTACCAGATCCCCGACCCGCTCGGACGGCACTCTCGGAGTGGAAAGACCGCCATAGATTTCCGGGCAGACCGGAATCAGATCTGCAACTTCCATCAATGCCCGGACATTTTCATCGAGAACGCCTTTCTCGTTATAACGACAGTTCGAACCAAGCAGGCAAGCACTCACGAGCACCGCAGGTCTTGATCTTCGAGTCGCAACCGATGATTGTCCGGTTGTTTTTCCCAGTCCTTTTGCCACATCCTTTTCCTTTAAAAGAATGTGGCGGAGCGTGCCCCCGTACTTTTCCTTTGTCGCAATGATGCGGTAACCGTGTCTTTGCATCGAGTGAAGACTTGCGTGATTGTCCGGATGAATCGTACACATCAGAAACTTCTGCATACGCCCGGAAAGCTCGCGCTCCGCTTCCTCGACAAGTCGCCCCTGCAAATGATGACCACGAAATTCCGGATCAACAGCAACCGAATCCATATGCGCGACGAGAAGACGTTTTTGCGCATCAAAGCCTGCATCGATTCCGAGATTCACTCCCTGATCCGGATTGTGAATCCCACCGGAAAGTTCCCGGACTCCCGGAAGATCCACGGTAAAGAACGCGACGAGTCTTGGCTCTGCCCCCGGTTCCTCGTTGTCCTCCGGTTTTACTTCTGCGAGAACCGTAAATCCCTCCGCCGACACATGGCGCAGAAGCCATGGCAGTTCATCCGTGATATACCAGTCCGGATGCTCCATATTTTGTTTTACGCGGTCCATCAGTTCCTTGACCCGGACCATGTCTGCCTCCTGAGCCAGACGAATCGTTATCTGGTCATCTCTCATTGTTTTCCACTCACTCCCGCAATTTTCGCGTTCTTTGAACGATCATCTAAATTTCTGATTACTATATCACATCTGTAGAGCAAAATACAAGTCTAAATACAGGTTTATTTGTTCGTATATCGTTGTATCACACAAAAATGGCCGTGTTTATTTTGCATCAAACCAGGTTGCGCCCGCATGCGCCTCGACTTCGAGTGAAACGGAGAGTTCCACAGCGTGACGCATTTTCTCCTCGAGAAGTGCCGTCACTTCCTCCTGCTCATCCACAAACGTCTCGACGAGAAGTTCATCGTGTACCTGAAGCACAATCCGGGATCTCAACTTTCTCGCCCGAAGTTCCCGATCGACTGCAATCATCGCGATCTTCATGATGTCCGCTGCCGTTCCCTGAATCGGGGAATTCATCGCCACTCGCTCACCAAAAGCTCTCTGCATAAAATTCGATGACTTGAGCTCCGGAATCGGACGGCGTCTGCCAAAGAGCGTCGTCACATATCCCTGCTCCTTTCCCTCCTTGACAAGGTCGTCAAGAAATGTCTTTACACCTGGATACGTCTCAAAGTACTTGTTGATGTAGGCAAGTGCCTCCTTTCGACTGATGCTCAAGTCCTCGCTCAAACCAAATGCACTGATTCCGTAGACGATTCCAAAGTTTACTGCCTTCGCATTCCGGCGCTGAAGCGGGGTCACCTCATCAAGCGGAGTGTGGAAGACCTGGGACGCCGTGATCGCATGGATGTCCTGTGCCTCGCGGTATGCCTCAATCAGGCGCGCATCCTTCGACATATGAGCGAGGATACGAAGCTCAATCTGGGAGTAATCGGCATCGACAAAGACTGCCCCGTCCTCCGGCACAAAGACTTTTCGGATCTCCCGTCCAAGTTCCATCCTGACCGGAATATTCTGAAGGTTCGGTTCCGTACTGCTGATTCGTCCCGTCGCCGTGATCGTCTGATTGAAAGTTCCGTGAATTCTTCCATCCTCCTGAATAAATCCGGCAAGTCCCTCCGCATACGTCGAGTTGAGTTTTGTGAGCTGACGGTAATCGAGAATCATCCGCACAATCGGATACTCCGGTGCGAGCTTTTCGAGCACATCCGCTGCCGTCGAATATCCGGTCTTTGTCTTCTTTCCGTGAGGAAGCTCCATGCGCTCAAACAGAATCTCTCCGAGCTGTTTCGGAGAATTGATGTTGAACGTCTCGCCCGCCGATGCGTAAATCTCCTGCTCGAGCTTTGCAATCTTCTCTTTCAGTCTGTCGCCGTATGCCTCAAGCTGAGCGCGGTCGATGCGCACTCCCGCCTTCTCCATGTGATCGAGGCTGAAAATCAGAGGCATTTCTACTTCATGGAACAGCTTCTCCATTCCGGTATTCTGAAGATTTTCAAGGAGTTTCGGCATCGACTTCCACGCAATATATCCCATGTAGCAGGCGCAGGTGCATCCCTTCTCGTCCCCCGCACACATCGCTGAGCCCACAGTCTTTTTCCCGAGCAGATCCGCTCTTGACGGAACGGTCATTCCGAGATAATCTCTCGCCAAATCGTCATACTCGTAAGTATCCTTGAGTGGATTTAAGAGATAGCCCGCAATCGCTGTGTCAAAGACGACAGTTGTCTCCTCAAGATCCATGGCCTTGAGCTGATCCTTGAGTCCGATCGTCGCAACAGAGTCCTGCTCTTTGCGCTTCTCTATCAACGACTTCATCTTATCTGCGAGGTAGGCTCCGGTCAGAAATCCCTCCGCCCGAATCGCATAGATCTCATCCTCCCCGAGACAGAGTGCAAGACCGACAACCGCCTTCTTCTGATCGAGAATCAGTTCAAATCCGATCGTCTTTGCCTGTTCTGCCTTCTCAAAGATTGTCTCCGCTCCGGCAAAGTCCTCGATCGTCCAGAATTTCTCCTCGATCTGATTCTCCTCAGCCCCGATCTGCACGGCGTCAAACCGCGCAAGAATCGACTTAAACTCCAGACGCTTCATATAATGATAGGCTTCCGGTGTGTAGAGGTTCTCAATCCGTGCATTGTCATAGACAAACTCGACCGGGCAGTCAAGACGGATCGTCGCGAGATCCTTGCTCATCTCTGCAAGATCATAGTGCTCCGTCAGCGCCTTCTGCGCGCGTGGCGGGCGCACCTCCTCGAGATGATCCCGCACATTCTCAATGCTTCCGTAAGTGACAATCAGATTTGTCGCTGTCTTCTCTCCGATCGAAGGAACTCCCGGGATGTTGTCGGAGGAATCTCCCATCAATGCCTTTACATCGATGAACTCGGTCGGCGTCACCTGGTACTCGCGCTTTACATCCTCCGGATAATAGTCATGGATCTCAGTCTTTCCACGGCTTGTCTTTGGAATCCGAATCTTGATGTGCGTGTCCGCAAGCTGTAAGAGATCCCGGTCACCCGAAACGATGGAGACCTCGATTCCATCTGCCTGACTGCGCTTTGCGACTGTTCCGAGAATATCATCCGCCTCATAGCCTGCAAGACTCAAGATCGGGATTCCCATCGAAGTCAGCACTTCCTTCATCAGTGGAACCTGCTCCCTGAGTTCTTCCGGCATCGGCTTTCTCGTTCCCTTGTAATCCGGATATTTCTCATGGCGAAACGTCGGTGCACTCAAATCAAAGGCAACTGCGAGATGATCTGCCTGTTCCTCCTCGAGAATTTTAAACATGATATTTAAAAAGCCATAAACCGCATTCGTGTGAAGTCCCTCCGAATTTGTAAGCTCCGGCACTCCGTAAAATGCACGGTTTAAAATGCTGTGTCCATCAATCAGTACGAGTTTTTCCACCTTGTTCTCCTTTATCTCAAAAATTCCTAATTTTCTAAAGTCTGATCGCTCTCTTCTCTGAGTCTGGCTGTTTTTTTATCGCCACTTTCTATTTTCTCCAAGCACGTTAAGAGCGCACATTTTCCAAAAGACAGACGAAAAAGTCTGCCCCCTTTTCTTGCCCTCCCGCCCTTTTAACGAGTTTTATTTCTGTGCCATCAGAGAATTCCTGTCTCTGTCCAGATGCGAAACTGCATCACCAAAAGTGTCAGAACGCCTGCCACACAGAGCGTGTTAACCGCATAGCAAATCACTTTTCGCAGACGGGCTGTGCGAACCTTAATCCACGCATCTTCAAGGCTTTCCTCCAAGGCTCCCGCAATGTCATATCCGCCTGCACCCGAATCAAGCTGGCGCAGTCCTAACGATACCGTATAATAGATTTCCAGTTCCTCCCGGCAATCCGGACAGGTGCTCACATGAGTCAGAAATGCTTCCAGCTCTTCCTCATCCAGCTTCATATCAATAAATGGCATAATCAGTTTTTCCGCCTCCCGGCATGTCATCCCTGTCACCACCTTATTTTTTTATGTGCCCCCATCATACCACTGATTCCGCCCTTGAATCTACCCTATTTTATCATTTCTCTGTGTTTTTTTTGATTTTCTTATTCTTGACTTGATTTTTAATCTCTGCTAGAGTGTGTTTGTATTTTTTTATTTCATGTGCTCTCAGAATCTCTTTGTGCCTGTTCTTGCGAAGAGAGACTTCGAGAGTAGATACTTACAGGAAGAGGGGATTTTTTATGCCAAAGCTGAATGAACATTATCAGGATTTAAAAGAAAGCTATCTTTTCTCCGAAATTGCACATCGTGTTTCCGCTTACTCGGAGGCACATCCGGATGCGAACATCATCCGTCTTGGAATCGGAGACGTTACCCTTCCACTTGGAAGCCTCGCAATCAAGGGACTTCACGAGGGTGTTGATGCAATGGCAAGCGCTGAGACATTCAAAGGATATGGTCCGGAGCAGGGATATGAATTTTTGCGCAAGGCAATTTCTGAATACTATGCAAGAAATGGTGCAGAAGTTGATCCTGCTGATATTTTCATCTCCGACGGTGCAAAGAGCGATACCGGAAACATCTCTGAGCTGTTTTCCAACGACAATGTAATTCTGATTCCGGATCCGGTTTACCCAGTCTATGTCGATTCCAACCTCATGGGCGGAAAGCACGTCACCTATATCTCCGGAAATGCGGAAAACGATTTCCTCCCGATGCCTGATCCGTCTGTTCATGCAGATATTATTTACCTGTGCTCCCCGAACAACCCGACCGGTGCTGTCTACAACAAAGCACAGCTCAAGGAGTGGGTGGACTACGCACTCGCAAATGATGCAGTCATCCTGTTTGACTCCGCTTACGAGGCTTTCGTCAGTGATCCAGAACTTCCGCGCAGTATCTACACAATCGAGGGTGCAAAGAAATGTGCGATTGAGTTCTGCTCCCTCTCCAAGACCGCTGGATTTACCGGAACCCGCTGCGGATACACCGTTGTTCCGAGAGAGCTTGTCTTCACCGCTTCCAACGGCAAGGAAATGTCCCTGCATGCAATGTGGAACCGTCGTCAGTGCACAAAATTCAACGGTACTTCCTACATCATCCAGAAGGGTGCTTCTGCAGTCTTCTCTGAGGAAGGCATGAAGCAGTGCCAGGAGAACATTCATTATTATCAGGAAAATGCAAGAATCATCGCTGAGACCTTAAAGAAGAAAACCATCCGTTTCTTCGGCGGTGTTCACTCTCCTTACATCTGGTTTGAATGCCCGGATGGAATGGAATCCTGGGAATTCTTTGACTACCTGTTAAACAATGCTCAGGTCGTCGGAACTCCGGGTGCAGGTTTCGGTGAGAACGGTAAAAACTACTTCCGCTTGACCTCATTCAACAACCACGAGAACACGATCGAGGCAATGAAACGCTTTGAGAAGCTGTTCTAGGGGAAGCGGTTGTGTGAACCAAATTCCCATTTCCAATTTTTGAAAAAATTGCTTGCAAACGTTCGGCACTTATGCTATAATTCTTTTGTTGCGTAAGTAAGCCGGCGTGGCGGAATGGCAGACGCATCAGACTCAAAATCTGACGGGGGCGACCTCGTGCCGGTTCGAGTCCGGCTGCCGGCATTCCTTGGCAGGGGCAGGAGCCAGCAGAATTATCTCTCGATGATTCTGTTGGCTCTTTCTTTTTGCCCGATTATCGATTATAATAGGTTGCATAAATATATCAAATACATCAAATGTATGAAATTCAAGTCGACGCTCGCGGAGACTTGGCGCGTGATTTTGGTCAGCTCTGCTGACATCTTCTTATCAAAATCACTGCGCATCCACGCGGAGCGTATAACTCAGAAGGGGATTGTCTCCCCTCCTGAGAAAGTTTGTGATA
>NZ_JBNMIQ010000007.1:0-152805 GCF_050873365.1 Brotaphodocola sp. | reverse complement strand
GTGTCTATCAGGAACCGTCAGACATGATAGTTATTACGGATAACATCTGATGAAGGTAGAATTCCTTCTTCTGTTATCTGATTTATAGAAACTTATTAACCAAGTAGTCTTGATTGACTACACCATTATTATACTAGGAGAGTGCATTATGAATCATGAACTGAAAGTCAATATGAACGAATATCTGCCACTTCGCGATGTAGTCTTCAACACCCTGCGCCAGGCAATCTTAAAAGGCGAATTAGAGCCGGGTGAACGTCTGATGGAGATTCAGCTTGCTGACCGCCTCGGCGTGAGCCGTACCCCAATCCGCGAGGCAATCCGCAAACTCGAGCTGGAGGGTCTCGTTCTCATGATTCCGAGAAAGGGTGCTGAGGTCGCAAAGATTTCTGAGAAGAGTCTGCGCGATGTTCTCGAGGTTCGTCGCTCCCTCGAGGAACTTGCAATCGAACTCGCCTGCCAGCGAATGACCGAGGAGGATATCCGCGATCTTCAGGAAGCACAGAATGCGTTCCGCATCGCGATCAACTCCGGCGATGCGATGAGCATGGCAGAGACCGATGAGCACTACCACGACATCATTTACAATGGAACCGGAAATAACCGTCTCGTTCAGATCCTGAACAATTTACGGGAGCAGATGTACCGCTACCGCCTCGAGTACATCAAGGACGCTGACAAACGCCAGATTCTTGTTGTCGAGCATGATAACATCCTCAAGGCAATCCGCGGTCGCCACGTCGCAGAGGCAAAGACTGCAATCCGCGAGCACATCGACAATCAGGAGATCACCGTTTCCAAGAACTTGAAAGAACAGCAGTAAATAAAATTTAGCGATCGCGTAAACGCATCGATATACAACAAACCAAGGCAAACCAAAAGAACAGCGATGAATCAGAAATTTTTTCCCGATCCATCGCTGTTCTTTTTTTATCTCATTATCTCATTATCTTAATCTGACTATCCTACAATTCTACTACTTTAAAAAAATTTCTTACGCTTCCGCTTCATCCCAGAAGATCTCTCCTCCATACGGGAAGCCATCCTCTGCCTCCGCATTCAGGTTCTGGACGGTCACATTTTTCGCTCCGCGGATGTACGCGCCGTAAATCTTGCTTGCGAGAAGTCCCTCGCCATCGCACGGGCGGATGTCGTAGCCATCGCATTCCCACTTGCTGTTTTTGAGCAGATGCACGGAGATGTCCTTCATCGAGATTCCCTCAACGTGACCCGGCTTTGAACCGTACACGAAGACTCCGCTCTCGCCGGTGATCTGAATGTTCTCAAGCTTTACATTGCGAATCTTTCCGAATGGGCGACCCTCATGACGCTCCTCTGCGGTGATGTAGATGCCCTCCGCATTGCCCCAGTACTGGTCGATGAAGTTTCTCGTCTCGATCATCAGGTTGCGGATCTGCACATTCTCGATGTTTCCCTTGTCGCGAAGCTGGAGAGCCACGCCACGGTTCGATTTTCGGATGATGCAGTTGTCGATCAGGATGTTTCTGAAATCGCCCTCACTCTCCGTTCCGAACTTGATTGCCGCACTCGTCGACTCGAGGATACAACCGCTGATGATCACATTTTCGGTCGCCCCATATTTCTGCTCCGCCTCGGTCGTCTTGAGCACGATGCAGTCGTCTGCCGATTCGATGTAGCAGTTCTGGATTCTCACATTCTGGCAGTGATCTGGGTCGATTCCATCGCAGTTTGCCATCTTCAAGTTGTTCAGAATCCGGATTCCATCGACGAGAACGTCCTGACAGCCGACCATGTGGAGCGTCCAGAATGCGGAATTCTGAAGCGTCACCCCGGTGATCGTGAAATGGCGAACATCCTCAATGTAGAGAAGCGGAGTTCTCGGATACCACGCGCCTTCAATGTGGTACTGAGTCTCGGTTCCGTAGTAAACCTCCTCGGTTCCATCGATCGCTCCGTGACCGGTGATCCGAATATTCTCACCCGTTGCATAAATAAAATAATGAGCCGGCTTGCCATTGTACTCACAGTTGATATACGAGGGAATGTCCGTCTCATTGTTTGATTTCTCCACAACCGCAATGCTTCTGAGATCCTCAATGCGCTCACTCTGTTTGAGCACTGCCCCGCTCTCGATATGAAGTTCGGTGTTGGAGTAAATTTGAATCGTTCCGATTTTGTATGTTCTTCCGCCCGGGACAAGCACAACGCCACCGCTCTCACGGCAGGAGTCCAGCGCCTGCTGGACTGCCTGCGTATCAAGCGTGACTCCGTCGCCCACGGCTCCGAAATCAAGAATATTGATCATCTTACTTGTTTACCTCTGCCATTGCACATTTCCAAAGTGCCTTGATGTAACCCATGCTGTATGTCCATGCTGTCGTCGATCCACCCGTGCCGACTCCCTCGCCCCACAGCGGAACGTGGTCAGCGTGAAGCACGCCGTCGTAATCTGCCTTGACGAACTCTTTCATGACTTTGTACATATCCATGTAGCCGTCCTCAAGCAAGGTCTCCTCAAAGCGCGGTACCGTGTTGCTAACATTTCTGAAATGTACGCAGAGCACTTTCTTGTTCTCCACAAAGTACTTGATGTCCTCGAGAACATTTCCGAAATGCTCTCCGCCCTCAAGCCAGCATCCGATACACATCTTCATGCCGAGATACGGGCTGTTTCCCGCAAGCTCAAACGCATGCTTGTAATCTTCTGCGGAAGTAATCAGGTTAGAAATTCCACACAGGCAGTCTACCGGCGGATCGTTCGGATGAAGAGCGAGCTTCAAATCGATGTCCTCACACACCGGAAGTACCCGGTCAAGGAAGTATTTGAAGTTGTCCCACATCTCCTCCTTCGTGTAAAGTCTTCCATGTGTGTACGGCAGTTGTGCAAGCTGATCGGTGTCGACAATTCTTGCGACTGCTCCTCTCGTCTGCTCACCGACTGCCCATTTTGAGGTCAGCACCTTGTTCGGCTCCCAGGTCATGTATCCGATGTGGATGCCTGCCTTTGCCAGAACAATGTTGAACTGGTTGAATTTCTCGATTGCCTCATCTCTTCCCGGAAGTCCGAGATGAATTGCTGCGTTCTTGTAAATTCCCACATTTCCCGCATCGGTACAGGTCAGACCAAACTTGTCCAGTCTGTCCATGAAGCGCATCACGCTGTCATAGTTGCTGTCCTCATCGGAAAAGATTACATATACATACTTGATTCCCATCTGCTTGATTAAAAGCAGTTGCTCGTCGGTGTAGTCGGAATTGACTCTCGACTGGATCTTGATCTTCTCTCCTAACATAGTCCTACCCGCCTTTTTCTAATTTCTCCCCGTTTTTTTCTTTCTGTCGCCCGGTGTTACTGTCCACGCGTTGCGCAAACAGTAACCACCGGTCTCTCTATGCTGTCTTTCTATACTGTCTCTCTATGCTGTCTACTAAGCTGTCCTCTTATTTTGTCGCTCTGTTCTGTCTTTGTGTTCTGTCGCCTTATTCTGCTTTTTTTATTCGGTCCAGTGTACTGCTTCCGGAGTCCACTGCTCAAGGCTTACATCGTAGATTCCGCTATCTGCAAGTGCCGGATCTGCAAACGACTGATAGTAAATGATAGCCAGAGGTGTGATCATCACATAGTCATGTGCAAGTGCAACAGCTGCTTCCTGAAGTTTCTCTTTCTTCTCCTCCTGAGTCTTTGCGGATCTTGCTGCAAACAGCGGGTCCTCAAATTCCGGCGGATCAAGCATGATGCCATGGTTCTTGATGCCCTCGGTGGAGTACAGGCGGATATAGTTTGCGGTGAAGTCCATCTTACTTGCGCCACGGTTTGCAATGAATCCATCGATATCATCATCCTTCTGCATCTCAGCCAGAGCAGATGCGTCCATCGTTACAACCTCTGCATTGACATTGACGGAAGACAGGATTGCCTGGAATGCGGTAGCCGTGTCGTTATCCTGAGACTTGCAGTAAATCTTCGTGTCAAATCCATCCGGATATCCAGCCTCTGCAAGCATCGATTTTGCGAGGTCTACGTTGTACTCATAGAACTCGGTTCCCTCTTTGTATGCCCAGGAGTCCGGTGCTGCAAACAGCGGGGTTGCCTCACCGATACCACCGGAAAGTGCACCGGCTACATCGTCCCACGGAATTGCATGCATGATTGCCTGACGAACTTTCAGATCTCCCATCGGATGCTTGTCGGATTTACTGTTCCAGATGATGTGCTTGATATCTGCAACGTTTGCGGTCTTACGTCCAATTGCTGTGAATCCTGCATTCTGGAGCTGTTTGATGATTGAATCGCTCTCAAACTTCAGCGCAACACCGACTTCCTTATTCAGCATTGCGGACATCATCGTGTTCACATCCGACATCATATCGATCTCGAGGGTGTCGATGTGCGGTTCGCCGGCGATACGGTAATCCGGATTCTTGTGGTAGGTTACCTTGTTATCCGTCACGAAATCATCAAGGATGAAAGGACCGGTGCCGACTGCATGAGTCTTGCACCACTCTTCGCCGTTGTCATCATAAGCCTTCTTGGAAGCGATGAAGACACTGCCGATTGCGCTGTCCCAGATGTTTGACCACTCATCAAACGTGATCTTGACAGTCTTGTCATCCACTACCTCAATGCTCTTCAGGTTGCAGACCTCAGATCCTTTTCCGTTATCTACATACTGCTGAATGTTCCATGCAACAACCTCTGCGTTGCAGTCACTGCCATCGCTGAATTTCACCCCGTCTCTCAGCGTGATCGTGAACGTCAGGTTGTCTGCATCGGTCTCAAATTTCTCTGCGAGCCACGGCTCATACGAACCATCCTCAAGCTGTCTGCCGAGCTGTTCGAGAACCGGCTGTGCTGCGAACCAGTCACCGGTTGAAGTCGACTGTGGCATGAAGAACGTCTTCTGGAACTGCGGAATCGCAATCTTTAAGTCTCCGCCTTCCTTCAGAGCGCCTGCCGGCTTGCTCTCTGCAGTAGACTCAGCACTTGCAGTCGTCTCCCCAGACGCACTCTGCTGTGCGGTCGTCTCCGCGCTGTCTTTTGCAGATCCCCCACATCCGCTGAGTGCGCCTGCACACATGGATGCTGCCAAAAACATCGATAACACTTTCTTGAACTTCATAAATTGCCTCCTCCTTTTTTCTCCTTTTTCCCTTAATTTTGCTCTTATCATTATCGGTCGTCCTGCCGACCTTTATAAGAATCAAAGTAAAAGTAACTGTTCAGTAGCTTTGCCTCGCAGTCATGAATCACAACTTACTCATACAGGAAACATGCAACCTCATGGCCATTTCCAATATCTTTCAGCTTCGGAATTTCCTTCCGGCACCGGTCAGTCGCGCAGTTGCATCGATCGCTGAACGGGCATCCTGCCGGACGGTTTGTCAGGCTCGGAACCTCACCGCGGATCTCCACGCGCTCTCTCGTCTTCTCGACCTTCGGGTCTGCAACCGGAACTGCCCCTAACAGAACCTTCGTGTAAGGATGAAGCGTGTTGCTGTAAAGTTCCTCACACTCTGCAATCTCCACGATTCGTCCGAGATACATAACGAGAATTCGATCACTGATATGTTTGACAACTGCGAGGTCATGGGCGATAAACAGGTAAGTCAGTCCCAGTTTCGCCTGAAGCTCCTCGAGCAGGTTGATGATCTGTGCCTGAATCGAGACATCGAGTGCCGAGATCGGCTCATCGCAGATGATCAGATCCGGATTCGAGGAAAGTGCTCTCGCAATTCCGATTCTCTGTCTCTGACCACCGGAGAACTCGTGAGGAACACGGTTCTTCATCGACGGGTCAAGGTCAACCATCCGAAGCAGTTCATCGACTTTCTTCTCGTACTCTTCTCTCGTCTTGACGAGCTTGTGAATCAGAAGAGATTCCCCGACGATCGACTCTGCGGTCTGTCTCGGGTCAAGCGAGGAGAACGGATCCTGGAAAATCATCGCCATCTGCTTGCGGTACGGATACATCTGCTTGTCGTTGAACTTTGCGATGTCGACTCCGTTGAAATTGATCTCACCGCTGTCCGGCTGGTAAACTCTCATGATACATCTCGCAAGGGTTGTCTTTCCACATCCGGACTCACCTACGATACCGAGGGTCTCGCCCTTTCTGACGCGGAAGCTGATGTCCTCGATTGCCTTCACATCGCCGATATGCTTTCTCATCATTCCCTTGTAGATCGGGAAATACTTTTTCACATCTTTTACATCGAGGCAGATCTCATCGCCGATCACGGCACGCTCAGCCTTCTTCACCGGCTTTGCATCGATCTCCGCCTTCTTGAGTGCCTTCTCTGCCTCTGTCAGATGGCAGGCACAGAAATGATCTTTCTCGAGTTCTTTGAGAACTGGTTTTTTCTGAGATTTGCACTTGTCCATGTGGTACTCACACCGATCATAGAACGGGCAGTACTCCGGACGCAGTGCCGGGTTCGGCGGAAGTCCGTCGATCGGGATTAGGATTCTGTCACGGTCATCGTCCAGTCTCGGGATCGCACGAAGAAGTGCTCTCGTGTACGGGTGTTCCGGATTGTCAAACAACCGCTCGGCGTCCGTCGTCTCCACGATTCCGCCTGCATACATTACATAGATTCTCTCTGCGAATCTTGCAACAATTCCAAGGTTATGGGTAACGATCACGACAGCCGTGTTCGTCTTCTTTGCAATGTCACGGATCATCTCAAGGATCTGAGCCTGAGTCGTCACATCGAGAGCGGTCGTCGCCTCATCTGCGACAAGGACAGACGGCTCGGAGGACATTGCCATCGCAATCATGATTCTCTGACGCATACCACCGGAGAACTGCTGCGGATAATAGGTAAATCTCTCCTCTGCATCCGGGATGTTGACCATCTTCATCATCTCGATCGCACGTTTCTTTGCGTCCTCTTTGCTCAAATGAAGATGTTCGATGATATTTTCCTGAATCTGAAATCCGACAGTCAGAACCGGGTTTAATGAAGTCATCGGCTCCTGGAAGATCATGCTGACTCTTCCACCGCGCATCTTTCTGACTTCTGCACTGTTCGGTCCATAGCTGAGCATGTTTTTGTCATTTCCGTCGAGATAAACCTCTCCTCCGGTGACCTTGCCCGGCTCCTGAATCAGCTGAAGTGCACTCATCATCGTGACGGATTTTCCGCTTCCGGATTCTCCTACAATTCCGATGATCTCTCCGGGATTCAAGTAGACGGAGACATCTTCGACTGCCTTAAACATTTTTCCGTCGGTGCGGAAGCTCGTCTCAATATTTTTGATCTCGTATAAATGTTTTTCTGCCATCCTATGCTTCCCCTCTCAGTCTGGGATCGAGAGCATCTCGAACGCCGTCACCCAACATATTCAACGAAATAACCAGAACCGCAACGCAGACACCCGGAACAAGTGCAAAGACCGGATTGTCCATCAAGAAGTTTCTTCCCTCACTGACCATGCTTCCCCAGGAAGCCGTCGGTGCGCTGATTCCAAGTCCGAGGAAGCTAAGACCTGCCTCCGCAAGAATCGTGGAACCAACCTGCTGGGTCATCATAACGATGATCGGGGAAATACTGTTCGGCAAAATGTGCCGGAACATCAGGCGGAAATCTTTGTTTCCCTGAAGTTTTCCTGCCATGATGTAATCTGCCTGTTTAATCGTGAGTACCTGACCTCTCATCATTCGGACATATCCTGCCATCGAGGAGATTCCAAGGATGATTGCGAGGTTCTTGATTCCGCTTCCAAATACTGCGGTCAGCGCCATTGCAAGAATGATCTGCGGAACTGCTCGAACCGCCTCCATCAATCTTGTGATCAGATCATCGATCCAGCCACCGAAGTAACCGGCGATCATTCCGAGTACCGTGCCAATCGCACATGCCACAACGACTGCAAGCACGCCGATGATCAGGCTGACTCTCGTTCCGTAAATGATTCTGCTCAACACATCTCGTCCGAAGTTATCGGTTCCGAGAAGATGAGCGGCGCTCGGCATCTGAAGAAATGCTGCAAAATCAGGCTTATCCGGATCATACGGAGCGACAAACGGAGCGAAGATTGCGAGAAAGATGAAGAGCAGGACAATGATCGCATTGATGATCGTCACCTTTCTTGCAAATACCGTTTTGAAAAATTTTTTGATGTTCTTTGTATCTTTCATTCTGCCCTCCCATTTACTCAAACCGTACTCGCGGATCGACTACTGCGTAGAGGATATCCGTTGCCAGATTTACCAGACAGGATACCAATGCGATTGCCAGTACACAAGCCTGAACAACCGGAATGTCTCTCGACTGGATTGCCTTTACCATCAGAGATCCCATTCCCGGGATGTTGAAAACAGATTCTACAAACATCGATCCGGCAATCAGGTTTCCAAGTCTCATACCGAGAATTGTGATAACCGGAATCAATGCATTTTTCAGAGCATGAAGATAAATAACCTTGTTGTTTGCGATACCTTTGCTTCTTGCGGTTCGGATGTAATCCTGACGGATGACCTCAAGCATACTTGATCTCGTCTGTCTCGTTGTGGAAGCGATGCCTCCAAGAGAAAGACAAAACAGTGGCATGATCATCTGTTTCCATCCTGTCGCATTCACCCACGGCCAGTCAAATCCGTATGAGGGCAACCACCCTAGCTTCATCGCGAACACGAACATGATCAGCAGGGCAAACCAGAATTGAGGAAGACATGCCGTCACGTTTGCGATCAGCGTCACAACCGTATCAAGTGGCTTTCCACGATTCACTGCACTGATAACTCCAAACAGAATTCCGAATGGAACGCTGATGATAAACGCTGCAATCGAAAAAAACAGTGTGATCGGAATTCTCGATGCAAGCACTTCCGAAGTCTTCATGTGGAACTGGGTGGATTCTCCAAGGTCTCCGCGGAGCGCATCCGCAAGCCAGCTGAAATACCGGACAATCACCGGCTGATCCAGTTTCAACTCATGGAATACTCGATCATATTCTTCCTGTGATACTTCCTCTCCAAGCATCGCATAAACCGGATCGCCCGGGATCATGGATACCAGAAGGAAAATAAAAATAGAAAGAAGAAATACAACTAATAACATCTGTCCCGTTCTTTTTGCTATATATCCCTTCATCTTTGTCTGTCAGAACAAGTTCTGCACGTCCTCCCCTCCTGTTGATGATTCAATTTTAATTGTTTTTGATAACAAATACCAATTAGTTCTAGCACATTTTTTATAGCCCACGCCTATGTATCCAATATTTTCTACGATTTTACCCATATTTTCCACTTGATTTTCCGGTCTATATCGTGTATTTTATATATATTATTGATGTTGCCTATAATTATTATTAATTTCCCCATCAATCTAGTATTTTCACACATTTATCCATGTGCACACAATTTGAGAGATTTTTTACCTCTTAAATCTGTGCGCACATCATTAGCATCAGGAGGTCTTACAGAATATGGATATCCGATATATGGAATACATTCTCACACTCGCAAAAACAGGAAATATCACGCAGGCCGCAAAAGATTTGTACATCTCTCAGCCGACGTTAAGCCAGTTTATCCGAAACTATCAGACTACGACCGGAATCAGTCTGTTCAAGCGGATGAACGGACGCTACACCCTGACTCCCGCCGGGGAGACGTTCTGCAAGTACGCCGAGCAGATCGTTGAGCTTGAGAACACGATGAATCAGGCAATGCAGGAATTTAAGAATACCCGTATTCTCAAGATCGGTACCTCCACGACAAAGGCGATCTCGATGGTCACCCACCTGATCCCGCTCTACCGCAAGGAATTCCCGAACATCGACATTGCAATGTCCGAGGGCAATTCTTTCACGACAATGGCGAAAGTCGTCAACAATGAGCTGGATCTCGCGTTCGGCTCCGTCCCATCGACTGATCTCTACAAGGGGCAGATGATCACGCTCCGAAACGAAAAGATTGCGCTCGCCGTGCCGAGCCGATTAGCGCTCTGCAAGAATGCGAATTACAACTATATCCATCAGCTCGACTTGGAGACATTTGCGAAAGAACTGCACGATGCGCCGTTTATTCTCCAGCATCCCGGCTCCTGCATCCGCTATCTCGCCGACGGAGTCTTCCGCGCCGTGCACATGACGCCGAGTGTCATTCTGAATACAAGCAATGCCTCCGCGATCGTCAAGTCAGTCTCCTCCGGCATGGGAATCGGCTTTATTCCGGTCAGCAACATGGTTCTCGACCCGAATATTGTATATTTCCTGCTCGACCCACCGCTCTACCGCATTCACTGCATGGTTTATCGCAAGAAGATGGAGAAAGATCTGCCGTTCCAGCGACTGTTTGAGATGGCACAGGAATACACCGAGCAGTGGAGCGACTTAAACCCGGAGGTCGGAGATCTGGTTCCCAGAACGCAGGGCTAAAAAAATGTCAAAATATAGTATAATACCGAAAATTGACAGTGTATATATCTGTATTTGTTTTTTTATTTGTTTTTTAAATGAATTTTCTGAACTATACACGAACGGTACACGGGTATACATGAATACACATGAATAGGCATTTTCCGAACGGAAACCAAACTTTCCCTGCGTGTACATTGCATTTTTATTCTCACTCCTGTATAATGAAAGCTAATATGTGCTCCCGGGGTCTGCCCTGAAAATGGATTATTATTATGATGATGAGAAATGGATCTCAATTACATTGACAGTGCCAGAATACCGGAAAATTTTATGAGCGATGAGCACCTCAAGATGTATGGAGGAACAAGATTATGCTTTCGGGACTTTTTAACTACGATAACCCCGTCTGGCGGTTTATCGGCAAATTTTTTGATATTCTGATTCTGAATATCCTGTGGATGGTGTGCAGTATCCCGATTTTCACGATCGGAGCTTCCACGACAGCCGTCTACTATGTGACCTTGAAACTTGTCCGCGATGAGGAGGGTTCGACCGTAAAGGCATTCTTCAAGTCATTCCGCGAGAACTTCAAGCAGGCAACTGCGATCTGGATTGTTCTTCTGATCACCGGAATCATCATTGCCGGAGATCTCTATTTCTTCATCCGCGTGCAGAATGTTTCTCCGACTCTGCGCATGGTGATGCTCGCAATCTTTGCCGGATTCGGTCTGATCTGGAGTGGAATCGCACTGTTCGTTTTCCCGCTTCAGTGCCGTTTTTACAATCCGGTAAGACGGACGCTGTTCAATGCGTTTTTCATGTCAATCCGCCATTTTCTCCAGACAATCGGAATTCTGGTGATTGACCTTGCGATCCCGGCACTCGCGTTTTTCGTTCTGCCGATGATCCAGCCATTTTTGTTCCTGTTCGGATTTCCGCTGTTTGCATTTATCAATTCCTTTATGTTCGTCGGAATTTTTGATAAATACATGCCGAAGCAGACAGAGGAACATGTGACGGATTCGGAAGCGTAAAGATCGATGGTTGATGGTTGAAATCTGAGGAGTAAAATCTGATGGATCAAGAATCCAAACATTGAATTCGTTGAACTGAATAACGAAATAACGAATAAGAAACGAATCAAAGAAAAAGAAGACAAAATCAAAAGAATCAAAGAATAGTATAAGGACTTAAAATCACTATGCGAATTACGGAAGAATCCATGAAACAGGCTTCCGGCGAGATTCCTGCCGAAAACCAAAACATAAAAAAACCGGAAGAGCCTCATCTGACGGAGCGTGAAAAACTCCGCTCGATGAATTTCCGGGATAAACTGTGGTATATCTGGAACTACTATCGCTTTCATATGGTTGCCGTCGTTCTCGCGATTGTTGTCGCCGTCAACGTCGGAACCGTGGTTTATCACAGCACGTTTCACACCGCTTTACACTGCATGATTATCAACAGCCGTGATGAAGAGGGATTCCAGGCAGAACCACTTGAGCAGGATTTTGCATCCTGGGCTGGACTTGGAAAGAAAGAGGAAATTATCTCCGAAACGACTTTTCTCGCATTTGGAGATGATGCATCTGAGTATATTTATGCTTCGATGGCAAAGATTTCCGCTCTCGTCGCCGCAAAAGATCTCGATGTGATGATCTGCGATGAGGAGACTCTTGATCATTACTCCTCGATGGATGGTTATCTCGATCTCGAGACTGTACTTCCGGAGGATATTTTTAGTGTCGTAAAGGATCGCCTGTATTATACAGAAAATGCAGATGGAACTCGTCATGCATACGCAGTTGACATCTCCGGTACGGCATTTGCAGAGGATTCTAATATCCAGCTCTCACCGGCATTGTTTGGAATTGTCAGCAACAGTGTGCGGACAGATATGGCGGAGTCACTTCTGCGGTATATTTTTGAGATTGCACAGTAATAGTTGATATCCTGAAAATTTTCAAAAAACACTTAACAGATGGCTGGATAATCCTCTATTTTTGTTGTCACATTCCCTTATATGACATGGCATTATATGATACGGCTCCGACAGCAGGCAAAGTCATGCAAACTCGTTCTCACTCCGGGTTCAGCGCAGCGGTGCATAAGGTCGCAAAATACGCGACCTAAACACCGGCGCTTCACACGGGTTTGCATTGACTTGCCCGACTGCGGAGCCTGTTTCATCTCTAATTTTAGAAACTCTACAAATATAAATCCTATTCCATATAACTCAATATATTTCAGTCATTTTCAGAAACTTTATAGACCTAATTTTCTCATCCCAGAATAAACAAAATAAATTTCTATTTTTTCAAAAACAGGTATTTACTGAATTTTCATAAATTTCAACTTTTTCAGAAGGCTCTCTGATGCCGTATTTGATGCTTTTGTCACCGCAAAAATTTCATATTCCTCTCCATACCACTCGCCTACATAAGAGAGAATTAATTTACATGCCTCCTCTGCATATCCATTTCGGCGATATGGAGCGAACGTGCGATATCCTAGTTCTAATTGTAAAACAAAATCTTCTTCCGCGATTTCATTTTCCAAATTTTTCTTATCCAATTTCCACACATTCTGCGGTTCGCGGATTTTCACACGGTTATTTCCTGTGCGTTTTGGCTCATAGTTCCAGACCCCAGCCGTTCCGACAAGACTTCCATCTTCCCGACGTTCTATTCCCCAGAGTCCATACTCATAAAAGCGATACTGGCTATTTAAGTATGCGAGATATTGTTCCTCATTGGAAAAGGCACCTTCCTCTTTGCTGACAGACTTATAGTCTTCTGGTGTCAGTTCACGAATCAGAAGGCGATCTGACTCGATGATGTGCCAAGGCAATCCAAGATGACGACGAAGCACCCGCTCCAAGTATTCTTCATCGACTGCCTCAAATGATTCCACTGCATATTCTACGCCGATTCCCGAAAACATCTCATCTCCGACTGCGACAAAGGCCCTCCCCACCGCTTTCGCGGTAAGGAGAGCCTCTCTCTCATCGGATACGGTAATCCCATATAAGCTTCCGTCAATCAGCAATTCGTGCTGACGAGTCATCAAGCCTTCTCCGGCTCGTCGTACTCTACACCGAAAGTATCTACGGTGATGCTCTTGATCTTCTGCTCTTTCAGCGGACGATCGCTGTAATCGGTGCGGGTCTCTGCGATCTTGTTTACAACATCCATACCCTCAACAACTTTTCCGAATGCTGCGTAAGCGCCATCCAGATGCGGAGCGGACTTGTGCATGATGAAGAACTGAGAACCAGCAGAGTTCGGCATCATGGAACGTGCCATAGACAGAACACCCTCGGTGTGCTTTAAGTCGTTCTTGAAACCGTTCTGAGAGAACTCACCCTTGATGGAGTAGCCCGGGCCACCCATTCCAGTTCCCTGCGGGCATCCACCCTGAATCATAAAGCCCTCAATTACGCGATGGAAAATCAGTCCATCATAAAAGCCCTTCTTTACCAGGCTGATAAAGTTCTTTACCGTGTTCGGTGCGATCTCCGGATACAGCTCTGCACGGATCTGATCGCCATTTTCCATCGTGATCGTGATCTCTGGATTCTTATTCATGTTTGTTTCCTCCTGAATAGTTAATTATTTATTCTCCCCTCATATAAATAAAGGCGGGAGTTATAATACATCTGAGAAATGCGGTCTGAGGCGTTTAAAGACTTTCAGTCCGATCAGTCCAATCACAATTGTGAACACCCAAAAATAAATCGTCAGGCGCGGACGCTCCCAGAAAAAACTGCCTGTCAGCATACTGTCACGGTAACCCGCAACAATGTAGTAAAACGGATTGACTTTGAGCACAGAGACAATCCACGGATAGTCTGTTGCAAACATGCTCTCATCATACATAATCGGAGTCAGCCACATGCCAAACTGAAGACAGATGCTCACAATCTGAGCCATATCTTTGAAAAATACGTTGACTGCTGAAGTGAAATATCCGATTGCAAGTGCCAGCATCGATGCGGAAAAACTGTAATAAATGACCTGAAGCCAACTGATCGCCGGCATTCTTCCATAACAGAGGCACATCACAAACATGATTGCCACGAAGAATGCATGCACCAGCAGACAGGAAATCAGCTTGATCACCGGAAGGATCTCTACCTGAAAGACCACTTTCTTGACCAGATAACTGTACTCCTGAAGGCATCCCGTCACACAGTTGAGTGCCTCACTGTAATAAAACCACGGCACAATACCCGGCACAAGCCAGAGCACATATGGCACTCCCGGAACCGGCGGTGCGCTCTTAAATCCAAGCTGGAAGATGAAGAAATAGATCGTGACCGTCACAATCGGCTGTACAATCATCCACACCACACCAAAGTAGGAACCAACAAAACGCTTTCTAAAATCTGCCTTTGCCAGATCCCAGATCAGTCTCCGCTTCCGGATAATTTCTTTTAAAAGAGAAAGCACATACATCATATAAATATGGCCCTCACTTAAAACTTAAAGGTTTCTTTGAAACCGCCCCACTTCTGATCTTTCTCAGAAATGATCAGCTCCACACCATCCTGAAGTGGCCATTCAATGCCAATCTCCGGATCGTTCCAAGCCATTCCGCCCTCATCGCCCGGATGATAGAAATCGGTGCACTTGTAAACGAACTCTGCCTCATCAGAGAGTACCAGAAATCCGTGTGCAAATCCCTCCGGAATATAGAACTGCTTCTTGTTCTCCGCGCTCAGCTCCACGCCAAACCACTTTCCATAGGTCTTAGAACCGGTACGCAGGTCAACTGCAACATCAAATACCGTTCCGCGAACAACGCGAACAAGCTTTCCCTGCGGAAACTGCTTCTGATAGTGAAGACCGCGCAGAACACCTCTCGTAGACATAGACTGATTATCCTGAACAAATACCATATCCAGTCCAGCTTCCTTGAAATCATTCTGATTGTAAGTCTCCATAAAATAACCGCGCTCATCCTTGAACACAGTCGGCTCAATGACACAAAGTCCCTCAATCTCACAGGTCGTCACTTTAATTTTTCCCATTGTGTTTTCCTCTTCTTTTTCTGACCATTTTGGTCATTTTTGCTCTACTTTCCTGTTACTTTTTCATTCCTGTCTTACATAGCGTTTCGCTCCGTTTGCAAGTTCCATCAAAATCGTTTTACATTTTTTGATTTGTAAATTTTTTTATGCTTGCCTATTTACTTCGCAATGGCGACGCAGTCGGAGAAGTACATGCAAACCCGTGTGAGACGCCGGTGCTTAGGCTGTGTCCTTTACAGCCTTATGCACCGTTGCGTCGAACCCGGAGCGAGAGCGAGTTTGCATGACTTACTCCGCTGTCGGAGCCGTTTCAATGATATTTAAGGCGGAGCCATTTCAATGATATTTACAAAGCTGTTCCAATCATTCTAACATGACTTTTTCAACGATATAAATCATTCAAAAACATATCGGCAACGCAACCATACGCTAAGCATTTTCAAATTCACACCCTCATACTCACAACACTGTACAGGCGAATCAACGCATATGCATCCAGACAGCACATCAGATACAATATACTACGATTTGGATTCTTTGTCAAAACAACGGTATCATTTTTGAGTGCAAGCAGAAGCACCGGCAAGAATGGCAGGAAATACCGTCCCTGCACTCCATTGATGACTCTCGCACTCAGCGGAGTCCACGCAATCAGCATCGACAGCATCACAAGCCCCGCGCATCCCGCACACACAACTCCGATCCAGATCCTCTGTCCTCCCGAGAAATGCAAACTTTCTCCGGGCTTTCTAAATGCAAGCCCCAGCAGACAAAGCGAGAGTGTCACCACCACAACATACGGCACATCGAGCACCGGATCAAGATTTCCGAGACTCGCTCCAATCATCGTCAAATGATACTGCTGTGCCTGCCAAAGGATCGTCTGGTAGAAAATCTGCACAAGTCTCTGTGGCTGATGAATCAGCAACGTCAGCGTATATCCCGGCTCTGACGCCCACTCCACAAAGCTGTCCGTCTCCGTCGCAACCGCATAGGAAGCAATGATCTGGCGGTTGACAAGAAACATCGCAAGCGCAAATGCCAACCCGACCACAACTGCCGAGATCATCCATTTCTTCCAGTTTCCAAACTTCACAATCGGAATCAACAGACAAAGTCCCATCATCGGCGCATAGACCATTTTACACGGACCTGCAACTGCCATCAAAACTGCCAGAAGCGCAATATCTCGCTTTCTCACATTTTCCCGCGCACACGCAAGATCAAGGCAAACCGCTGTGAGCAGGAAGAAACAGCTCATAATCATCACATCATAGGAATACGACGCCGAGAGATGAATCGTCATCGGAAGAAGCGCCACTCCAAACAGCACCTCTTTTCCAAACGGCAGTCTTCTCATCGCAAGCGTCGTCATCACAACAAAGAAAATCAGATTGCAAATCCGCCCCAGATACAAAAGTGGAAGCGTCCCAAGTCCAAGCAGACGCGCAACTGCCACTCCGATCGCCTGCGGAAGATAGGCAAGTGGGGTCGTCGTCACCGGCGGAAACAGAGAATCCGCCTCCGTCTCCCCAAGTTCCGTGTGCAAAAGATATTCCGAAACTCCACTCTCAAAGATTTCATGGATCTGACGGTAAGATTCCTCCTCAAGCGGTTGAGCAATCACACGGTTTTCCCCGGACACTGAGACATCCGCCTTCCAAGTTCCATCCTCTCCGATCTCATACACATGACTCGCATCAAGATCTTCTACCCAGACATCCTGAGGTCGAAGGAGAACACGACCATAGCGGTCTGTCGCCTGCTCCCCGATCAGATGACTTGAGAGCTGATACGCACTCACATAGTGGCTGATCTCATCCGGCGCTGAAAGCGGAGGCAAAATAAAGAGCGAGAGAAGTCCCAGCAAAAGACCTGCAACCGGGTAAACCCGCTCAAGAGCAATCGGCGAAGAGGAATCTCGTCTCTTTCCAAGGAAACCATACCCCAGCGCAAAAATCCCCGCAACTGCCACAAGAGCAAGCACAAGATACCAGAAAATCAACCAGTGATCCCCCGTCGCGATCGCACCTGCGCGCACATCCTGAAGATGATACCCGGCAAACAGCGCCACAAACACGGTTCCGACAAGAATTCCCTTCCAATTAATTTTACCAACCCACTTTTCTTTCTGTTTTTCCTTCTGTTGTTCCTTCTGTTGTTCCTTCTGTTGTTCTCTGTTTTTCTCAGTGCTCTTCTTCATGCAGTTTCTCTTCCTCATGAAATTTCTCCTCCAGTGCCATCTGTTGCACCAGTTCCTTGACTCTCGTCTCAAGCTGGGAGATATGAATTGTCATATAGAAAACCTTTACAATCAGCACAAAGATCGCCAATACAAACAGAAAGTTCGTCGTCGCATAAATTCCGAGAAGACGCGCACAGAAATCTGCAACCGGTGGAAATACACTGTATACAACAAGGACGAGCGCAAGCACAATCCAGAAAATCGAGCTCTCAATCTGAACCTTGGAACGACGAATCTTGTGCATCATCAGTGCAAACGTACCGAGCGATGCCAAAATCAGCAACACTCTCAAAGTTGTTGTCATCATGCCTGTCTCTCCTTCCACCTGCGCTCCCAATATGTCGGGCTCATGCTACACCACAAGATCACTTTTCTCGGAAGACTGCGGTACTTTTTTCCCATCCGGTATCCGAGATACTTGCATCCACTTGAGACGACGAGCGACGGAATCAACCAGAAACGTCCTTTTTTCAAGAGTTTTACCGCCGTCTGCTTCACGAGGCGAATTCCCTCTCCCTCTGACGGCAGACCCTCAAACACCTCCGGGTGATCCGCCTGCGACACCGCCATGTCAAAATTTCGATGAAACTGCTCTAAGGGACTCAAGTTGTGAGAGTGAATCACCTTTGCCGACGGCACATAGGCGATCGCATATCCATCCTGAATGATGCCTCCCGCATAGATCATATCCTCATTGAAGATCGTGCTTGTGATAAATCCCTCCCGCGCCTCGAAAATATCTTTTCGGTATGCACAGCAGACATTCGATGCAAAATAGGTCTTGATCCCAAGTCTCTCCAAATCCGCCTTTGTCTTGATCATCGGCTGATCCGGATAATTGAAATCTCTCGTCAGACGCTCAATCAGATGACAATCCTTTGCCGGGAGCTGTCTCGCATATGCCTGAGCAACGATCTCGCCCTGCGGTCCGGTCTGGTCAAACGCCTTCAAAAGCTCCTCAATCAGACATTCATCCTGCGGAACCGCATCCTGCGTCATAAAGATCATGATCTCCGCCTCAGAATACCATGCCGCCAGATTTCTCGTTCCGCCGTGATCGAACTCCGCCTTCGTCACATGATGGACTTCCAGACCACGAATTCCCTTGTATCCTTCCTCATTCCAATAGGATTCCTCTGTGTTCACTACAATGATCCGGCGTGGCTTCACTGTCTGCTTGGAGAGCATCTGCAAAAGCCTCGCAAACCGCCGGTCCGGCCGATACGCCGGAATCAGCACATCTACCGTCATTCTTCATCCTCCTCCTGCGCCATGCGTTTCCCGCACCGCAGTCCATACCAGGCACACACTGCAAATCCACATGCCATCATTACCATCAAGATCAGATAGGCGCGCGCACCTCCGTTGATTCCATTTCGCTTTACCATCGCCGGTGCAAGAATCATCCCTGCTCCGGTCATCACCATATAGACCCCAAAAATCTCTTTCTGCCGTCTCATAATCACAAGTACATAATAGCAGAGATTTAAGAGTGCATAGAAGCCTCCGCCCGCCACAATCATCAAAAAGGCAAGGCTGTATTTCGTCAACATTCCCTCATACGAACTTCCAAGAAGCATCTCCATGATCCAGAGGACCGTTCTTCCAAGAATCGCCGTTGCAACGGTCGCAAGCAGGGCAAGTCCACTGATGATTCCGGTCAACATCCGCAGTCTCGAGACAAAGGAATCAAAATTTTTCTCATTCCAGTCATCCGTCAGTCCATTTAAGAACGGTCGAATCACAAATCCCGCTGCGAGATTAATCACCGAGGTCGGCATAAAGACGATATTGAAAAATCCAGAAGCCGTGTCATCCATGTGTGCATCAATCGCATATTTTGCAGATGAAAATACATAAAAATCAAGAAAAACGGAAATGCTCAAAAGCACCGTCGCAAAAAACAGCTTTTTGATCCGCCGTTTCGACCAGCGATAATCGATGCGATAACGCCCAAGCACTGCAATATCAAACACATACAGCCCGACAAGCTGGGCCAGAAGTGCCATCATGCATGCGAGCAGAAGATTTTTTCCTGGCGTCAAAACCAAGACAGCAAAGAAGACGCCAACACTCAGAATCGTGCGGAACGTATTTGACTTTCCGGTCAGATACAGTCTACCAATTCTCTGAAACTCCGTCTCGTACACATCTGCAAATCCATCGATCACCTTGTATCCGATCAGGAGAAAAATTACCATTGTCTTCTCTAAATCGTACCGATTAAACAGGACATACGCACACCCAAACAGGAGCGCGACTCCGCATGTCAGATAGCGGAAATGGAGATAATCTCCGAAGAGATACTCCTGTCTCGTGTCCGTAATCTGAAATGAGCGGACTCCGAAATATGCCAGAAGAAACATCTGCTGTCCCACTGTGCTGTATCCAAATGCAAAGATCCCGCCCTTCTGGCTTCCCGCCACACGCATGACGAGAAACGCCAGAACCATGCTGGCAAATGCATAGCAGAAACTTCCGAGCATGTTCCAGTAAAGATTCATCTTCTGCCGGTCTTTTCCGGTGTGAATCAGAAGATCTGTGATATAGTTCATCATAAGGGAAAATCCTTTCCTCTATTTCTTCTATCTCTTGCTCTTGCGGAAATTCTGGATAAACAGAATCGAAATCAGAATCCGCGACATATAGCTGACGGCAACCATCGGCTTTAAGTAGCTTTCTCCGCCCGCACGCGGGGCGATCTTTACCGGCACCTCCGCAATCTTTGCGCCCTGTTTGAGCAGATAGGAAACGGTATCCGGTTCCGGACCATAGTTTAAATTCAGCGCAAACTCGCGGATCATTTTCTGACTGAACATTCTCATGCCGGAGGTCGGATCAGCGACCTTGACTCCTGTCGTCAGATAGATTGCGCCCTCAATCAGTCGGCTTCCGATCATCCGGGAGGAAAAATCCTTCTTCTGATTCACAAACCGGCTTCCGATCACAATGTCATAGCCCTCTTTCATCTTCTGCATCATCGGCTCAATGTATTCGGGACGATGCTGTCCATCCCCATCAAACTGGATCGCATAGGCGTATTTCCGATAATAGGCATACTTCATTCCCGCCTGAAAACATCCGGCAAGTCCGAGATTGACCGGAAGATCGAGCAGATTGTATCCATGTTCCCGACAGATCTCCTCCGTCCGGTCGGTTGACCCGTCATTCACAACGAGATAATCATACTGCGGATACTTCTCCTCAAGCTCTCCGACAACCATCTCAATATTCGCTTCCTCATTGTAAGCGGGAATGATCACCAGTACCTTATTTCTCATCTCAATTTTCTCTCCTGTCACCCTTCTCTCTCCCGTTGAAAACTCAGAATCACGTCGCAGACCTCATCCACGATCTCCATCGACAGATCTGCAAACAACGGCAAAGTCAGCACTTCCGAGGCAATCCGCTTTGCAACCGGCGTGTCATCCACACTGAAACGGTCACGATAGCACGCATAATCATTGATGCACGGGTAGAAATATTTTCTCGCAAAGATATTGTTCTCCTTGAGCGCGGAAAAAATCTCGTCGCGATCTGCACCATATCCCTCAAACACCACCGGCATATAAGCATAATTGTATCGAACATCCGGATTTTGAGGGCAGAGACGAATTCCCGGCACACCCGAAAGTCTCTCGCGGTAACGCTCTGCAAGGGCTTTTCGCTTTGCAATCTCCCCGTCGATGTGACGCAGATTACACAGTCCCATCGCTGCCTGAAACTCGTTCATCTTGCCATTTGCTCCGACATACTCGACACTCTCATATCCGGTGATTCCGAAATTCTTGAGCTGATAGAGACGATCCTTCAACCAGTCCTCATGAAAAGCGACTGCTCCACCCTCAATCGTGTGGTAAACCTTCGTCGCATGAAAACTCAGCATCGATGCATCTCCAAACTGGGTCACCCCGCGTCCCTTCCAAGTCTCTCCAAATGCATGTGCCGCATCATAGATCACACGAAGATTGTGGCGCTTTGCGATCTCCTTAATCCGCTCCACATCGCAGAGATTTCCGTAAACGTGAACCGGAACAATCGCACACGTCTTATCCGTAATCAGCTCCTCGATCTTGTCCACATCCATCGTATAATCCGTCTCATTGATGTCGCAAAATACCGGCGTCAGACCATTTCGCACAATCGCATGCGTCGTGGAAGCAAAGCTGAACGGGGTCGTGATGACCTCACCCTCAAGATCAAACGCCTGAATCGC
This sequence comes from Brotaphodocola sp., assembly GCF_050873365.1. Taxonomy (GTDB): domain Bacteria; phylum Bacillota; class Clostridia; order Lachnospirales; family Lachnospiraceae; genus Brotaphodocola. Next base: position 130,964 of record NZ_JBNMIQ010000007.1, on the reverse strand, counting down.
AAGCTCAAGCGCCGTGTGTCCATTCACAAAAAGCTCCAACTGCGGAACATCCAGATACTCCTTAAGTTTCTGTTTCAATTCCTCATGATAAGCGCCCATATTCGTCAGCCAAGCACTCTCCCAGATCGGTTTGAGCATCTCGACATATTCCTCAAGCGGTGGCATCGATGAGCGCGTCACCATCACCGCCTGCTCATGCTTTTCCATGCAAGTCTTCCTCCTTTTTTCGAGCCAATTTCTTTATCATCGATCTCTATTTCATCCGATACTCCGTGTAGCGTCTGGCAATATACTGATTCTCCACAACAACCGGTTTTTCCGGTGTTTTTCCCATAAAACATGCCAGATGTGCCCGAATCATATCATAGCCCGCCATGCAGGAAAACGCAACTCCCCCCGAGAAACGCGGGTTGCACTCAAGGAAACGATATCGGTTCTTTTCCTCCATTCCTTCCCCACACGCAGTATCGATAAACTCAAAATTCACACATCCACAGATATCAAGTGCCTTTGCAATCTCGCGGCACTCCTGTTCAAGCATCTCATCGTGATAGACGTAGACCGATGTTCCGGCACCATTTAGCGTCCGCAGAAGCTCCCTGCGCGCAACCGCCGAAGTGATTCCACTCTTCGGATCGCGGGCAACATCGACAGTCACCACACTTCCGTCAATCATCGGCTGTACAAGAAAACGACCGCCATGCTCCACACATTCCTGAACCGCATACGCCATCTGTCGGGCATTTTTCACACGCGCCAGTCCCTGACTGCTTCGCCCGTCAACCGGCTTGATAACCAACGGATAGCTAAGATTTTCATAAGCAGAATCTGCCTCCGCCTCCACAACCTCAGCAAGTTCTCTGCCCGGGATTGTCCGACAAAGTCCGCGCTCCGACAGGAAATTCTGCATCTTCTCCTTATCTCGGCACAGGCGAATCGTCTCGACTCCGGACATGCAGAGCACAGCATGAAGCGGGGCAAATTCTGCCGTCACCTCATACTCTTTCGTCGCATCCATGGACTCCATTCTCCATTTTTGAAGAACATCGACCTCGACATCCGTCAGAGGAAGCACGAAATCTACATGCTCCTTCTCGCAAACCTCCGCAAGAAACGCGCGGTATGCAGTCTCATCCGTCGCATAAGGCGCCCGATAGCACACATCCACATCCGCGGAATCTGCAACCCACTCTGCCGGATAAATATCACAGCCGATAACACGCAGTCCCTCTCTTCTGCACCCTGCAATCACCTCTCGCGCAGAAAATGATCCGATCGCCGTCACCAATGCGGTCTTTCTCTCATCCTCTCTCGCCATCTCCATTTTCTATCTGTCCTTCCTTATTTATGTCTATATGATTTCGCTTGTTTTCATTTATAACTCAGAGTGGATGCGCAGTGATTTTGATAAGAAGATGTCAGCAAAGCTGACCAAAATCACGCGCCAAGTCTCCGTGAGCGTCGACCTGAATTTAATCATCCCCAGCCTAACTAATAAGTAACAAATAACTCGAATCAATTTGAGTAAGCGCCATAAGGCGAAGAAGTCACTGCAAACCCGTGTGAGACGCCGGTGCTTAGGCTGTGTCCTTTACAGCCTTATGCACCGCTGCGTCGAACCCGGAGCGAGAGCGAGTTTGCAGGGCTTCCTTCTGCCGTTGGCGCCCAATAAACAAACTAACAATCTCGATAAACTAATCACTCTGAAATCTTCGTCACTGGCGCTCAATCAATGAACTAACACTATCCCTAAAACTCACTCCAACTATCTCTACGCCAAATCAACAACCAAGCCCAAGCTAATCACCCTTGCGCTTCTGAATCATCCCACACAGGTACCGAAAACTCTCTAACTTAAATCCCCATGCAAGCCCCGCATAGATCACAACTCCCGCCACAATCTGAATCACGAGCTTGATCCACACGGACATCGCTCCCATCCAGGTTCCGAGTGCCATAACCCCCGCGCACATCACTGCCGAGAGCAAAACCGGAGGCATCACATCCATCCACTGATGCAAAACGCTGTATCCGAGCAGTTTCTTGTTCGGACCTGCATTGATAAATGTACAGAGAAAATCCTGAAAGGCTTTCAAGCACACCATCACATAGACATCAAACTGCATGCCAATCACGAGCGCCACCACACTCAGAAGTTTCTTCACAATCTCAAGTTTCAGGAAAATATCACTGCGCCCGACCGCATTGATCGCCTGAAGATTCGCGATGTGAATCGGCCAGAAACAATACGAGATACACATGATCCGAAGAAACGGCACACAGATCATCCACTTCTCCCCGAGCAGTGCCAAAACCAACGTATCCGCAACCGCAAACATTCCAAGAAGCATCGGAATCACCGCAAAGGAACTCAGCTGGATCGCCCTTCTCATCATCTGGTGAACCTGCTCGCGGTTTTCCTGCTTTTCCGCAAATGCCGGCAGAAGCACCGCCTGAATCGCCGCCCCGAGATTCGTCGCAATCAGTTTCGGAAACTGTTCTCCGCGGTTATAGCTTCCCAGTAACTCTTCATTATATATCTTTCCGATCAAAAGTCCATACAGATTGTTAAAAACATTGTCGAGAAGGGAGGCACAGAGAAGTTTCCATCCAAACGAAAACATCTCCCTCACCCTAGACAATGCAAAGCACAGCTTCGGTCTCCATGTCACAGTGAAGAACAATGTAATCATCAACGCCAGATAATAGGTGATCTGTTGCCACACCATCGCCCAGACGCCAAATCCCAGATATGCCATCGCAACGCTGATCGCGCCGGAGATAATCGATGCCGTCAGGGTAGAAAGAAAAAGCCCGCGAAATTCCATATTTCGGGACACATAGGAAGTCTGAACGGAGATCACTGCGCCCGGAAACAATACCACCGCGAGCACTCTCACAATCTCAGTCAGATGATCAATCTCATAAAATCCGGCAATCACCGGCGCCGACAGGTACAAAAGCATATACATGACCGCCGACATCGCAAGCTCAAAATAGCAGACCGAGGAAAAATCCAGCTCATCTGCATGACGTTTCTGCACCAGAACCGTGCTGAATCCACTTTGGACAAACACATTTGCAATCACAATAAAAATGGAAATGATTCCGACGACTCCGTACTCCGCCGGACTCAAAAGGCGTGCAAGGATCACTGCAATCACAAACTGTACGCCCTGCGCGCCTCCATTTTCGAGGACTTTCCAGAAAAGTCCCTTCACTACTTTTTGTTTCATTTCTGTCTCTGCCACACCAAAACTCCTTATTCCCTGCGGTCTCGACACGATAGAATCCACAATCGCTGTCTTTCCTTAATTCTCGTTTTTCTGGTTCACCTTTACTCTGCCCGGTGAAACCGTTTCTGCAACATCGCATAAAGACCGGGTGCCATCGTCTCGAACCGGATGAAGAACCGCGTTCTCAGATTGAGTTCCCGGTAAAACCGACGGTATTTCCGATCAAATACCTTCTCATACTTGCGCGTGTTGACCCAGGTCAGAAAACGAATCCGCGCCGAGGCCCTCTCCACAATCTGATGAAACCGTTCTCCGCTCTCCTTATCAAATCCGCGGTACATCTCCTCCATCGCGCGGGCGTAATTTCTCTGCTTTTCTTCATAATTGCCCTGTTTCATCAGCGTCGTCCACGATGCCGAACCGCCGAGGCGATAGACACACATACACCGATCCATATAGTATGCCCATCCGCGATCCGCACTCATCAGCTGAAGCGGAATGTCCGCGATCGGAGCGTTCACGTAAAAGTCCGGCAGATGCTCGACCATACTCCGACGAAACATCAGCGACGCCGTCGGATACCCCGAAGTCTTGTCAATAATCTCCTCCGGGCGAATCTTCCTGCTTCTGCGATACGGACGCATCCTGTGTTCCGTTATGGCTTTTCCCTGGACCTCAACTTTTGCGCTGTGCAGGCAGAGCGAACATCCCGGATGTGCCTCCATAAAATCGACCTGACGCTGGAGTTTTGTCTCATCGGTCCAGTAATCGTCTCCCTCGCACATCGCGATATATTTTCCTCTCGCTCTCGGGAAATTAAACGTTCCACTGATGTTCGTGAGTCCCTGCGAGTACTGATTTTCTGTCTGAAGAATCGGGAAAATCCGGTCCGGATAGCGCGTTGCATACTCCCGAATGATCTCAGCCGTGCGATCTGTCGAAGCGTCATCGTGAATCAAAAGTTCCCACTGAAAATTCGTTTTCTGTTTGATAAATCCATCCAGAGCATCCCGAATATACGCCTCCTGATTGTAGGTGATACAGCAGATGCTGACCATGATCTCCCTTTTATTTGAATTCATGATTTCTTTTCCGTCCTATTATCATTCACGGGTTAACCGTTACAATATCCTTACATTTTTCTTGCTAATCCCTTGTATTTTACAATATCCCCCATAAATTGTAAATCAAATATGGAATTTTCCTCTCATTTGTGTTAGATTAACAATGTATATGAATTCATTTTTCAGGAGGATTTTCTCATGTATAAAAAACATATATGCAAAAAATCCGGTCTCGCACTGATGCTTTCCGGCATCCTTGCAGTCGGATCTGTTTTCCCGGCATTCGCCGAAACCATAACATTCAACGCCCCTGGTTCAACCACGGAAGGCACTTCCACGGAGCAAACCACAGAGACAACAAGTGCCACAGCTGAGACGAGTGGAACGATCCATGCAGGATCTACTCAGGTGGAAACCGGCGGTCCGGGCATGCCGACCCAGTCTGCTTCCACCACGGAGGCAACTCCGGATGGTGTGACCACAAATGCACCGGGTGGCACGACGGACACTTCCACCACCACGGATTCCACTTCCACCGAAACTTCCGCTTCCTCTGAAGTTTCTTCCGATGGAAATGCTCTGACCGACGCTCAGGGTGCAGAACTCGAGGCAGAGCGCGCGGCCGCAGAGGCAGAGGCTCAGGAAGATTCCAACAACCCGTTAAAAGTTCCTCAGCGCGAACCGCATTTACAGACAACCGTTCTTCTGATCGCAGACGGAATGACCTGGTCAAACCCGTATGTCAACGATCAGCAGATTGAGGGCGCTTCCGCAGGATTCAGCTCTATTTCCACCTTCCTTGAGAACATCCACGGAGATCTTCTCTACCGCACCTACAACTCTCAGACCGGATGGACCGGATGGGCGATGAATGGTCAGCAGACCGCCGGTGCCGCAAATCCGATCCCGGTTGAGGCAATCCAGTACCGCTTCGCAGGAATCGTCGGCGATCAGTTCGACATCTACTACTCCACGATCCTGAGTGATGGCACCCAGACCGGATGGGCGAAGAACGGTGAGAGTGCCGGTTCGATGAACAAGGGACTCTTCATCACCGGCTACCGCCTCGCATTCTTCCGCAAGGGCACAAACGGAGCAGAGGCTCTCGACACGACAAATGCTCTCGTTTCCGACCATGCAGACGGCATCCAGATCGTTGACGGCGCAATGAGATACATCCACGGCGACGGCTCGAACTACACCGGTTGGGGCTGGCAGGGAAGCGACCGCTACTACTTTAAGGACTCCGTTCCGGTAACCGGATGGCAGTACATCGACGGTCTCAAGTACTATTTCCAGGAAGATGGAAAACTTCTGACCGATGTTGAGTCTGTTCTCGGAAGCGACGGTCCGTACCTTCTTAAAGTCAACAAAGAGATGAACTGCTTAACCGTATATGCTCAGGATGGCGGAAACGGCTACATCATTCCGGTCAAGTCCTTCCTGACCTCCGTCGGCGATGATACTCCGATCGGTACGTTCAAGACTCCGGAGAAATACCGCTGGAGACTGATGATCCACGACGTTTACACGCAGTATGCAACCCGCCTTGGCGCCGGACTCCCGATCCTGCTTCACTCGATCATCTACGATGCTCCAAACTCCTATTCCGTTTGGGCAAGTACATACAACAACATGGGAATCGCCCGTTCCGCCGGATGTATCCGTCTTGTCAGCGGAGATGCAAAGTGGATTTACGACCACTGCCCGATCGGCACGACTGTTACCGTGTACAACAGTGAGATCGCAGGACCGTTCGAACGTCCGACAATCAAGGAAGAGATTCCGTTTGAGCAGACCTGGGATCCGACTGACCCGAACGTCACCGAGGAAGGCATTGCTCAGGCAACTCAGCAGATCCTTGCAAAGTTCGCTCAGCAGTAATCCGAAAACAGCGATCATAAAACGGCTATTAAAAAACAGGAATCATAAAATATAAAACATAAAACGACAAGCAAAAACAGCAAACAAAAATGGCTATCGCACAAATCTGCGGTAGCCATTTTTTACTATTAAGATTAAAAACTTTCTATGAAAATCCTATTAGATGAGAATCCTATAAGAAAGAACTGATCTCTTTTAACATCTTGTCGATCTGGATCGGTTTTGCCAGATAGCCGGTCATTCCGGCTTCCTTTGCCAGTTCCCGGTCCTCCTCAAACGCATTTGCTGTCATGGCGATAATCGGAATCGTCTTACAATGCGGTGCTTCCATCTCACGAATCTTTCTCGTCGCCTCATATCCATTCATGATCGGCATCTGAATATCCATCATAATCAGATCATATTGTCCCGGTCCGGACGTTGCCATCTTCTCCACAGCAACCGTTCCATCTCCTGCAACCTCTACGCTGAGTCCCGCCTGCGTGAGAATCTCATAGGCAATCTCCTGATTCAGCTCATTATCCTCGACCAGAAGGACTTTCTTTCCTGCCGGAATCTGAATCTCGTCTTCCGGTTTCGGCTTATTGATCTCCATCGGTTTTGTGAGAATATCTCTGAGTTCCGACAAGAACAGAGGTTTCTCACAGAAGGCTGTCACGCCGGCTTCTTTTGCCTCTTCCTCCACATCCGACCAGTCATAAGCAGTCAGAATGATGATCGGACTGCTGTCTCCAATCACTCTTCGGATACGGCGGACAGTCTCAATTCCATTCATATCCGACATCAGCCAGTCAATGATATAGGCATAAAACTCATCGCCCATATCCACCGCATGTTTTGCACGGATCACCGCCTCCTTGCCGGAAACTGTCCACTCAGAACGCATTCCAATCTCTGTCAGCATCGATGAAATGCTCAAACAGGTATCGGTATCATCATCTGCAACCAGAACGCGAAGTCCCTGCAAGGAATCGATCTTTTTATAGATTTTCTTCTCCCCATTCAACCGGAAGGTCAGGCAGACATCAAACACACTGCCGACCCCTTCCTCGCTCTCAAGATGGATCGTTCCGCCCATCATCTCAACAATCTTTTTCGTGATCGCAAGACCGAGACCCGTACCCTGAATGCAGTTGACCGTTGCTGTCTCCTCACGCGAAAAGTTCTCAAAGATATGCTTCTGGAACTCTTTGCTGATGCCGATTCCGCTATCCCTCACAATAAAATGATAGGTTGCACAGCCCTTCGGCGCCTTCTTCTCCTGTTTGACTCTCAGGCTTAGCACACCGCCCGTTTTGTTGTATTTTACGCCGTTGCTCAAAATATTGAGGATGACCTGCGTCAGTCTCAGCTTATCCGCGATGATATCCTCGTCCACCACATCAACCGTATCGATCAGGAAATCGAGCTGTTTCGAGGCGACAGACGGACGGATGATTGTGCGGAGGTCGTGAAGCAGATCCGGAAGGTGAAGCGGTTTCTCGTCAATCTTCACTTTTCCGCTCTCAATTCGGCTCATGTCAAGCACGTCATTGATCAGGGAGAGCAGATGTTCACTCGAAGTGCCAATCTTTTTCAGATAATCTTTCACCAGCTCCTTGTTATCGATGTGCGAGGCGGCAAGAGAGGTAAAGCCGATAATCGCATTCATCGGGGTGCGGATGTCGTGCGACATGTTGTTTAAGAACGTCGTCTTTGCCGAGTTGACACTCTCCGCCTGCATCAGAGCGGTCTTCAAATCATCCTGACTCTTCTGCAATTTTTCATTCAGCTCCTGAGACTGCTCAACCGCCTCTTTCGCCTTTGCCTCTGCGCGCAGAGACTTTTTCAAAAATCCGAGAATGATGAACAGAATAAGGAGAAAGATCAAAATACAGGTCGTTGCTACCACAATCAGATTGTCCTTGATGAAGTCCATGACCGTGACTTTTCTTGAACGGTTGTCATACATGGACAAAGCTCCTGTCAGCATCGTGCTCGGCATGGATTTCAACGTCTTGTTCAAGACGGACATCAAAATCGAATTTCCACGTTTCACCGCAAAAGAGACGTTCTCCGGCTTCATCAGGGAAACACTGTGAAGCTTGCTGTCCTTGATATAATTTGCGACCCGGCTTGAGCGGACAACAAAACAGTCTGCCTCGCCACCTCGCACAGCCTTGTGAACATTCTCCTGCGTGTCATACTCTACGATTTTCCACTGCGGATAGTTATAGGAAATGTACCATTTCAACGCAAGTTTGTCTTTCGGAACGGCGATTGTATTCTCCGCATTCTCATCAAAATACGTGCTTGTCGTGATTACCGCAAGATTCGTGTTCCAGACAGTATTAGACAGAGAAAAATTATTTTCTTCCGCCATATTCGGATTCTGTGCAGTATGAAAAATCATATCAATATTGCCATCTTTTAATGCCTGCACCTCATCATCCTGAGAGTCAAATCCCACCAACTGAAACTCCAGCGCATGATCTCCGAGACAGTCTGTCGCATACGAAATGTAATCGTTGATCACACCGACGATCTCTCCGGTCTCCGCCTGCAAAGAGCTGATTCCGGCATCATCCTTCAAATATCCGACCAGAATCGCGCCATGCTCTTTCAGCCATTCCTTCTCCTCCGTGGAGAGAACTGCCACGGACTCCGCGGCAAGGTATTCCTTGTAAAGATCATCGGAATAAAACGGTTTGTCATACTCCATCGAACGCATCGCATTGTCCAGCTCTTCCTTCAGATCCGGGCGGTTCTTGTTGATTCCATAATAAATACCGGAGCCTCCGGTCGTGGCGATCGCAGACATTCCGGCTTCAACCCAGATCGGAGTTTCCGTGGAGATTACCCCGTCCACCTCGTGCTTTCCTGTCAGCTCCATTGCCCGATCGATGCTGTCAATATTGATGTGCTGTGTCTTGATCCGATGCTCTTTCTCCCACTCAGCAAACTGCGTCGCCTGAATGCTGTCCTCCATGACAATGACCTTCTTGCCATTCAGAGTCGACAGATCCGACATCGAAATATCTTTTTTCGTGAGATCCGCGTACAGGTAATATTTTTCCTGACCCATCGGCAACTCGGAAAACAGCATCTTCTGTGCGCGCTCGTCCGTGTAGGAAAGCGCTGCCATCAGATCGATTTCCCCGTCTTCGAGCATTCCCACCAATTCGCCGAAACTTCCCTTTACATACTCATACTGCCATCCGGTGTAACCGGCTACCGCCTGTTCGTACTCATAAGCGTACCCGCTTCGACCGCCATTGGCGCCGGTGATGTGATAGGAATCCTCATACCAGCCCACACGGACAATCTTGGAATCATTGTTTTCTCCTGCATGTTCTTCCGCACTTGCTCTCATCGGCAACAGCGAAAAAATCATCATAACACAGAGCAAAAAACATCCATACCTGCGCAATTTTGTCTTAACCCTATCCATACATTCTCCATCCCAGATCATATCGCACCCCCTGTCTGTCCCCCACATCATTATTTTTCTTTTTGACTGAAAATCTGTGCCGTGCGAATTTCCATCCGGATTCCCCAAAACCATACCTTTGCAAACCACTCCTGAACTCGACCGATATGCAGATAATTCTTCATATAATAAAGAACGCTCTGTTCACGAAGACGCTGACGCTCAATCTGCCCCGAAAATGACTTGCTGATCGACACCGAATGTGCGTGATCGTAGCTTCGGTCGAGCAGTAAGACCGTGCGAAGTCCCATCGTTCTCATCTTCCATCCGAGCACATCTTCCTCCTGATACAGAAAGATCCCCTCATCATATCCCCCGGCTTCGAGAAAACGCTCTGCGTCAATCATCAGCAGAGAGCCGTGGACGACATCGACCGCAACTGCCTTTTTTTCCTCAAAATACGACTTGGAATACTCGAGAAATGGCGCAAACAGACGACGGCTGACCGGCCCCATCGCAAGAAGCTGTCTCAGATATCCGCGCAGTGGCCAGCCTCCCGTCATTTCCCCGTAAGTGACGTCGTACATCCGCGCACTCATCACGCCGATATCCGGATGCTTCTCAAAAAGTTTCAACATCCGAATGATCGTCTCCTCCGCGATCGTTACATCCGGATTCATGATCAGCACATGGGTTGCCTGACAGTGCTCGACCGCATAGCGGACGCCAAGGTTATTTCCCGCTCCGTATCCGCCATTTTTCTCCGAGCGAATCACATGAACTTTCTCATCTTCCAGACCTTTGAGCTGGTCCCACGAATCATCGGTCGACGCATTATCGACGACCACGATCTCCTCCGGCACATCATACTCATGGATCAGGCGGACGAGCTGTTCCGTCGTCTCGGCATCGTTATAATTCAGAATCACACTACAAATTTTCATCTTTCCATTCACAGGGATTCGTCCTCCTTCTCCCTTTTCCAAGGAATCGGACGGTCTTTCTGTGCTCTCTGGCCCTGTGCCTCAAGACGGTCAAGCGAGAGTTGTCCCCCCGCCATCTTCGGGATCGTCACGCACATCGCAAGCGTCTGAATCCGGGAATTCTTGCAGAAATGATGGTGCAGGATGTTCTTTGCGCGACCTGCCGGAGACTGATACGGAAGTGCCAAAAATGCGCGAAGCGTGCTCTTCTGCTCCGGTGTCATCATTTTCCAGAAACGATGACCAAACGCAGTCGCCTGTGCAAAGATCTGTCCGTATGCGCGGGCAATCTCCTCGCCCCGTCCCTTTCGGCTCTCAAGCGCCAAAAGCAGTCCCTTCTTCTGCGCGCCGAGCACATTGTCCTCATGCTGGCGATACTGATAGAGAGGTTCCTCGCCCCAGCTAATCACACCGAAACACGAGGCGACAAGCGCGATCCACCAGTCATGCATGCAACAGCTCTTCGGTGCTTTTGCCACAAGATGCAAGAGTGCACGGTTCATCATGCAGGCTCCGCCCGTCACCGGATTCTCAATCAGCACCTCAGCAAACGAGTTGCGCTCCGGATGACAGTTCTGATATTCAAAGAAACTCGGGGCAATCGGAGCGAGATCCTCATCCACAACCTCCATATCCGAGTGAATCAGAATCGGGATCTCCTCTCCCATCTGTCTCTCCATCTGGCGCATTCTGCCGGCAAGCACTTTCACCTTGTCGTTGAACCAGACATCATCCTGATCGGAGAGCATCACATAATCGCTCTCATCCTCCTCATCGACAAACTCCATCAACGAGAAGAAATTCTGTGCTGATGCCGGTATTCTCTGTTTGCCCTTTCCCTCTGATTTCTGCAACATCACCGCTTTGCGCTCCTGCGGAGTCTGGTGGTGATGAAGCACAATCTGTTTCGGATACCACTCGGCATAGCGCTCGAGAAGTTCCCGTGTTCCGTCATCCGACCCGTCATCCGAAATCACAATCCGCACCGGCACGGTCTGCGCCAAAATCGAGTCAAGCTGTTGTTCCAGATATTTTTTTCCCTGCCAGGTTGCCATCAAAACCGTAATCATTTTTCACTTTCTCTCTTTCTGTTTTCCACAAACTTCATTCCCATCTGACGGCTGATCGCCCAGCGCACTGCCGGACAAACCGCGGTCACATAATCCATCAAATGATAGGCGAGCATGTAACGCTCTTTTCCCTTTTCCTTTGGACTTCCCGCCCATGGTGTCTTTTCCAGATAAAACTCATACGCCTTGCGGTAATGATTTCTGTTTCCGGCAATCCACGGTCTCTCATCCCCCATATAGTGAATGATCGCCGGGTGACGTTTCGCCGTTGTGAGCTGTTCCCTCTTCACCGCCTGATACGCAGGTTCATGACGCACAAGCGTCTGATAGGAGAAATAGCGGTAATTTGTAAAAAAATTATACCGCGGAGAAATCACCTGGATCTGCCCCTTAAGTCCCCCGTTGATCACATCCTGATCGCTCGCAAAAAGTTTTCCGCCCTTCTCCTTCCAGAAATCGAGAAGTCTCTGCTGAACCCCCTCTTCTCTCCACTTTTTCAGATTGATCAGCAGAACCCCGGAATTGAAATACGGCTCGTCATTGTCAAGCCCGATCGAAGCTTTCACCTCCGGGTAGATCGTCGGTTCCATCACCGCACCGATCACATTTTCATGAAGTTCCGTCTTCCAAAGGTGCTTGAGTGGCTGAGCAACCACAGTGTCACAGTCGAGATAGAGGACCCGCTCAACGCTCTCGGGCAAGGCTTCCCCGACAAAGAGGCGAAGCATGATGCTGATGTCATAAGCCCCGGTCTCGACCTCAAAGCCGATTTTCTGCCTGAGGTCATCAAGCTCCACAAAATTTAATCTACGACGATACTGATCGGCAATCTTTTTTAAATTCGCCTGATTTTCCTCTGAAATCGCCATCGACAGCACCCAGACCTCAATCTCCTCAACCTCCTGATTTCGGTCAAAGAGCGAATACATCGACACGCCCAAATGCCTTGCATAAGCGTCATTTGACGCATAAACTACATTCATTCCTTTTTCCTCAGATTCCTCAGATCTTATTTTCCAGTTTCATCAATTTCATCATTATTTTAAATGATCCAGAAAAATTTCTTTATAAGTAACACTATTTCTATCATACAATATTCATGAAAAAAAGTAAACGGCGGTCCCGCCATCTCCTGCGGAACCGCCGTCTAGCCGTCATCGTTCATGCCATGCACGAACCGCAACATCCATCTGTCACTGCCAGCGCACTGCACAACCAACAACTTTTATTTTCTCAAAAGAAGAACCCATATTTATAAAACAAATATCTGATCTTTTATACCTCGAACATCAGATCGCCATAGCTCGGGAACGGCCACAGATCCTTGTCCACGATCATCTCCAGCTTGTCAGCCGGTGCACGCAGAGCAGCCATTGCCGGAACTACCTTGTCGTGGTAAGCGTGAGCCTGATCGCTTCCGCTCTCCATGCCCTCGCACTCCTCAACGATATCTGCCAGACCTGCCAGTGCTACCTTCATATCGGACAGCAGAGCAGAAGTCTCGGTAAGCAGTTCGGTCTGTACGCTGGTATCAGCCTCCGGACAAGCACTCTTTACCTTGCCTAAGGACTCAGCCAGCTCGGTGGTGTACTTGATAACTGCCGGAATGATCTGCTTGCCTGCCATGTCGAGCATCGTCTTTGCCTCGATGTTGATAACCTTTGCATAAGCCTCGTACTCAACCTCTGCACGGGACTGAAGCTCTGCCTCGGTGAATACGTTGAAGGACTCGAACAGCTTGATTGCCTTCTCGGTCGTCAGTGCCGGGATTGCATCTACCATAGAGCGGATGTTCGGCAGACCACGGCGCTCAGCCTCCTCAACCCATGCATCGGAGTAACCGTTGCCGTTGAAGATGATGTGCTTGTGCTCTCTGAGCAGTTTCTTGATCATATCATGAACAGCGGTATCGAAGTCATCTGCCTTCTCCAGCTCGTCTGCTGCTTCCTTGAATGCCTCTGCAACGATCGTGTTCAGAACTACGTTCGGAGAAGCGATGGAGTCTGCGGAACCAACCATACGGAACTCGAACTTGTTTCCGGTAAATGCAAACGGTGAAGTACGGTTACGATCGGTTGCATCCTTATCCAGATCCGGAAGAGTTGCAACGCCAGTCTTTAAGGTACCGCCCTTCTTGGAGTGAGTTGCCTCACCGGTACTGCACAGCTGATCGATGACATCCTCAAGCTGTTCGCCTAAGAATACGGAAATGATTGCTGGCGGTGCCTCGTTTGCTCCAAGACGGTGATCGTTGCCGACATCTGCTGCGGACTCACGAAGCAGATCTGCATGAACATCAACAGCCTTCAGGATACATGCCAGAACCAGAAGGAACTGGATGTTCTCGTGCGGGGTCTCGCCCGGGCTTAACAGGTTCACGCCATCATCAGAAGTCAGGGACCAGTTGTTGTGCTTACCGGAACCATTGACACCTGCGAACGGCTTCTCATGAAGCAAGCAGGACATTCCATGACGACCAGCAACTTTCTTTAAGGTCTCCATAACCATCTGGTTGTGGTCAACTGCAAGGTTTGCCTGATCGTAGATCGGGGCCAGCTCGTGCTGTGCCGGTGCAACCTCGTTGTGCTGGGTCTTAGCGGTAACGCCGAGTTTCCACAGCTCCTTATTGACCTCATTCATATAAGAACCAATTCTCTCACGAATTGCTCCAAAGTAATGATCATCCAGCTCCTGACCCTTCGGAGGCATTGCACCGAACAGGGTACGACCGGTGTAGATCAGGTCTTTTCTCTGTAAATATTTTGCACGGTCAACCAGGAAATACTCCTGCTCCGGTCCTACGGACGGAACCACGCGCTTTGCGGTGGTGTTGCCGAACAATCTCATAATTCTCAGGGACTGCTCATCAATCGCCTGCATCGAACGAAGAAGCGGGGTCTTCTGATCGAGTGCCTCGCCGGTGTAAGAACAGAATGCGGTCGGAATGCACAGGGTCACACCGATTGCATCCTCCTTTAAAAATGCCGGAGAAGTACAATCCCAAGCGGTATATCCTCTTGCCTCGAATGTAGCACGAAGACCACCGGACGGGAACGAAGATGCATCCGGCTCACCCTTGATCAGCTCTTTGCCGGAGAACTCCATGATGACTCTTCCCTCGGAATCTGGAGCGGAAATGAAGGAATCATGTTTCTCAGCGGTAACGCCGGTCAGTGGCTGGAACCAATGTGTATAGTGAGTTGCTCCTCTCTCGATTGCCCAATCCATCATTGCATGAGCAACAACATCAGCGATAGACGGATCCAGTTCCGTACCATCCTCGATGGTTTTCTTCAGCTTCTTGAATACGGCCTTCGGCAGGCGCTCTTTCATTACAGTCTCGTTAAAGACATTCTTGCCGAACACTTCAGACATATTTACGATCTCGCTCATAAATTTTTCCTTCCTCTCCTTTGAATTTCCATTCCGGATCTCCTCAATGATTCATACAGTCCATACCGGGTTTGAACACCCTTCCGTTCCTCATGAAATCACGCAGAAAATGAAAAATGAATAAATCTGCATTGTTTCTGTATATCCTGTATAAAAAAAGATGGCGCCCTCCTTCTTATAAGAAGAACGCCATCGTTCTTTATTAAAATAACCTATCTCACCAGAAAAAGCAAGCACTTTTTCACGATTTTCTTCTTTTCCCGTCAGAAGTTTATTTTATTAAGTCCGACCCCTAATTTCAAGCCTTATTTGCGGAACCAAACAGTTCAATCTTTTCTCTTACGGTTGCCTTGATTGCCTCTGCGCCCGGAGCAAGCAGTTTTCTCGGGTCAAAGCCCTTGCCCTGCTCATCCTTGCCTTCCTCGATGTACTTACGGGTAGCAGCAGCAAATGCCAGCTGGCACTCGGTATTTACGTTGATCTTTGCAACGCCGAGGGAGATTGCCTTCTTGATCTGATCAGCCGGGATTCCGGTACCACCGTGCAGAACCAGCGGAAGATCACCAGTCTTCTCCTGAACAGCTGCCAGAGTCTCAAAGCTTAAGCCCTTCCAGTTTGCCGGATATTTTCCGTGGATGTTGCCGATACCTGCTGCCAGGAAGTCAACGCCCAGATCTGCGATTGCCTTGCACTCGTTCGGGTCTGCGCACTCGCCCATACCGATAACGCCATCTTCCTCACCGCCGATGGAACCAACCTCAGCCTCGATGGACAGTCCCATTGCATGAGCAACCTTAACCAGCTCTTTGGTCTTCTCTACGTTCTCTTCGATTGCATAGTGGGAACCGTCGAACATGATGGAGGAGAAACCAGCCTTAATGCACTTGTAGCAACCATCATAGGTACCATGATCCAGATGCAGAGCAACCGGAACGGTGATGTTCATCTCCTCGATCATTGCCTTAACCATCTGTGCTACGGTCTTAAATCCGGTCATATACTTGCCGGCACCCTCGGAAACACCCAGAATTACCGGGGAGTTCATCTCCTGAGCCGTAGCCAGGATTGCCTTTGTCCACTCCAGGTTGTTGATGTTAAACTGTCCTACTGCATAATGCCCTTCTTTTGCTTTTTTCAGCATTTCTGTTGCAGATACTAACATGATTCCATCCTCCATTCATGATATTTTGTAACTGTTCGTTACAGTTTGCATAACGCATGAACTGTAACAACTGTTTCATACCTTCTTAATGTATCCCCACAGTTACATATTTTCTTTTCAAAAACATACCCATAGTATAATACATTTTTTGTGATTTGAAAAGAGCCCTCGTTATTTTTTTGGCAATAGGATTCGCTTTTCCGAATTTTTTCAAATCGCCAAAAAGGTATTTTTTCTATGAAGTATTTTTTCTAAACTAACCGCTGATTAACCGTATTTCTTAGTATTTCTTATACGAACCAACCGTATTTCTTATAATCCGAGAATCTCTGCGACTTCCTTCTCCATATCGGTGCGGTCGCAAACTCTTGTATGACGGATCGGTGCGGTACGGATCTCCTCAACTGCCTGCGGAACCGGAACATTCGCCGTCTTGCTCAGCTCATCCACGATCGCAAACTCATCGCGGTCACCCTGCTCGCCTGCAATCGCCTCCATAACGCTGTGTGCGAACTTGTACGGGCTTGCAGTCGAAGCGATCACGGTCGGAGTATTGTCCTTCGTCTCCTCGCGGTACTTTCTGCAAACTGCACTTGCGACAGCGGTGTGCGTATCGATCACATAGCCGGTCTCCTCGTAGACGTGACGGATCTCGTCTGCATCTTCCTTCTCGGTCGCATATCCACCGCAGAAATCCTTCATGAAGTCTCTCTGTGCGTCAGTTACCGTGTAGGCACCCTTCTCGCTCAGCTCCTTCATCAGAGTTCCCGTTGCAGTTGCATCGCATCCGGTGCTCAGATAGATCAGACGCTCCAAGTTGCTCGAAATCAGAATATCCATAGACGGGGAAGTCGTCAGAATGAACTCTCTCTTTCTGTCATACGTTCCAGTCTGGAAGAAATCGTAGAGTACTTTGTTATCGTTGGAAGCGCAGATCAGCTTCTTGATCGGCACGCCGAGCTGTTTTGCAAAGTAGGCAGCCAGAATATTTCCAAAGTTTCCGGTCGGAACCGTCACATTGATCGGATCGCCGTCTGCGATCTCCTCATTGCTCACGAGTTTCGCATATGCATAGACATAGTACACGATCTGCGGAACGAGACGACCGATGTTGATCGAGTTTGCGGAGGAGAGCTGGAAGCCCTTGCCTGCAAGACGCTCTGCAAAATCCTTGTCTCCGAAAATATTCTTCACTCCGGTCTGAGCATCGTCAAAGTTGCCGTGGATTGCGACAACTGCGGTGTTGTCTCCCTTCTGGGTCACCATCTGAAGCTCCTGAATCCGGCTGACACCGCCCTGCGGGTAGAATACGATGATTCTCGTTCCCGGAACGTCCGCAAAACCTGCGAGTGCTGCCTTTCCGGTATCACCGGAGGTTGCCGTCAAGATCACGATGTCGTTCTTTACCTGATTCTTCTTTGCGGATGTCGTCATCAGATACGGAAGAATCGAGAGTGCCATATCCTTAAATGCAATCGTCTTTCCGTGGAAAAGCTCCAGATAATAAGCACCATCTGCCTTTACAAGCGGTGCGATCTCCTCGGTATCAAACTTCTCATCGTAAGCGTGATTGATGCAGTAGCGAAGCTCCTCCTCCGTGAAGTCGGTGAAGAACAGCTTCATTACCTGATAAGCTGTCTCCTGATAGGTTGCCCCGTAGAGTTCTTTCAGCGGAATATCCAGTTTCGGGATTTCCACCGGCATAAACAGACCGCCGTCATCTGCAAGACCTTTCAAAATCGCCTGAGAAGCAGTCAGACCGCTCTCTCCGCCCCGTGTGCTCTGATAAGATAAATTCATGGGTATCTTCCTTTCTCTCTTCTCTGAATGTCTCTGAATGGTTACTGCTCCCAGCAACGAGCAAAATCTGATCTGTTCCCTGCATGCACAGCAACAAAATCTGGGTCTTTATATGCTGACCTTTGCGAAGAGTGTAACATATTTATGGAAATGGTGCAAGACTTCAAGTACGTCGTTTTTTTGTCATAAAATCAGGCTCGAGCCTTCTCTCAACAGAACCCTTTTTTCCTATTTCTTTTCTGCCGTCGTTCTCCTTCGCATTTTCGCACTCTACACCTTCACAAATTTAATTTAATAAAGTATCACAATCGAAAACCTGTGGCAAAAACAAGCTAAAAATTGTATTTTTTCAAAAAACCTATTGACTTTTCGATTTTTGGCGCATATAATGCAAAAAAAGCAATTCAAACAGAAATGCAACATAGATCAGAGGAGCAAAGGCGCTCGGCATCCCCCGCAACTGGGGGCATGTTCGAGTGCCTTTTTCTTATTCTCTCTTCTCTAAATTCTATCGCGAAAGCGCAAATGGAACTTTTGATGATTATCTCATAGAAAGGTGGCAGAGATTATGATAAAAGTTGAGAACCTGAAAAAGAACTACGGAAGCCTGGAGGTTTTAAAGAATATCAATCTGACTGTTGAGGAGGGCGAGAAGCTCGTTATCATCGGACCGTCCGGAAGCGGTAAGAGCACTCTGATTCGTTGCATGAACTACTTAGAGGAGCCGACCGCCGGTGAGGTTTACATCAACGATCAGCTAATGACAAAGAAAAACCGCGGTGAGATGGCAAGAAAGTATTCCTCGATGGTGTTCCAGCAGTTTAATCTGTATCCGCATATGACAGTTCTTCAGAACCTGACTCTGGCACCGATCAAGTTGCAGAAAGTTCCGAAAAAAGAAGCCGAAGAGACGGCTATGAAATATCTTGAGCGCGTTGGTCTTGCCGACAAGGCCGGCGCCTATCCTCAGAACCTTTCCGGTGGTCAGCAGCAGCGTGTGGCGATTGCCCGGGCGCTCTGCACGAAGCAGAAACTGATCCTCTTCGATGAGCCGACTTCCGCTCTCGACCCGGAGATGGTTCAGGAAGTTCTCGACGTTATGGTCGGACTCTCCAAAGAAAATATCACAATGGTTTGTGTCACCCACGAGATGGGATTTGCAAGACAGGTTGCTGACCGCGTCATTTTCATGGACGGCGGATATATTGTAGAAGAAGGAACTCCGGAGCATTTCTTCACGAATCCGGAGAACGAGCGCACCAAGGCGTTCTTAAGCAAGATTCTTCATTAAACAATAACAAGAAACGATGGCGCCGATTTTGCTTTCTTAATATTACTGCTAACACAAAGGCTCCTTCGACGATTTTCCAAAATATACCACATACATAGATATGCAGGAATAATCAGGTCAGGGAGTCTTTTTGTATAGAAATGAGTCACAGAAACTTTTTTTGAGGAGGAAACAATTATGAAAAAGAACATGTTCAAGACAGGTACCGCTCTCTTTGCTACTGCTATGATGATGGCAACTGTACTGACCGGATGCTCCGGTTCCGATTCCAGTGCTTCCACAACCGCTCCCGCTGATACCACGGCAACTGCTACCGAGGGAAGCTCTGCTGACAACTCCTCCGCATCTGGAGACACCACCGCTGATGTTCAGAAGATCATCGATGCCGGCAAACTGAAAGTCGGAACGAAAGTCGATGTTCCGAAGTTCGGTTACCAGAATCCGGAAACCGGAAAGATGGAAGGTGTGGAAGTTGATCTGGCTTACGAGATCGCAGGAGAGATCTTTGGATGCACCGCTGACGAGGCAAAGGACAAGGATCTCGTCGCTTTCCAGGGTGTAACCGCAAAGACAAGAGGACCGCTTCTCGACAACGGTGAGGTTGATCTGGTCATCGCAACCTACACAATCACTCCGGAGCGCAAAGAAAAATGGAATTTCTCTGACCCATACTATACAGACGCAGTTGGTCTCCTCGTTCTGAAGGATTCCGGCATTGAGTCAATCAACGACCTTGACGGCAAGATCATCGGTGTTTCTCAGGGTTCCACGACTGCAAAGGCATTCGGTGAGTACACCAAGGAAAACAACATCGATGTAAAGCCGGAATTTGAGGAGTTTGACGGTTATCCGTCTCTGGCAGCTGCCCTTGCCGCTAAGAACATCGATGTCTTCTCTGTTGACCGCGCAATCCTTGCAGGATACAACGATGACTCCACAACCCTTCTTCCGGATCGTTTCGCAGAGCAGGAGTACGGCGTTGCTTCCAAGCTCGACAACAAGGGACTTGCAGAGCTGGTAAACGGCGTTGTCGATGATCTCAAGAGCAGTGGCAAGATGGATGAAATGATGAAAGGTTGGGGAATCGAATAACTCATGATAAAAGAACTGTTTAACGTAAAAGGCTGGGAGGCATTCATGGAAGTCCTCCCGGAGGAATACATACCCGGTTTTATCATGACACTGAAAGTAGCGCTGGCAGGTCTCCTGCTGGCGCTTGCCTTAGGTGTCATTTTCGGAATGTGTTCCACCGTGAAAGTAAAAGTCTTAAATATCATCGCGAGAATCTATGTGGAATTTTTCCAGAACACCCCTCTCGTCGTGCAGGTCTTCTTCTATTATAACTGCCTGCCGTTCGTGATCGGCGGAAGAGTTCCGAAATTCATCATCGGTGTCATCGGCGTCGGCATCTACCACGGTGCCTACATCTCCGAAGTCATCCGAACCGGTATCGAGGCTGTGCCGAGAGGACAGTTTGATGCCGCATATTCTCAGGGTTTCACCTACATTCAGACGATGCGCTACATCATTCTTCCGCAGACGCTCAAAATGATCATGCCACCGCTTGCAAACCAGGCACTCAACCTTGTGAAGAATACTTCCGTCCTTGCAATGATCGCAGGAATGGATCTGATGTACCATGCGGATTCCTGGGGCAGTGATCTCGGATACTTCGTACAGGCATATCTGCCGTGTGCTCTCCTGTACTTTGTCATCTGCTTTCCGATCGCTAAGCTCTCCCGCTACTTGGAGATCCGCGCTAAGCGCACTCCGGTTCCGAAAAAAATGAAGGGGGTGGCATAAAATGGCTGAGGTATTTGCATCCATCTTTACGAAATCCAATCTTCTCTTTATGATGCAGGGACTTCTGACGACGATCCTGATTTCCGCATGCACGATTGTTCTGAGTCTGTTCTTCGGCACACTCGTCGCAATGGTTCGCCACTTCTGTACCGGAAAGCTGACGATCCTCTCCCGCCTCGTCGGAGCCTACATCGAGTTTTTCCGCTGTACCCCGAACATCCTGTGGATTCTCTGGATTCGATTCACGATGCAGGGTGATCCGACCGTCAAGGCAATCTTCGCCTGCACGCTGTTCACAACTGCTGTGATTGCAGAGATCGTCCGCGGAGGCTTAAACAACGTTCCGAAGGGACAGTTTGAGGGAGCTGCCTCCCAGGGCTTCACGTTCTGGCAGACGATGGTCTACATCGTTCTCCCGCAGACATTCAAGAGCATCATCCCGGCACTGCTCTCTCAGGTCATCACAATCATCAAGGATACTTCCTTCCTGAAAGCAGTCGACATTGCCGAGTTTATGCGAAACAGCAGTATTGTCATGGGTTCCCTGCGCAGTCCTGCACAGATCACAACCCTGTATGCGTTCATCGCACTCTGCTATTTTGCAATCTGTTTCTCCTTATCCTGCGCCGTGCGGTTTTACCAGAAGCGGATTCAGGCGACTGCGTAGAGTGGATGCCAGACTGCATAATCAAACCAAATAAACAACTACATAAATGTATAAACCATTATGAATGTGTAAATCATTGATGCTTCTGTTTATAAAAAATGCAGAATTTTGTTCGAGACAGATGCTAGAGCATGTTTGAAATATGAATTTTCAGGCACGCTCTAACATCTGTCTTTTTGATTGCCTGCTTTTATGGTATAATGTGCGAAAAAGAAAAATTAAGAAGTATGACTCTGTGGTATAGGTATAAGCATGGTTACTGTTATGATTGCGATTAGAGTCACTGTTATGGTTGGTTGCTGTTACGGCTCCTCCAGCGGGTAAAAGTCCTGAGAAAATCAACCCCAGGAGTGCATCGGTCTGGAAGTTACGGCTCCTCCAGCGGGTAAAGTCCTGCAAACTCGCTTGCGCTCCGACTTCCAACGCAACGGTGCATAAGGTCGCAAAATACGCGACCTAAACACCGGCGTTTCCAACGGGTTTGCAGGAACTTTCCCGCCTTCCGTCGCCTATCTACAACCAGAATCCATATGACGCCGAGCGGATGCACAGTGATTTTGATGGGAAGATATCAGCAAAGCTGACCAAAATCACGCATCAAGTCTCTACAAACGTCGACTTAAATTCAAGGACTCAATACCGGCTTCTTATCTTACATTTAGAAAGGACTCACTGTCATGTATACTTACGCTTGGTACCACTGGCTGACGTTCTTTTACGTCTATTGCTTTTTCGGATGGATTTTTGAATCCACCTACGTTTCTCTAAAACAGAGGCATTTTGTCAACCGTGGCTTTCTCCGTCTCCCGATGCTCCCTCTCTATGGAACCGGAGCCGTGATGATGCTGTGGGTCTCCCTGCCGGTAAGAAACAGCCTGATCGCCGTCTATTTTTCAGGCGTAATCGGAGCCACCGTTCTTGAATACATCACCGGATGGGCGATGGAACGTTTATTTAAAGTACGTTACTGGGATTACAGCAATCAGAAGTTTAATCTGCACGGATACATCTGCCTGACCTCCTCGATTGCATGGGGATTTTTGACCATTTTTATGACAGAAGTGATTCATCCACCGATCGCAAAAGCTGTTCTTGAGATCAAACCTCACACAGAATGGGGATTCCTGATTACAACAACGATTCTCTTCGGATACGATACATTCCAGTCCACGAAAGAGGCTCTCGATCTTGCCCGTGCCCTCGAATCGATCACCAAACTGCGTGCCGAGCTTGAAGATATGCAGGTTCAGATCGCTCTTCTGCGTGCTGAGACAGTTCAGGAAATTCATCGCATCAAAGAGAATGTTCGCGATTCCGTCGTCGAGTCTGCCGAACTTCACTATGAGAATATAAATCTCAAGAAAGAAGAGTTCGAGGCAAGAATTCAGGAACTGTCCAAACAGCTGAACGAAAAGCGCGATATTCTCAAAACACGCATTGGCAAACGCACTCCTGCAATCCTTCGTCGAAACCCGGGTGCCATCTCCCGTCGTTTTGCTTCCGCACTGAAGGAATTGCGTAGTACATTAGAAAATTTATAAAACTCGTGTACCATCATAGAAAAACGGCATGGTCTGATTGGAAATTTATAATCAATCCTATCAATTCCGTGTTTTTCCAAATAGGGGTGAAATCTCTCTTTGATAACACAAATATATTACCAAAGATTCCTATGCTTTTCTAAATTACGACATCCATTTTCTTCGCTTGGCGGAGCGCGAGAAAATCTAAGCAAACCCGTGTGAGACGTCGGTGCTTAGGTCGCGTACTTTGCGACCTTATGCACCGCTACGTCGAACCCGGAGTGAGAACGAGTTTGCGTGATTTATCTCGCAAGCGGAGCCACCGCCCGAAAACAAAAACGCCCCATCATCCCACTATCTCAACATCTCGATCTTCCATCCCAATTCTCCATTCCCAACTCAACGATCAATTTCCACCCCAATATTCCCCTCAAACGCACTTCAACTGTTCAATCAACTCCTGCATACACCTCTCGGGATTGCTTCCATTCACATAGAGCAGAATCTGGTTCTCTCCTCGCTCCGCAAGCACCCGATAATAACAACTATGCTTAAGCACCGCCGTATTCACAATAATAACTTCCTTGCTTCGGATGCTCTCTCCATCGTAGTTGTTCTTGTCCGCCGACACAAACTGCCACTGCGGGAACTGCTCTCGAAACCGCTTCTGCCAGTTCACATGCCCTCCGAACACAATCACCCTGCGTCCTTTCAGGATTGTCCGAAGATTTTCTGCGCATCTGCTCGTATTAGAAGTATTAGAAGCACTAGAATTAGAAATAGAAGTCACCTCGTTGCTCCCAGAAGCTAATTTTCCTCCACAGTTTCCTCCCATTTCTTCTATTTTTTCTGTTTCTTTTGTATCTTCCGTATCTTCTGTATCCTTATCGTTCACCCGTTTATCTATCTTCTGTCCCGAATACAGACCCTGCGAATTCTCAGCTCCCCCGCGAAAACTCCCCGTCATCTGCCAAATATACTCGCGAAGCTGGTTTAACTCCTGCCCCCGTCTCTCCTGCTCCCGCTTTAACTCTTCAATCTGATCCTTTCTCTGCTCGAGACATTGATTTGCCTGACAGAGACTCTGATCAAGATTCTTGCGATCTGTCTTCATCCGCTCCAATCGCTCTCGCAAATCCAGATTCTCTCTCTGAAGTTCCTGAAGACGTCTCAACAGTCGCTCGCACTCTTCCACATCAATCTGCTTTTCTCCCTCCCCGAAAAGCTTCTTTCGTTTCTTTTGTTCTTCCCGCTCCTCACGATTCCGCTCACAGTATTCCGTCAACTTTCCGATATACTTGCACAGGGTGGATGCCAACAGCCACGGCATATACTCCTCCCAATCCATATCGACATTCAGAGAAAAAATCTTCTGAATCTCCTGATCGGTCAGCTGGATTCCCTGCAACATCCTTGGATTCATATGAAAGATCGAAAAAATTTCCCGATAGTCACACCCAACTTCCGCGCCATCGCCATTTCCATCCTCATTTTTTGCATGTTCCGCTTCCGCGCCATCCATGCCTTCTGCTTCCGCCATCATTTTCCGAAGCGTCTCATCGCTCACATCCCGAAGCGGGTGTTCGAGACAGCTCTTGACGTAATCCTCACAGCGATAAGTCTCCTTCATCTCCCTGAATTTTTTGCGTCCCTCCGCACTGATTGCAACCTCCTCTTCCTGCTCTGTCATCTGCAACTCGTAATCCTGAAGGACCGGAAGAAAGGTATAAAACAGAAAATCCTCCTCTCGCGGAATCCCGAGTTTCTCTGCCATCGCAATTCCAAGAACCGATGCCGAGATTCTAAGTGCCATGTCAGACTCTGTGGAAAGTTGTGCAAAAACGGTTCCATTCATCCGCTCACACCCGCGGAGAAATTTCTGCATTTTTCGGTACCCACTCTGCGTAATCTCCCAGAACATCTGGTAGGCATCGCCCTTTTGAGGTGCATCCTGACGAATCCGTTCAAGAAGCTCCATACACCATCTCGCATCCTCCCTCTGCCACTGCGGAAACCAAGCGAGGAAATTTTGATCTTGAAATCTATTTTGAGGAAAATCAGCGTCTGACCCCGAAGCCCTGGAAATTTTCTCACGAACCGCACGAATTTCTTTCAGACATCTCTCATTTTTGACGAGTGCATAAACCAGATATTTTTGTATGGAAATCGTGACGGTCTTCTGATCAAGCTCCAGCGCCTTTCGGCTGTGATAAGCGATCGCCAACGTCTGATGCTCCAACCATGCCTCCAAGACAGCTCCGCTCACAACCTGCTCATACGCAAGTTCGAGTGACTCCTCATCGAGAACTGCCATATTTTCAACCGCCATTCCAATTTCACCCGGAAAACGGCACCGAATTTTCTCTGAGATTTGCTTTCTCCCAATCCCAAGATCTCCGATGCGCTCCATCAGCGCCATCCGATACTCCGGCACGCTCAAGAAATACTGCATCAGCTTCGCCTTTGCGCGCACCTTGCACTGGAGTTTCCCACTCATCACCATTTCCATACTCATCTGTCCTCTCCGAATGCATCCGACCTCCGCTTCCGGAACATTCTCGAGAACAATCATTCTTAAGGACAATCTCCGGGCAAACATCTGCATTCTGCTCTTTTTCGTTTATTCTGTTGATTTTCTCTCTTCTGATCTGTCCGCGAAATCTGCGCATGAACATCTCGATATCTTTAGAACCCAACCGGAAAGAAATCCGGTGAAGATAAATTCAGTATAGACGTAGCTCTGATCCCTGTCAACTGTTTTTTCGTACCAGTTCACTCTATCAGTTTCCATTCGGCTACTATTCACAGGCAGGCACTTTAGGAACCGAAAGTACCGTAAAATAACGTCGTAGCAACGGGAATTTGCCGTGATACAAACAATAACCGCCATCTCCATCACTCTCACAAAAAAGGAAAAAGGAGCCAGACTGCCACAAAGCAGTCTGACTCCCCGTAAACTCAGAATTTTAAGTTTCCCTCAAAATTCCACTCAAAGTTTTCCTCCGAGTTTTATTTACATTACTTACATCAGCTTGTCCACCATCTCGGCAACTGCCTTTCCGAGTGCCTCAGACTTCTCGTCTGCGTCAGCTAAGGAAGTGCCCTTTACGCCATAGTAGAACTTGATCTTCGGCTCAGTACCGGACGGACGAACGCACAGCCATGCATTATCGTTCATGTCATAGTACAGAACGTTGGATGCCGGAAGACCGGTCGGAACAACCTCTCCGGTTGCCATATCCTTAATCGTATCCTTCTGGTAGTCACGAGCAGACAGAACCTTGTACTCGCCAACCTCTGCCGGAGTGTTATTTCTCAGAGTCTCCATGATCGACTGGATCTTTGCCAGACCCTCGATACCGGACAGACCGATGGACTTTACAGAATCCTTGTAGTAGCCGTACTTGTCGTACATAGCAACCATTGCATCCCACAGAGTCATGTTCTTGGTCTTGTAGTATGCGGCAGCCTCACACAGAGCAACCGTAGCAGAAACTGCATCCTTATCACGCGCATAGGTACCGATCAGACAGCCGTAGCTCTCCTCCATACCGAACATATAGTGACCTACACCAGTCTTCTCCTCCTTGAGGATCTGCTGGCCGATCCACTTGAATCCGGTCAGGCACTCTACGAGCTTACAGTTGTAAGCACCTGCAACCGCATCGATGAGGTTCGTGCTCACGATGGACTTAACAACCTCAGCGTCTGCCGGGATCTTGTTCTGAACAGCCTTCTGGCTCAGAACGTACTCGCACAGCAGGGAACCGGACATATTTCCGGTCAGGGAAATGTACTCGCCGGACTTGGTATCCTTCACATACACACCGAGACGGTCTGCATCCGGATCAGTTGCGAGAACAAGGTCTGCATCGATCTCCTTTGCGAGCTTCAGACCCAGAGCAAATGCCTCTGCTGCCTCCGGGTTCGGATAGCTTACAGTCGGGAACTCACCGTCCGGAAGCTCCTGCTCACGAACTACATAGACATTCTCAAAGCCGATGTCATGCAGAGCACGGCGAACCAGAACGTTTCCGGTTCCATGCAGAGGAGTGTACACGATCTTGATGTCCTTCTGCATCTTGTTAATCGCATCCTGGTTGACAACCTGTGCCTCAACATGAGCCAGATATTTGTCATCGATCTCTGCGCCGATTACCTTGTAAAGTCCAAGAGACTTTGCATCGGAAGCAGTCATCGTCTTAACGGTAGACAGATCCTCGATTGCCAGAACTTCCTCGGTAACACCCTTGTCATGAGGCGGAGTAAACTGTGCGCCATCCTCCCAGTATACCTTGTATCCATTGTACTCAGGCGGGTTGTGGCTTGCAGTTACGTTGATTCCTGCGATACATCCAAGCTCTCTGACTGCGAAGGACAGCTCCGGAGTCGGACGCAGGGACTCGAACTTGTAAGCACGGATTCCGTTTGCTGCCAGAGTGCGTGCTGCCTCATCTGCGAACTCAGGAGACATACGGCGGGAGTCATAAGCGATTGCTACGCCTCTGTCTGCTCCTCCCTGCTTGATGATGTAGTTTGCAAGTCCCTGGGTTGCACGGCGTACCACATAGATATTCATGCGGTTGATACCTGCGCCGATGATACCACGCAGACCTGCGGTACCGAATTCCAGATCCTTATAGAAACGCTCTTTGATCTCATTCTCATCTCCGGCAATTCCGCGCAGTTCCTCTTTTGTAGCCTCGTCGAAGTACGGATTATCAAGCCATTCCTGATAAATCTTCATGTAATCCTTCATAACTAATACTCCCTCCTGTTTTTCCCCATTCTCATCGGTTTCCCGATGGCAGATTGATGATATATTTTTCTATCCTATCCATCGGTTTTTCGACGTTTCTGTCAGGTCACGGGTACGACCTGCGATGCTTTTATTATATAACAATGCACCAGAAAAAGGAAGAACAACCCGGGAATTTCTCTTACTTTATTTTTTCGAGAAAGTGCATTCTTTTCTCTTGTTGGGATACCAGCATGTGAAGTTTCTCCACATTTTTCTCCGGAATCCACGCCTTATTGCTGTTGTTGTAATAATTGAGCTGTTTCTGGTATTTTTCCGGATAGAGAAGCAGGTAATACAGCCGATTTCGCTCCATCTCATCAAGCGGATTTTCCCTCTCATATCGCTCAAGCAAAGATAACCCAAGCATCTCATTCCAGCCATGTTTTTCCATGACTTTCCTCATGAAACGGCTCAAATCACTCATCTGGCTTCCCCGATGCATCTGATGAAATTCCACAAAAATTGCCTCATCCCTGCGAAGAAGCAAATGGTGGTGGTCGAGATCCCCATGACACAAAAAAAGCCGGTCCTCCTCATTTTTTTTCTCGAGTCGTTCCAGCCCCTTCTGTGCCTCAATCGCCTGCTCATAAAATCGATCAAAGTCAGTCTCAACACAGCGTTCAAATTCACTTTTCTTTCGTTTTCCGCGGATGAAAGCCCGAACCCGCTTCATTTCCCGGTTATGCCGTTCCATCTCACAGCTTAAACCGGGCGGAATTGTGGAACCCATACTCCACGCATCCTGCCAGGAAATTCCCTGGAATGCTCGGTGAAGCCTTCCGATCCATTCTACGGCGACAAAGATCTCTCTTGTATCGCGCAGACTACATTCCCGCTCAGAAAACCATTCTTTCAGCACATACCGGGTGCCATCCGGTCCTACCGTGACAAGCTCGCCTTCCTTATTGCGGATATACTGGTCCACATAAGAAATCCCCCGCTCTCTCAAAGCATGAAGAACCGCCTCCTCAAACTCAAGTCGTTTTACGGTCCCGCGATACTCTTTGAGCAAAAAAATCCGATCTTTCTGCTCCCAGATCCATGCTCCGCGCCCCCGGCGGACTCCATCTGGCTCCCCCTCGTAATGCTGTAAAACATCCAGATAACTGTCGTTCACACCCACCCCTCCACTCTCTGATTGTTTCTGTTCCCTTCGTTTTCATTTCCAGAAACATCTCTCCATTCCCGGCTACTTCCAAAGTATGAACAATAGAGGGGAGATTATTCGTAACAGTTCCGAACAAAAATCCGGATTTTACTGGATTTCACTTACTAAATTTAAAATTTACTAGATTTAATCCGTATTCAGGTTCTGATATTTCGTCTTTGCCTGATGCTCTCCGGTGATCGAGAATTCCACCCACTCTGCGACATTCGTTGCGTGATCCCCGATGCGCTCAAAATACTTGGCAATCATCAGGAAATCGAGAAGTGCCTCGCCTTTTTCCGGGTATTTTGCGATCAGATCAACAATCTCGCGTTTTACCTTATCAAACAGGTCATCTACCTCATCATCCGACTGAATTACAATCCGCGCTGATGCGAGATTTCGTGCCACATAGGAGTCCACGGATGCAGTTACCATCTTCATCGTCGCAGATGCCATATCCTGAATGTGGACATGGGACTCCAAGTCAAATGCATTCTTGTCATCGAGAACACGGACAATATCCGCAATGTCTGCGCACTGGTCTCCGATACGCTCCATATCGGAAATCATCTTGAGTGCGGCAGAAATCAACCGCAGATCCCCGGCAACCGGCTGTTGCTGAAGAAGAAGTTTCAAACAAAGCGTCTCAATGTCTCTCTCCATCTGATCAATCGAAGCATCGGTGTTGTAAACCTTATTTAAAAGACCTGTCTGAGCCTGCTCCTTCGTCTTGGAATCTTCCGTTTTGCTTTTCTTTTTATTCAGTGCCGTTGCCACCTCACTGATGCAGTCCTCACAGTAAGCGCCCATCTCAATAAGCTTTTTGTTGAGTTCCTCCAACTGCTGACCATAATGAACTCTCAGCATTCTTTTCTCCTCCTCTCTCGTTGCTGTTAAAAACAGTAACTCTCTCTTCTCTCCTCTTTGCATCAACCAAAACGTCCGCTGATATAATCTTCGGTTCTCTTGTCCTTCGGCATAGAAAAGACTTTCTCGGTCTCATTGAATTCAACCATCTCACCGAGCAGGAAGAATGCTGTTCTGTCCGAAATACGGGCTGCCTGTTGCATGTTGTGTGTGACAATCACAATCGTATATTTTTCCTTGAGTTCCATTGCCAGATCCTCGATCTTTGAGGTGGAGATCGGATCGAGTGCCGAGGTCGGCTCATCCATCAGAATGACTTCCGGCTCCACTGCCAGTGTGCGCGCCATGCAGAGTCTCTGCTGCTGACCGCCTGAAAGACCGAGCGCCGACTTATTCAGACGATCCTTGAGTTCATCCCAGATCGCTGCCTGACGCAGACTGCGCTCCACAATCTCGTCAAGATCCGCCTTGCGATGAATGCCAAAGATTCGCGGTCCATAAGCGACATTGTCGTACACGCTCTTCGGAAATGGATTCGGTTGCTGGAAAACCATTCCGACACGGTGACGCAGGGTGATCGCATCCATCTCCTTAAAAATATCTTTTCCGTCGAGCTTGACTCCACCTTCAATTTTCACATTGTCCACGAGATCATTCATTCGGTTCAATGTCTTCAAAAATGTGGATTTTCCGCATCCGGACGGTCCGATAAAAGCAGTAATCTCATTCTTTCGGATCTTCATGTTGATTCCTTTTAATGCATGAAATGCTCCATAATGCAGATTCAGATCCGTGATATCAAATTTCGGCACTCCGCCGTTTTCTATCAGTTTTCCCTCTTCCATGATTTCTCTCCGATTCTTCTCCTGATTCCAGGTTTCTTTCTCTATTCTCTACGATTTCTATGTTCTCTATCGTTTTCTGCGTTCTCTATGTTTTCTGCAAATTCTGCGTTTTCTGTGAATTCTACACTTTCCTTAAATTAATTCTACACTTTCTTTGAATTAGAATTCTGTGCTTTCTTTTAATTCTACGATTACGCTTCCTCGCCAGCACTCTTTTTCTTGATGTGATGGCTCCAGAGATTTGCACCAATACTGAATGCCAGCACCAGAAGCATCAGGATTGCAGATGAGGCATTTGCCAGTGCGCGATCCTGTCCATTGACCTGTAAGTTCCAGATCTGAATCGACAGAGTCTCTGCCGGACGGAATACATTGAGCGGGCAGGTCGGAGCTGAGAGATTCCAGTTGCCCCAACGCAGGTCCGTTCCAGATCCGGTTGTGTACAGAAGTGCTGCCGCCTCACCGAAACCACGACCAGCTGCAAGAATCACACCAGTCATAATTCGCGGAACACAGGCCGGAAGCAGAACATGGAAAATTGACTGCCATTTGGTTGCTCCGAGTCCAAGGCTCGCCTGAAAATATCCTTTTGGAAGACCTTTGAGCGCATCCTCCGTCGTTGTCGTGATCAGAGGAAGCGTCAGGATTGATACGGAAAGAGCACCTGCGAGAAGGCTTTTTCCCATTCCCATAAATACAAGGAAGACCAGATATCCGAACAGACCGACTACGATCGACGGCAGAGAGGAAAGTGTCTCGATACACATTCTGAGAAAATGTGCTCCCTTGCCCTGTTTTGCATACATTCCCAGATAGATTCCTCCGCCCACGCCGAGGGGAACGGAGACAAGAAGGGATAAAACCACAAGATAGATTGTATTGAAGAGCTGATTTCCAAGACTTCCCTTTCTCGCAAACCGGAACATCTCCGGCTTTGCTCCAAGAAGTCCTCCGATAATAACCTTACATGCAAATCCAAGAAGCAGGGTAAAGAAAAACACAGCGATGACATAAAATACAGCTGTCATTACACTGTCTACCATGCGCGAACGCTGAATTTTTGCGTCAACCATCATGCTTTTCCTCCCATCGCATCGATTTTTTCTTCGTTTATTCTCTCACTGTTCGCACTCTTAGCAACCGCTTTCTTTTCACTTCTGACACTGCATTCCGGCTGTTTTGCGGAAACCATATGAATCAGGAAAATAAATAAGAGTGAAATCAGGAACAGCAAAAGTGCCATTGTCCAGAGTGCTGACTTGAGTTCTCCGCCTTCCATCGCATTTCCCATCTGAGCGGCAACCTCAGTTGTCAGCGTCTTTGTCGTTGAAAAAATACTCGTCGGGAGTGCGGTTGTCTGTCCGATTACCATTGCAACTGCAAGCGCTTCACCGAAAGCTCTCGCAAGTCCCATGATGATTCCTGTGATTACGCCAGGACCTGCTGCCGGAATTACAATGCGGTAAATTGTCTGCCATCTCGTCGATCCCAGTCCGTATGCTGCCATTCTCGTCTCTTTTCCGACAGAGCGAAGCGCATCTGCCGACACACTCGTGATCGTCGGGAAAATCATCACGGCAAGAACAAGTCCTGCTGCCAGAACGGAGTGACCGACCTGACGGTGAAACACATTTTTGATCGCCGGAACGAGAACTGTAAGTCCAACCCAGCCGTATACCACCGACGGGATTCCTGCAAAAATCTCCACAACCGGGCGATAAAACTTTTCTCCGAACTTCGGGGAAATCTCCGTGATGAAGATCGCAGATCCAAGTGAAAACGGAGTCGAGATCAAGAGCGCAAGTCCGCAAGTGCAGAGCGAACCCACAATAAAGATCAGAGCACCGATAGTTCCACCGCCAGATGCATCATCCTGGGGTGCCCAGTCTCCCGATCCCAGAAACTCTAGGAGCGAGTGACCAAAGGTAGTAAACGTCGCAGATCCCTTGTAGACGAGAAAGGCTCCGATTACAATCGTCAACACGATTACAAAGAGTCCGCACAGGGTCATCAGACCCTGCCAGAAATACTCTCTCGCAAACATACTTTTTTCTTTTCCTGTATCCATAATTCCTCCGGTTCGCCTTCTCTCTTCTTCTCTTTGGCGAACCCTTTTCTTGCATTTCTACTTTCGCTCTAATTCAAATCGACACTCTCGGGAACACAGCCCACCTCTTCGATGAGCTGTTATTCCCGTATTTTGAAAATCTGAGAATCCGTCACATCCGTGATTCTGGATTCTCAGATTCAGCATTCTTGTGATTTGCTATTTCTATCACTCTGAACATGTATCCCTCGATGTTCAACCTCAGGTACTTAGTGCTCGGTCTTCGTCATCTTGGAAGATACGCCGTAGCCCATGCTCTCCATATGAGTTCCAAACTCGTCAGACATGATGTACTCAAGGAAAGCACCGCTCACCTCATCCGGCTCGCCCTTTGTATACATATGCTCAAAAGTCCATACCGGATAATCTCCGCTGTAAGTATTCTCCAGAGTCGGCTCTACGCCGTCAATTGCAACGGTCTCCACACCTGGATCATCTACAAGATAGGAAAGAGCTACATAACCGATTGCACCCTTTGTATCCTTTACATTCTGAAGCAGAACTCCGGAATCATCGGTTTCCATAGATGCATTGGATGCCTCCTCTTTTCCGTCAAGTGCGTACTTCTGGAAGGTTGCTCTCGTTCCGGAAGATGTCGGGCGGGTTACCAGAACAATGTTCTCATCCGGTCCACCAACCTCATTCCAGTTTGTCGTCTCTCCGGTAAAGATTGCAATCAGCTGATCCTTTGTCAGGGTCGTCACACCTGCCTCTTTTACATCCGGGTTTACGATCGGTGCCATCGTTACAACACAAACCTGATGATCGACAAGCTCTTTTGCCTTGTCTGCATCCAGCTTATCCTCTGCCGGAACATCGGAGTTACCGATATTTACCGTGCCCTCAGCGACCTGCTTGAGTCCCTCACCGGAACCACCTGCATCAATCGTCAGAGAAACATCCGGATATTTCTCACTGAAAAGATCAGCGGCCTCATCGACAAGCGGTTTCAGAGCGGAAGAACCAGCTGCGGTTACAGAACCGGTCAGATCCTTGTCTGCCTTGCTGTCTGCGGTGGTATCAGCACTTGCGCTGTTTGCCTCTGCCGTTGTTTCTGCCTTGGTCTCTGCGGAAGTTGTCGTATCTGCAGAGTTGGAAGAGCATCCACTCATTGCTCCCATTGCCATTACGGTCGCGAACATCACTGCGATTGTCTTTCTCATAATTATTTCCTCCTCAAATTTCCTTGAAAATCTGTTGAATTCTTTTTTTCTCATTTACAGTGCTTATTCTAATTTGGATGTGTAAAATTTTTTAAGGAGGTTCTGTAAGATGTGTGTAAAATTTTTTGAGAGATTGATAAAGAAATGTAAAATAGAAAAATATAAAATAGAAGATCATTTGAATTGAAATAAAGAAGTGCGTATAAAAACATTAAGAATAAAAGAAACGCCCCGCTAAGAACCAAGGCTCTGCTCAGACTCGCTTCCGCTCGGATCGGCGCGTAACGGTACATAAGCCTGCAAAATACGCAGGCTAAGTACCGACGGGCCTATACGGTCTTCGCCAGAGCACTTGTTCTCGCGGGGCTGGTAATTTCCATAAAAGAGAAGAAGCTCTGAGATCTTTCATCCTCATCCCACTGTGATCGATGCATAACAAGTGCCACTGGCATTTTGCAACCCACAGAACGTTCTCCTTGTGGGATTATCGTTCATGTCGGTTTCTCTCACCTGGAGTGATTGTCACACGTTATTTAACAAAGTGTGATAAGAGATATTCTTTTTCATTGTGCTCCGGATGAGAAAGGACATCATCGAGCATTTGATTTAAGGTCGCACCGAGTGCTTTTCCCGGCTGAACTCCGGCTTTGATCAGATCCTGTCCCTTGACTGCCAGATGTTTGAGATCCAGACAATCTCCTGCCGTGCGGATCTCCTCGGTTAATGCATGAATCTTCTCGCTGTATCCGTTGAGCTCCATCAGCACATCCCAGACTTCCGCCTCCATCCGGCTCATCGCCCGGCGAACCGCCTCCGGAGTCTCTGGAAGTTCTACTCCAGACCATGACACGAGAGTCTTCACGCGTCCGATCGTATCATTGTCCAGTTTCAGATCTCTGAGAATCTTTACCGCACGACGTGCTGACTCCGGAACTTCTGTGAGAGACGGAATCGGCTGAGGCATGAGTGTGCCATCGGCATCATACGCATTTGCACAGCGCAGAAATCCTGCCCATCTCACATATTTTTCTGAAGGGAGAGTGATCGGAATCTCTGCCATTTTCCAGTTCAGGGAATCAAAATTCTCTGAAATATAAGGGCTGATCCCCGTCTCGTAGACCTCCCGAATCTTTTCCGGATGATCGGACAAAAGAAGTTTCGTCAACTCAACCTGAATTCTCTCCTTGCTGACCTTCGCGATATTCGGCGCAATCACGCGGATCGCATTCCACGTCTGTTCCTCAATTGAGAAATCGAGCTGAGCGGAAAAACGGATTGCGCGAAGAATTCGCAGGGCATCCTCGGTGAATCGCTCCATCGGATCGCCGACACAGCGAATCGTCTTCGCCTTGAGATCCTCAACTCCGCCAAACTCGTCCACAATTCCGGTTTCATGGCTGTACGCCATCGCATTGATTGTAAAATCACGGCGTTTCAGATCTTCGATCAGACTTGAGGTGAATTCCACCTGCTTCGGATGGCGTCCATCCTCATACTCCCCGTCAATTCGGTAAGTGGTAACCTCATAACCAGTCCGGTCCATCATCACCGTCACGGTTCCATGCTGGATTCCTGTATCAATCGTGCGGTGAAACAGCTCCTTGACTTCCTGCGGTCGCGCGGAGGTCGTGATATCCCAGTCCCCCGGCTTCCGGTCAAGAAGCGTATCGCGGACACAGCCGCCTACTGCGTAGGCTTCGTATCCGTGATCGTTCAGTGTGCGGATGATCCGCTCAACATTGCCAGGAATCTTCATGGCTGTCTTTGTCACCATTAATATGCGCGACCCCAGTAAACCATCTTGGTTGCCGGCTTGCCACAGCATACGCACTTGTCAGAAAGCTGTTCCTGCTTAAACGGAATGCAACGGGAGGTTGCACCGGTAACTTCCTTGATCTTGTCCTCGCACTCCTGGCATCCGCACCACATTGCCTTTACGAAGCCCGGCTTCTCATTGATCGTCTTGACAAAGCTGTCAAAATCAGTTGCCTCATAGGTGTGAGCATCTCTGTGTGCTCTTGCCTTCTCGAGCATATCGTGCTGGATCGTATCAAGCAGTTTTTCTACCTCTGCCTCGATGTTGTCGATCGATACGGTGAGCTTCTCATGGGTGTCACGACGAACCAGAACAGCCTGATTGTTCTCGATGTCTCTCGGTCCAATCTCAACACGAACCGGGATTCCACGCATCTCGGACTCAGAGAACTTCCAACCCGGGCTCTTGTCAGAATCATCCACTTTCACGCGGAAATTAGACAGAACATCTTTAATCTCAAATGCCTTGTCGAGAACGCCTTCCTTCTTCTGCTGGATCGGAACGATCACAACCTGAGTCGGAGCGATACGCGGAGGCAGAACCAGACCATTGTCATCTCCGTGTACCATGATGATTGCACCGATCATACGGGTCGTCATACCCCAGGAAGTCTGGAATACATACTTCAAGGAGTTATCCTTTGCCGCATACTGGATGCCGTAAGCCTTTGCAAATCCATCGCCGAAGTTATGGCTTGTACCAGACTGAAGTGCCTTACCATCATGCATCAGGGACTCGATTGTGTAGGTTGCCTCTGCACCTGCAAATTTCTCCTTGTCGGTCTTGCGTCCGCGAACAACCGGGATTGCAAGAACTTCCTCGCAGAAGTCTGCATACACGTTCAGCATCTGAATCGTGCGTGCCTCTGCCTCCTCAGCAGTTGCATGAGCGGTATGACCCTCCTGCCACAAGAACTCTCTCGAACGCAGAAACGGACGGGTCGTCTTCTCCCAACGAACAACGGAACACCACTGGTTGTATACTCTCGGCAGGTCGCGGTAAGAGTGAATATCTCTGGAATAGAAATCGCAGAACAGAGTCTCGGAAGTCGGACGAACGCACAGACGCTCCTGAAGCTGTTCATTTCCACCTACGGTTACCCATGCTGCCTCCGGAGCGAATCCCTCAACGTGATCCTTCTCCTTATCAAGCAGGCTCTCCGGAATAAACAGAGGCATGTATACGTTCTGTACTCCGGTCTCCTTGAATCTGCGATCCAGCTCATGCTGAATGTTCTCCCAAATTGCATATCCAGCCGGCTTGATTACCATACATCCCTTTACGCTTGCGTAGTCACAAAGCTCTGCCTTCTTTACCACATCGGTATACCACTGGGCAAAATCCACATCCATCGATGTGATCGCTTCTACTAATTTCTTGTCGTTTGCCATCATCAATCTCCTTATCATTTATAGTCATTTTACATAAAGAAACGGTCATCCGGTCCCCGCCGTACAGTCTGCACAGCAAGGGACCGAATGACCGGATTATTCGGCGGTACCACCCTCAGTTAGCAACAAATCTTTCATCATTGCTCTCTCTTCTTCCGTGTAACGTCGGAACACACGCCACAGTTCACTGTGGAACTCCAAGGCCGGTTCAGCATTCAGGGACACGGAAATCTCGCACCAAATGATTTCCTCTCTGCCTGTGTTTGTCCGCTTACTAATCCTCTTCACAGTCGTTCGCACGCTTGATTTTACGCTGTTTTTCGGGCTTTGTCAAGTCCAAACCATCCCATCATCATCCGTCCCATCGATTACGATCTACTCAATTTATAAGATTCTGATTAGCCTATTCTTCCTGTGAGATTCTTCCATCCTGTCCGATCACTGCTCCATAAGAAATTCCCTGCATGTAAGAAACGAACTCCTGAATAGAAGTTTCCCCTGTAAACATCTGTGTAAATCCAGACTTTGAAGTTCCAGAAATCAGACGAAGCCCCAGATTTCCATCTTCCTTCCCTCCCGGAAGACTGACTTCCAAAAGCGCTGTCCGCGGAATCGAACTTCCAAAGATAAAATTTCCAAGACTATATACAATCGCTTTTCCTTTATAGTACTCGACTCCCTGGAGCACATGGGGATGACTTCCAATCACAAGATCCGCACCCGCATCGATATACTGCTTTCCAAGCGTTCTCTGGTACTCCTGCGGGCGCTCATCGCGCTCAATCCCCCAGTGCACCATGACAAACACATAGTCATTCTCCTGTTTCTGTTTTCGGATTTCCTCAAGAAGAACCGTCGGATCGTAAGTTGCAAGCATTCCCGGATGAGAAACTCCCGCTGACCAGTCCGCCTGCGGAATCACACGCGTCGCACCGATCACTGCAATCCTTTTTCCTCCTACCTCAATCTGAACCGGCTTTCTCGCTTCCTCAAGATTCTTTCCCGCTCCGGTGTGCGCAATCTCTGCCTGATCAAGCACCTCACACGAGTCGAGAAGAGCATCTGTCCCATAGTCAAGCGCATGATTATTTGCGAGCGTCACCGCATCAATGCCAAGTTCCTGAAACATCGAAACTTTTTCCGGTGCAAGCCGAAATGTATACTGCTTATCCTGCGCCTTCGTCCCGCGATTGCTAAACGGAAACTCCTCATTGACCATAAAATAATCTGCATTTGTGATCAAATCACGATACCCCTGATCAAGGACACCACTGATTCCTCCCGCTCTCTGATAGGCATTCAAAACATGGTCCGATAAGAGCACATCGCCAGAAAATAACAGATGAAACTCCTGTTCCGCCTCTGTTTCATCCGTTCCTCCACTCTCTATTTGATTCTCACCGCTCTCTTCCTCTGATGAAATTCCCCCTGAAATCTCATCATTTCCTCGATTAAACTCATCGGTTTGACTCTGATCTTGATTTTCAGGAAGCTCAATGACAATCCCTGAGTGATCCCCCTCACTCTGGCTCTCCTCAACGGTTGTCTCTGCATTTATTCTTCTCAAATCAATCTGCTCGCTCTGATGACCCCCGCACCCTGCAAGCAAAAAAGTAACCAAAACTGCTGTTAAAATTTGGGCTCTTTTCCCCATATACCCCTCCTAATAGTAATGTTCTTTTCTATGCCAAACATTTTTTATTAACTTCTTTATAATTTCCTGTACTGTTTTCGCCGTATAACTCAGGAAAGGAGACTATTCCCTTCTGAGTTATACGCTCCGCAAGGAATTCGCAACGTTTCCGGCGACGTGGCGAGAAAGTGCAGACAAACCCGTGTGAGACGTCGGTGTTTAGGTCGCGTCCTTTGCGACCTTACGCACCGTTACGTCGAACCCGGAGCGAGAGCGCGTTTGTCTGACTTTACTCGCCATCGGCGCCCTACTCTCATTTACCAGCATTTACTCGCCATCGGCGCCCCGCTCTCATTTACCAGCATTTACTCATCATCGGCGTTTAATCCTATAAACTTAGTTAGCATACTCCCCCTCATTATATCGACCGCAAAGAAAAAAGGCAACGCCACTCCGAAGAGTCACATTGCCTTTTCCTTACTATTCTTAATCTTAACTATTCTTATTTCTTAATCGTATGATTCAAGATCCCATAACTTTTCAGCTACCGTTTCCATATTCCAACGAATCCGATTCTGACACAAAACCTCAATCATTCAATCATGCTCTGTTTTCTTTTTATACAACCTGTGCGATCTGCGATCAGATTATAATGGCATGATGCCAAGTACAATCGCAATCAGCATACAAATAATACTGAATCCCCATACCCACAGGAAGCTGTTCTTGATGTGATCTTTGATGTCCACATCTGCAAGACCAACACCCAGCAGAGTAGCCGGTACCATCGGGCTGATGAAGGTTGCACAGTTACGGCAAACAACCATTGCTACTGCGATCGGCATAGCGGAAACGCCAAAGCCCTCGCCGATTCCGATCATAACCGGAAGCATTCCGTAGAAGTAGCTGTCCGTATCGAATGCCAGTGCCAGCGGTACACTCAGGATACCGATTACTAACGGCAGATGCTGACCAAGTGCGGACGGAAGGATGCTACTGATCAGGTTGGACATGCAGGTGATAACACTGGTCACACCCTCGATATCCTTAACCAGAATACCCATCAGAACTGCTGCGCCCATAAGAGTGGAGCACATCATCAGAGCCGGACCAGAATGCATGTTGATGATCTTCTTCTGCATCTTTGCGCCCGGATAGTTTACCAGGATTGCTACTGCAACACCGATCATGAACGGTACATAGCTCGGGAAGATATCCTTAATCAGCAGAGCGATAACTGCGATTGTCAGGATGATGTTGAAGATGAACAGTTTCGGACGAGCCAGATCCTTGTTCTCCTCAGAAGCAGCTGCCTCTTCCTCTGCGCTGTGAGCGCCAGCCTCTTTTGCAAGTCTACCATTTAAACCTGCACCACGCTTCTGCTCGATGATACCGTTTAAAACAGCAACAACCAATGCCAGAACGATACCACATGCCTGAATCGGCAGAAGGGTCTGCCACAGGGAAGATGCCTCAATACCAAGAACCGTAGCTGCACGCATGGTCGGACCAGCCCACGGCATCAGGTTTAAAACACCCATGGAAATAACTGCGATACGAAGCAGGGTAGACGGACGCATATGCATCTTCTTGTAAACCGGAAGCATTGCCGGAACTACAATACAGAAGGTGGAAGCGCCACCGCCATCCAGATGTCCGATCAGGGCAATGATAGCGGTCATTACACAAACGCCGATAACGTTGTCCTTTACCAGAAGCATCAGCTTACCGATAATAACATCGAACATTCCGGCATCTGTCATGATACCGAAGTAAAGAACGCTGAATACGAACAGTGCCGCAGTCGGACCTGTGCTGGAAAATCCGCTTTTAATCAGCTTTCCAATATTTTCCCAGGAATAGTAACCACCCAGGACAAGAATCAGTGCCAGTATCATCGGGAAAACAATAAACGCGATACTCGGCAGAGTTTTGCTCTTAAACAGGGTTACCACGATGGCAACGATGCAGGCAAAACCAAGAAGACCTACAACAACCTCTGACATACTTTCTTTCTCCTTTGCACTTTTTTGATCTGTTTTGTGCCAGATTAAGTATAGTTTTTATGCAATAACTATAACACTTGTATTTTTTTTAGTCCAATATGTATTTTTTTATATTGCATATAAGTCAACACTTATAAACTTTTTGTAAATTTTTTCCATAAACTTTATAAACAAAAATTCTCAAATCCACGCTCACACCAGCATGTTGCAATTCAAATATTATTCGCAGCAGTATCCTCGGATTTCACAAAAAATGACGCAAAAAAAGACGCAAAAAAGACAGATGAGTCTCATTTTCTACGCACTCATCTGCCCTTCTCGTCTATTCCGCCTTCCGGCACGTTCTGATCTTTTTATCAATTTTCCTCAGATCGTTCGTCCTTTATTTCTCAGCGATTGCCTCAACCTCACACAGAACGCCCTTCGGAAGATCCTTCACTGCAACACAGCTTCTTGCCGGTTTTGATACAAAGTACTTTGCATACACTTCATTGAATGCTGCAAAATCTGCAATATCTGCAAGGAAACAGGTTGTCTTGACAACCTTCTCATAGCCACTTCCACCAGCCTTCAGGATCTCGCCCACGTTCTTGCAACTCTGCTCTGCCTGTGCGGTGATTCCCTCCGGAATGCTTCCGTCTGCCGGATTTACCGGAATCTGACCGGATGCAAATACAAGTCCACAGCTCTCATATCCCTGAGAATACGGTCCAATTGCGCCTGGTGCCTTCTCTGTTGCGATTACCTTCATCTTTTGTTTCCTCCTGTACCGTTTTTTGTTTTCTTTTTTAATCTTTCTCTTTTTCATCTTTCAAGGGTTTTCGCCCTCTCCGATTAATTCTCACTCAGTCACTGTCAGGAAGCAGTTTAATTCGTACCATAATATTGCGCACAAATCCACCTTCCGGCACTTTGATGTCCTCCGGATGGGATGTCTCCGGAAAATGTCCGCCTTCCTCTAATTCCAGAAACAGCCAGTCATACGCTGCCTCTCTCGCTGCATCGAGCGTATCTTCCAGATCTCCGCCATCTGCATAGCAACATTCCAGATCCGGAAATTCTGCATGAAATCCATTGTCATCCTTGTGCGGAACAATCACCGCTGGATAAGTAAAAGTCATTTTGCAATCTCCTCTCCGCACGCCATTGGCATTCCGTCTTACAGCGGACCCTCCTGTGTGCAATTTGTTTCAAGTCGACGCTCGCGGAAACTTGGCGCGTGATTCTGGTCAACTTTGCTGACATCTTCTAATCAGAATCTCTGCGCTTCTCCGTTCCACTGCGGTCAGTGCAGAACAAGCACCACTGGCGCTTTGCACCCACTTTGAGTTATTATACGTCAATCCCGCCAATCTGTAAACGGGTGAACGCTTGCACCTGCAAAAAACTCCTGCTATAATTAATCGCAAACTTGTACCTACCTTCCATGCCTCCATGCCCGCAAACTTTTTGCCAACACCAAAAGCTCGAAAAAAGCGTGGAAGATACAGAAAAAAACAGAAAAACCG
The DNA here is from genome assembly GCF_050873365.1 of Brotaphodocola sp. Taxonomy (GTDB): domain Bacteria; phylum Bacillota; class Clostridia; order Lachnospirales; family Lachnospiraceae; genus Brotaphodocola. The sequence continues at coordinate 88,392 of NZ_JBNMIQ010000007.1, read as the reverse complement.
AATAGAGAATAGAAAGGAAGAGAAACCACCATGATTCAGGATATCGCCCCACATCACTATGACAATGCCTACCGACCGGATGCAAAACCGTCACCTGACAGCTACGCGCTGTACTTTGAACCACACAAAGCCCTTGTTCATTTGAAAAACACCTCTGATTCCCGCGAATTCGATTTTCCCCGTTTTCGGGATCTTGAAAAGGAAAACGATGACATTTACGAGCACTGTACCTACCTTTTTGCGATAGACGGTCAGGACTTCTATCTGCTTGAGCACCTCACGATCCCGGCTCCGTCCCGCTTTTCTATGGAAAGCACGCAGATTTTCCGCAATTTTTCCCCACGCTATCTCTCCTTCGCCGGGATCACCGGATATCAGCTCTCCAACTGGTACCAGAGCCGACGCTACTGCGGACGCTGTGGTGCACCGCTTCGCAAGCATGAGAAGGAGCGCATGATGTACTGCGACCGCTGTCACCAGATGGAGTACCCAAAGATCAGCCCTGCCGTCATCATCGCTGTCACGGACGGAAATCGTCTCCTCCTCTCAAAATATAACGGTCGCACCTACAAGAAATACGCGCTTCTCGCTGGATTCACCGAGATCGGTGAGACGCTTGAGCAGACAGTCTCCCGCGAGGTAATGGAGGAAGTCGGTCTGAAAGTCACAAATATCCGTTACTACAAGAGTCAGCCGTGGTCATTCTCCGATACCCTGCTTGCCGGTTTTTTCTGTGATCTCGCAGAGCGCGATTCGATTCACCTCGATCAGGAAGAATTGTCCCTCGCAGAGTGGTTTGAGCGTGAGGATATCCCGCTCGAGGACGAAGATCACGCAAGCCTGACCCACGAGATGATCCGTTTCTTCAAGGAACATCCTGAGAAATTCTGATTTTCTGTCACTGTTCACGCCTTACCCAAACAGTAACGATTTTCTTGCTCCGATCTTCCTCTCACGCGCAATCTTCAATCAGTAATCAGCAATCATCGGGAGTCTCGGGGGCCTCGTGCCCCCAGACCTGATTCAAATCGCGGATCAGCAAAAAGCCCGCCGGTCCAAGCAAAAATCCAAAAATTCCAAACAGTTGCACGCCCACATACATCGACAAGAGCGTCTCAAACGGAGTCATTCCAACTTTCTGGCTCATCAGCTTCGCCTCCAAAATCTCCCGAAGGAAATAGCAGATCACATAGATGACAAAGAGCCAGATCGCTCTCTCCCATTTTCCCAGAACCAACATCAGAATCGCCCACGGAATCAAAACTGTTCCGACACCAAACACCGGAAGTGCATCGAGAAGCCCCACTGCAATTCCAACAAGCAGATAGTAGGGATTTCCCATCAGCCAAAATCCAACAACGCAGATCAGCGTCGTAATCACAAGAAGGATTCCCTGAGCGCGAAGATAGGCCGTTCCAGCACTTGTAAGACGCTTGCAGACCTGACTCCACTCCTCACGAAACTCAGACTGGCGAAAACGTTTTTTCCAGAAATCCATCTCCTGCACGAGAAGCCCCGTCGCAATCAGAACGATCGCCCCGAAAACTCCCGCGTAGACGAAAAAGCGCAGGCAGGAGGCAGAATGATTCACAAACAACGTCATCGCCCTCTGTCTCAGGCTGAAAATTCCTTCCTTGAGCATCGCCCTCACCGCAAGAACCGCCATATCTGTTTTGAGACAAAAGGTTTTCTCCGTCAGACGACAGAGTTTTGTCAACCCGCGATCCATCTCCTGAACCCAAATCGGGAGGCGTTCCGACAGACGAACCATCTCCTGAAAAAGTTTTCTTCCCCCAAGACCGGCAATTCCCATTAAAATCGCAAAGAGGAGCAACAACTCGAACACTGCAACTGCGCCCTCCGGAACAATCAGCTCCCCCTTGATCCCGGGAACTTTCCACCTCAAATGTCGGGAAATCTTTTGTGCAAACGGACAAAGCCACACCGCAAACATCACGGCAAACAGAAAGGGAACCACAAGGGGCAGCAGAAAGCGGAATACTCCGTATACTGCACCCGTGATTCCCAGAATGCGTAATATCTTCTTCAGTTTCTTTTCTGGTTTACCCATGGACTCACCTGCTTCTGATTTGTACTTCCTTTGTACATTCCTAGTGTGTCCACAGCAAACCAAAATATGCATGACTCAGCTTTCCGGTTTTTCAAAATTTCGGAAAATTTCGGCAGATGGCAGACGCTCAAAAGAAACTCTGCGCCCAAGTGCCGGATGAATAAAGCTCAGTGAAAATGAGGAGAGTGCAATCTGAGGCTGTGCACCTCTCTTCCTATTTATTTTCTCGTTCTTTATTTCCTCGTTCTTCCCATTCTGTGCCAGGGCACAGGCACTTCCCTGCATACTTTCCTGCGTACTTCCCTGCATCTGCATCGCAGAGCCTCCAAACATCGGATTGTACTTTCCATCGCCCCAGAGTGGAAGTCCACGCCCCGCCATCTGAACGCGAATCTGGTGGTGGCGTCCGGTCTTGAGTTCAATCTCCGCAAGCGTCAGTTCCCCCCACTGCGGATCGGTCCGAAATCCGACAACACGACAAATCAGCTCCGCGCGCTTTGCTCCCTCCGTCCCTTTCTCCACGATTCCGGAAACATTTCCTGCCTCATCCTTCTTCAGATAATCCACAAACATCTCCTCAATGGATTCCGGTCTTCCGCAGAGAACTGCCAGATACTTCTTCTGCATTTTTCTCTCCGTGACTTGAAGACTCAGTGCACCTGCCGTCTTTTTGTCTTTCGCATAGACCATCACTCCGCTGACCGGTTTGTCCAGCCGATGAATCACGCCCACATACGGCTCGCCCTGTTTCTTCGATGTTTTAAAAATATGCTTGCGCACCTCACTCACCATATCTGCACCAAACCCGCGACTCGACTGAGACTCGATCCCGACAGGCTTCCAGACAACAAGAAGATGTTCATCCTCAAAAATCACCTGTAACATGTACTCGTTCCTCCAAATTCTCTTTTATTTTTCTTTTGCCATCACAGTTTCTACGTTTTTTGATCCTGTACATGGGTAGAAATTTCCACCCACATGAATCTCCCTCTTGTATTTTTTTCGCTCAAGTGGTATAGTATAGAAAACATTTGCATATAGTTTTTAATACTACATCATAAAGTTTTTGAAGTTGTATCATTTTATTTATTACTTATTACTGCTTTTTTCAATATGTTTTACCGCTTTGTTTCACTGCGCTTCACTATGTTTTAGTTTTAATTTTTGTTTTATTTGGTACCCTTTCTTTTTGGAGTACCGCATCAGACTGGAGGGATTTTTATGTTACAGAAAATCAAAGACCCGGGCAGTGCCCTGACTCATTTCATCGCGATGATCCTTGCACTTTTTGCATCCATACCGCTCATCATCAAAGCTGCTCATACTCCGGGCCACATCCATGTGCTCGCGCTGACCATTTTCATCACAAGTATGATTCTGCTGTATGCGGCAAGCACCATCTATCACACACTTGACATTTCTCCGAAAGTCAACCAGATGCTTCGCAAAGTTGACCATATGATGATCTTCATCCTGATTGCCGGCACTTACACCCCGGTCTGCCTCCTTGTTCTCGGAGATCACACCGGCTGGACACTGCTCGGTGCTGTCTGGACAATCGCGATTGTCGGAATTGTGATCAATGCACTCTGGATCACCTGCCCGAAATGGTTCTCCTCGATCATCTACATTGCGATGGGCTGGGTCTGCATCTTTGCTTTCGGCAAGATTGTCTCTGCCCTCCCGGCAGAAGCCTTTGGCTGGTTGCTCGCAGGCGGAATCATTTACACAGTTGGCGGTGTAATCTATGCACTGAAACTTCCGCTCTTCAACTCCCGCCACAAGAACTTCGGTTCCCACGAGATCTTTCATCTCTTTGTGATGGGTGGAAGTCTCTGTCATTATATCATGATGTATGCATTTGTTGCATGACCTGAGTTGAATGCCGTTCATGCACTCAAGTCGACGTTCGCGGAAACTTGGCGCGTGATTTTCGTCAGCTCTGATGACATTTTCCCATCAAAATCACAGATACTGCTCAGCCCTCACCGATCCTGATGAATTCAAGTCGACGCTTGTTCAGACGAATCGACCAGTGGCTGAGCATATTTTTTATTTTCATTAATCAAGTCCAGTTTTTCTGCCCTGCTGAGTTGCTTGATCTCCCACTCCCGTCTCATCGCCTCCTGCTTCGTCGCAAACGTCTCATAATAGACAAGATTCACCGGTCTCCGACTTCTCGTGTACTTCGCACCATGTCCCGCATTGTGCGCTTTCACTCGTTTCTCCAAATCATTCGTCCAGCCACAGTACAGACTCCCGTCTGCACACTGAACAAGATAAGTAACGTTTTCCATACCAATCTCTATCCCTTTTCTTCCCCACTATGTAAAACAAGTGATTTCCCGCAATCTTTCCACACAAAATCTCTTCCTGCAACAATACTAAAAAGAATAAAATTTATTATAAACACTAAAATTCATTTAAACCAAGAAGAATAAAATTTATTTATCAAAATTATCAGAAGCGGAAATAGATGAACGGATTATACCCACTCGCCATCATCTCACAGACTGAAAGGAAGAACACCACGACGATCCCAAGATCTGCAACCATTCCGAGATGGTGACGCTCCAGCCATGAGCGCAGACCTGAGAAAAACGGCGTACAGCAAAGAATCGAGATCACAAACAGCAGGATAAATTTCGGACCTGCCATCAGCTCTGCCAGTTCGCGGTCGAGACTTCCCATCCATTTCATCGAACACATCTCTCTCAGAAATCCGATTGCCTGAGAACACGTCTCCGCGCGGAAAAACACCCAACCGACTCCGACAACGATCAGCGTATAGAGACGGCGCAAAATTCCGGGCAGTCGCTCAAGAATTTTGCGAAATCCAAGACGTTCCACAATCAGAAAGCAGGCAAAATAAAGCCCCCAGAACAGAAAATTCCAGCTTGCCCCGTGCCAGATTCCGGTCAGCGCAAACACAATCAGATAGTTGCGACAGTTTTTCGCCGTACTGCACCGACTTCCCCCGAGCGGAATGTATACATAATCCCGAAACCAGCTCGAGAGTGAGATGTGCCATCTTCTCCAGAACTCGGCAACGCTCTTTGAGAGATACGGATGATTGAAATTTTCCGGAAAATGAAATCCAAAGATTCGTCCAAGTCCGATCGCCATATCGGAATACGCCCAGAAATCGAGATAGATCTGGAGGCTGTAACAGAGAATCCCGGTCCACGCATAGATCATTCCCATTCCCGGTCTCTGACCAAAGGCGAGATCTGCTCCCTTTCCCATCGCATTTGCAAGCAAAATCTTTTTCGCAAATCCGCACATAAAACGGAAAACACCCTCATAGACATCGTCAAGATGGCTCTCCCGCTCCCCGATCTCCGTCTCCACATCGATGTAGCGAACAATCGGTCCCGCAATCAGCTGAGGAAACAGCATGATATAGAGCGCCAGTCGCGAGAGACTCTTCTGGCAGGGGACACGGTTCCAGTACACATCAATCAGATAGGACATGATCTGAAACGTGAAAAACGAGATTCCGATCGGCAGAACAATCTGGGGAATCGGGCTTTCGATCTCTTTTCTCAACAGAAAGCCTCCGAGAGAAGCAAACGTCTCCCCGAGAAGATTCAGATATTTAAAAACGATCAGGATTCCGAGATTCCAGGCGATTCCCGCCCAGAATACCACGCGACGTTTTCCGGCTTCGCTCTCACTCAAAATCAATCCGATTTTCCAGTTCACAAAAATCGAGACGAAAAACAGCCCGAGATACCCAAATCCGCCGTAGCCATAAAAGACAATCGAAGCAACTAACAAAACTGCATTTTTCAGGCGAACATCGCGCCGAAGCGACGCAAGCGCATAGCAAAGAAGCGTCATCGGCAGAAACAAAAATAAAAATACCGGTGATGAAAATACCATTTACTCGCCAGCCTCCTCACTCTCAAGAATCTCCGGGTGTTCCAATACATAGTCAATAAAGCCAAAACTCATATCGGACACTGCCGTCTCGTTCACCTCAAGAACAACAAGATCAATGTCCCTGAGATACTCTCTCATATCCACAGCCTCATAATCCGTGAACGGAACGACGTTCTCAAATTCATCCGTGAAGATCTGCCGATTTTCCATCGAGACATTTTTCCCAAAGTAGTGATTGCGGATCAAGACCGACAAGCTCTGTCCCATAAAACTTCCGCCCCGACAGAGAAAGCCAGGCGCAGATGTCGTCGAATCACTCATCTCGATTACCGGCTCGTAGTAGGAATCATACGGTTTCTCGAGTGTGTTAAACACCTCAAACGAGTCCGCATCCGGATAAACCGGTTCCTCACACGGCTGTGCCGACACCATCATTTTCGGAAGCTGATACCCACTCTCCGCCTCCAAATACTCACCAAACGCATTTCCAACGACATTTCCGATGTAGACCGACCAGTGAAGACCCGTCCGGTAGAACAGTGGAACTCTGCTGTCAAATTCCTGTCTGTGTTCATTGATATAGGCGATGCTGTCAAACCATTTCAAATGACTCCTCGCAAGTCCCGCAGTCAACTTCTCGTAGTTTCCTGCTTCCTGCTCCTTGGGTGCCATCGCCGTGTCCACCCACGGAAGCTCGTCCGCCATATAGCGCACCTTGTTCGGCGTGATAAAAATATACATCTGCTTTCCATGCGCCTCAAACAATTCCTCAAGACGCTCGAGTTTCCCGATCAGTTCCTGCATTCCATCCTCACTGATCGGTGCAAAATACTGAAGATAATAGCTCACATTCTCCCAGCTGAACAGATTTCGATCCCTGTTCATGCTGTAATTGATGTTCGACACCGTGTGAAGCGCGGAAAATGTAATCTCATTGCGCAGTCTGACCATGAATGGCTTTCCCGGAAGATGCTGTTGCACATAAGTCTCAAATTCCGACTGGGCGCTTCCATCCACCAGTTTTTCGGCAGAGAGCTTCGGAAACTGAGCCGTATTCTCCACCCCATCAAGCGCAAATTTCTCATCACTCTTTTTGAGCAGAAGCGGAGATGCCAGCACAAGCACCGCCATCGCAATCGTCATCATCTGTCTTGCCTGCCTCAAATGCATAGTTCCCTCCTGTTTCTCTTTTTTCTATCGCTTTTTATTTTCTCTTATCTTTCTTATTTCTCTTATCTTTCTCTTATCACCCTTGGATTCGGTCAAGTTCTCACTCATTTTTTTAATTTAAAAATCGTATAAACCAAGCCTGTCCCTCATCCTATCACATTTTCTGTGAAAAGTATATCTTATCCCACAACTTTCCGATTCGTGTAACACATATTCATTACTGTTCACGCGTTGCGCAACCGGCAACGGATTTTGCTCTGTTGTTCATATTTCATTCATAAATCATTCAAAAACCTTTTACATAATCAACACGATTTCTTCACGATTTCCCCATATACTATAACCATAAACAACAAAACAAGTTGTTTATGAAGTGCCAAAAAGATTTTTTTCATAATACTTTTGAGCTGATACGAACGTGAATAATCAGCTCTCCTCCCTTTTTACCTCTTCAAAACATACGTGGAAAGGATCTCTCAGCTGCGGAGAGATCCTTTCTCGTTGTTTATTCTATTTTATCCTTTTATACTACTTTTTCTTATTTTTAGTTTACTATTTCCGTTTTTCCTGTACCTTTCCTTTTTAGGTTTTCTCGATTCATCGTTTCATCCATTTATCTTATTTTAGTTTCATTTTTTTTCGGAAAAACAACATTTCCCGAGAGCATCCACAACGACAAAAGATTCGGATACGCCATCAGAGCATTACAAAGATCCGCCAGTGCCCAGATTAAGTCGAGTCGACACAGTGCTCCCGCGCACACACTCCCCAGATAGAGAATCCGATACAGATTTCCATCTGCTTTTTCTCGATTCTCCCGTTTTCCGTTTTGTGTTGTTCTCTCCCTGTTTTTTGATCCACCTTCCATCATCCCACCCAAACGCATCCGCAAATACTGCACATTTTGCTCTCCCATGTAATACCACGCAATAATTGTCGCAAATGCAAACACAATCATCGCGACTGCCATCATCCACTCGCCAGCCATTCCGAGTTTCTGTCCAAAACACCACGACGCAAGCACCGCTCCATCCCCGACTCCGACTGCACTTTCCCCCGCCTGCCTCTGCACGCAGAGAATCACAACGCCGGTCAATGTACAGACAATCACCGTGTCAAAAAACACCTCAAACATCGCCCACATACCCTGCTCCTCCGGTGTCGTCCTCTCCGTTGCCCCGTGAAGCACTGCCAGACTTCCAAGCCCGGCTTCATTGGAAAACACGCCCCGCGCCATCCCGTAGCGCACACTCTTGGAAAACAAGATTCCGGTAATTCCGCCACCGACTGACCGAAAAGAAAAGGCATCGCAAAAAATCTCTCCAATCACTCCCGGAAGAACCGGCAAACACTGCACAATCACAAGGATCGAACACAACAGATAGATTCCTGCCATTGTTGGCATCAACCGCTCAGAAACCTTTGCGATCCGCTTTGCTCCCCCGAAAATCACAAGCCCACAGCAGACAGAAATCACCCCTGCGCCCAAAATCGGCGGAACTCCAAATCCATATTCTAAAGTCTCCTGAATCGAGTTTGCCTGCACCATGCTCCCCATTCCAAGGGATGCCAGACACGCAGAACCCGCATAAAAAATTCCCAAAAGAGGAGCTCCAAGCCCCCTCTCCATATAGATCATCGGACCACAGATCCAAGTCCCATCCTCCCTGCGAAAGCGAAACTTCTGTCCCAGACTTGTCTCTGCATACGCAGTTGCCATCCCAAGCAACGCACAGACCCACATCCAGAACAGTGCTCCGGCTCCGCCTGCCGTCAGCGCAGTCGCAACACCGACGATATTTCCCGTGCCGATCGTCGCCGCAAGCGCTGTACATGCCGACTGAAACACCGTAATGTGCTCCTCCTCCCTGTTTTCCCCGCTTTCCTCTCTCTTTCCCTCGTCTCCTTTCCTCGTTTCCCCTTCTCTCCTCGCATTCCCGCTTTTCTCATTTTCCCTTGTCATTCTCAACATACTTCCTATCGTACAGTCCCACCAATACCCAAACCGAACAATCGGAAAGCCCCCGGAACGGATAAAAAACCAGATTCCGGTGCTCAAAAACAAGACCAGTGTCCACGGTCCCCACAAAATCAAATGCAACTCCTGTATCACCCGCATAGTTCTCGTCCCCGCCCACCTCAGATTTTATTTGTTCCTGTATCATACGGATTTTTCCGTTCAGAAAATTTCCACCCATGTACAGTAACTTTTTTTCTCTGTTTTTCTTCTACATTCCTATGCGATTTATATGCGAAATTCAACCTGCTATATACAGGAATTTACCAGAATACGGTAATGGATTCCTCTCGTATTTCCCCCTGAAATATGCTATGATAAAGACAGATCAAACACGTTTTCACAGCGTCACTGACATGTTTTTACAGATAAATTTTTACAGCGTTTTATCAGACTTTTTGAGAGAAAGAAGGATTTTCATGCCTGGATTTACTACTCACTATATTTTGGGAATGAAGGCGTACAACGACCTCCCCAACAACCAGTTGAAATACATCATTGCGAAATACCGCTGGCTCTACCAGCTCGGTCTTCAGGGACCGGATATCTTCTTCTACAACATTCCGATTCTGCGTCACCGCGACTATCGAAATGTCGGTTCCTACATGCACGAACATCACATTCAGGATTTCTTTTCCTGTTATTTAAAGCACCTCGCAAAGATTTCTTCCCGTCAGCAACGCGAGGAGGGACTGGCATATTTCTGCGGATACCTCTGCCATTACATCGGAGACTCCATCTGCCATCCCTATGTCTATGGAAGAATCGGTTACGATGCCAAGCATCCGAGCAGTCACACGCACGGTCTTCATGCAGCTCTTGAGAATGACATTGACGCGCTTCTGCTCATGAAATACAAAAAGAAAAAGCCGTCCCAGTTTAACCAGGCAGCTTCGATCTGCTTAAATGGAATGGAGATGCAGTTTATCTCCCGTTTCCTGTCCGAATGTATCAATGAGGCATACTATCCAATCACTTACAGCAACAACTTTCAGGTGACCCCTGCGATGGTCTACCGCTCGATCCTTGCGATTCGTTTTGGATGCCGAACACTCGCAGATCCCAACAGCTCCAAGCGAAACAAAATCGCTTTTATTGAACGCCTGCTTCGCCGGAGTCCGATCGCCTCACAGAAACTCGTCACCGACGAAGTCAAAAATCCGCGCAAGTGTCTGAACCTTGACCATGAGATCTGGTGCAACCCATGGGATCGTCGTCTCGCATCCCGAGCATCCTTCCCGGATCTGTTCCGTCAGTCACTCGCCAAGTGTAGCTCCGTGTTTGCGATCATCAATTCTGCTGTTGTCGGAAATGAGGAGATTTCCAAACAGGAACTCTCCCGTCTGCTTGACGAGCTTGGAAGCTACTCCTATCACAGCGGTCTCCACGTCGAAGACTGAGTAAGAGAAAAACCCAACTTAAAATAGGACTTAAAAATTTGGCTAAAAAACATCCGGCAAACCATCTCACTCCTCGTTTCCTTCGAGAGATCATGCTTTGCCGGATCTAAATATTTCAGTTTTTCTTATTTCAAATCATCGAATCACCTGATCCCCATCTTTTGTGCAGTAATTCCTACTCACATTCAACTTCTTGACCCACGCTTTTGTCTCGGGTGTCGTATAGCTTCCGCCCTCATTGTCCCAGAGCCATTGAGGAGTTGGCCACAGACAGATCGAAGGCTGAATCGCCTCATAGACATTTTCTTCCACACCATTCTGACCATGATGTGCCATCTGAACCATATCGGATTTCAGACCACCGCCGGCCTGTTCAAGCAGATGCGCTCCGCCTTTCTTCTGGAGATCTCCGAGGAAGAGGATCGATTTTCCATTTACCACCATCCGATACGCGACCGAAGCATCGTTTCCGTCTCTCTCCCCGACTTCCTCCGGCTCATAGCGATCATTCATCACCTGAATCATCACATCATCGACCTCAATCTCATCTCCGCGCTTCACGGTCTGACAAACTCCCGCCGGAAGTGCAGACAACTGCTGAAGAATACTCATTGCCGTTCCGAGATCCCCGAGCTCATGCTTTTGATACCACTCCACGCTCGCAAAATTATAGTAAATGTGATCGATCGTGATTCCGGTATCTTCCCCATCTGCCTCATTTGTCAGAAGTTTGAGCAATGCTCCCACATGATCCGTGTGGGCATGCGTCAGAAACCACGCACTCACATGACCACCCTCTTTCCGAATCTGCTCCATTAGGTAGTCTCCGTCATCCCATCTTCCGCCATCCACAACAATCAGCTTTCCCGACTTTGTTTTCAACAGAAACGACATCATCTGTCCCTTTGTCTGGGACTGCAACATCCGAAGCTCCGCTCCACCGAGAAGCGGTGTCGTATCCCGCTCCGACTCAGGCTTTTCTCCCTCTGTGATCAGCTCTGCCTGATCATTTGACACACTCTGAGTGTCCTGAGTGCTCGCATCACTCACATTCAGATTTTCTGTCACATCAGAATTTCCGTTCTTCGTTCCTGTTCCTGACCCTGTCTCTGTTCCAAAATTTCCCGCGATTTCCCCATTGGTTCCATTTACTTCGTCTGCTCCATTTGCTTCATTCTGTCCGTTCTCCTGTCCCTGAACCTGTCCGGACTGCCTCGATGCCTCCATCCCTTCACTGACCAGGTGATGACCCGCGATTCCAATCACTCCCACTGCAAGCAGAGCGACAAGAAACGGAATTGGATTTCTCCCATTTTTTCTTTTTCTCTTTCTGCTCTTTCCCCGCTGACTCATTCTCGTTCTTCTCATTTCCCTATCACGCACTCCCTGTTCCATCTTCGACTCTCTCCTGAACTCCACAGAATTTTTTAACCCACTTAATTTGTGAACCTACTTTTACTTTTTTGTCTCAAATAAATTTGCAATCTGTTTCTTTTATCCTTTATATCTCTATATAATCATATAACTCCTCTATTATATTTTATCAGAGTTCGCACCTTCCTAAAACCCTGTCCACCGAATCTTCATAAAATTGAATAAATCTTTAGAATTCCGAAAGAATTTTTCTGCTTGCATTTTGATGCTCCCGGTGGTAAGATGTTCAATAAGATTTTTATTTTGTAATTTTTGAACATGTTACCCAGAACTTTTTCAAAAGCTCATAGAATCATCCCAAAGGAGGATCATTTTATCATGGATCAAAAACATTCTAGGAAACCTCTGTTTGCACAGCTTGATCTCTTTGATACCGTGTTCGCATTTTTGTGTATCACCGCTCTGTGCATCTGGTTCGTCGTCAGTCCGGAGCGTTCCTCGCAGGTTCTCTCCTCGATCCGCAGTTTTCTCGGCGATGAGATGGGAAGTTATTACCTGCTGATCGGTCTCGGCGTCTTCCTGTGCTCCCTGTATCTGGCATTTTCCCGTTTTGGACAGATCCGACTCGGAAACCTCGAAAAACCGCAGTACTCTGGCTTTCAATGGGGCGCGATGATGTTCACGGCCGGACTCGCTGCCGACATTCTGTTCTACTCCTGCTGTGAATGGATGCTCTACGCCTCTGATCCGCATATCGCAGAGATGGGGGCGATTCAGGACTGGGCTTCCACCTATCCGCTGTTTCACTGGGGTCCGATCCCATGGGGATTCTATGTGGTTCTCTCCGTCGCTTTCGGATTCATGCTCCATGTCCGCAACCGGGAAAAGCAGAAATATTCGGAATCCTGTCGACCGCTCCTCGGGGACCGCGTGGATGGCTGGGCTGGTCGCCTCATCGATCTCGTCGCTGTCTTCGCGCTTCTCGCCGGAACGGCAACGACGTTCTCTCTTGCGACCCCTCTGCTCTCCCTTGCAATCAGCCGCGTGACCGGAATCCCGCAGACCACAGGTCTGACAATCCTGATCCTGATTGTTGTCTGCGCGATCTACACCTTTGCAGTCTTCTTTGGCATGAAGGGCGTACAACTCTCCGCTTCCTGCTGTACCTACCTGTTTTTCGGACTTCTCGCCTACGTCTTCTTTTTTGGCGGTGAGACCCGTTTCATCGTGGAGGCAGGGATCACAGCCCTCGGCAACCTCGCACAGAACTTTATCGGACTTGCAACGTGGACGGATTCGATGAGAACCTCCTCATTCCCGCAGACCTGGACGATCTTCTACTGGGCTTACTGGATGGTGTGGTGTGTCGCCGTACCGTTTTTCATCGGCACAATCAGCAAGGGAAGAACAATCCGCCAGACAATTCTCGGCGGTTACCTCTATGGACTTTCCGGCACTTTTACCTCCTTCATTATTCTTGGAAACTACGGACTCGGACTCCAGATGCACGGAAAAATCGATGTGCTGACCACCTATGCCACCGATGGCAACCTCTACCAGGCGATTGTCTCCCTGCTCGGTCAGCTTCCCGCATCAAAATTTGTCCTGATTCTGCTCGTCCTCTGCATGGTGACGTTTTACTCGACCACCTTTGACTCAATCACGATGGTTGCTTCGTCCTACACCTACAAAAAACTCGACCACGATCAGGAACCTGACCGCCGTGTCCGCCTGTTCTGGGCGATTTTCCTGATTCTGCTTCCGGTTGCCCTGCTCTTCTCCGAGAACTCGATGGCAAATCTTCAGACAGTCTCAATCATTGCAGCGTTTCCGGTCGGCATCATCATCCTGATGATTCTCGCGAGCTTTTTCAAGGATGCAAATGACTACCTGAAAGAGAGCGAAGCCGAACAGTCCAAGGATAACAAAAATCCAAAACATAGAACGCAGAAAAACTAGGCACGAATCGCCCACAATCATCCATGCAAAAGAACGCAATTTCTTATCATACCTCATACAAAAAAAGACTGGTTCTTGCCATCTGTCACGATTTGCAAGAACCAGTCCCAACTTCTTCTAATTCCAATTTTCAGGTTTCATCCGGATTGTTTACTCAAATTACTTTCCAAAATCTAAATCTTTTTAATCCAGATTTCATGATCTCATGCATCCATATTTCACAATTTCACGTATCCACCTCTTATAAATCCATCTCTCCCGGATTCTTCAGATTATCCGTCTTCTCCACAATATAGATCGGTCTGTCCTTGAGTTCACTGAACAGAATCGCCATGTACTCCCCGATGATCCCGACAATCACAAAGAGGACTGCAAACATAAAGCAGTTTAAAATCACAATCGTCGCATATCCGCTCGGTGCTCCCTGCCTTGTGCACAGCGTATAGATCATCACCGCAAGTCCGAAGCACACTGCTCCGACACCCGCATACATGCCAAGCTTCAAGGGCAGATTGGAAAAGCACATGATCGTGTTCATCGAAAATGCAAACAGTTTTCTGAGACTGTATTTGCTGTGACCCGCCACGCGGTCCTGCGCCTCGTACTCGATGATTCCCTGCTTAAATCCGATGCTCTGCACATATCCGCGCAGGAAACGCACCCTCTCGCGGTAATTTTTCCGAAGCACATCCCCCGCCTGTCTTGAGACGGCAAAAAAGTCGGAGGCATTCGGCTCGAATTTCACATCGGAAAGCGCATTGATCAGCGCATAGAAGCCTGCGGAGGTAATATTTTTAATCAGTCCCGCCGAGCGGTTTTTCGTCCTGACCATGCTGATGACCCCACAGCCCTCCTCCAGCTTTTCAATGATTGCCGGAAGACACTGGGGCGGATGCTGAAGATCCGCGTCCATGCACACAATCGCATCGCCGGACGCATAATCGATCCCCGCAATCATCGCAGACTCATGCCCAAAGTTTCTGGAAAAATAAATCACCTTTACCTTTTGATTTTTCTGTGCGAGATCCCGCAAAATCTCTGCACTTCGATCTTTACTTCCGTCATTGACAAACACAAGCTCGTAATCCCAGTCAAGACTCTCCAAAATCGGCTTTGTTGTCTCGTAGAACATCGGAAGTGCCTGCTCCTCATTGTATACAGACACCACGACGGACAATACTTTCTTCATGTCATTTCCCTCGTCTCAGAGTTTCCTGTCTAAGTTTCCTGTCCAAGTTTTTTGTCTGAGTTTTCCATCTAACTCTTCTGTCTGACTTTTCCGTCTGATTTTTTGTTCGACTTTCCCGTCAAAATCCGTATCAAACTTCCTGTTATCGATCTGACTTTTTCAATCAAACTTCCTCATCAAACACCTGAATCTCAATCGTGGAATGGCTTGGAACCCGCTTGTCCTCCGGCGGAAGTTTCATGTAATCCCCATAAATCCACGTCAGCACCTCATCCCAGTGGGAGGATGCCATCAGCTTCGTGTCGCAGAATTCCAGGTCCACGATGTCCTCACACCATTCCTTCTGAAGTGTCACATAGAGGTAATCCGGCTGATAATTGCTGTAATAAAGTTTTGGACTCTTCTTTTTGTGATCCCGGAGTGCCACCATTCTCTGCAAACGGAAGAGCACAGAGAGCGGAACGAACTTGCCGACTGTCGACATTCCTCCGACTGCGAGCTTGTGGAACAGGCTGTACTTGCTGAAATCAAGGTGATAGCGATGACCCATCGCCATTCCGTAAATGATCTTGTGCATCAGAAGCGTCGCCGTCGCATCCAGCTTGTTTGCCGGGAGCGTGTCGATCGTGAACAGATCCACCCAGAGATGGTTGAGCTTTCCGCCATAGAACGCCATCTCCTCGGACTCCTCATGGGTACGGCTGTTCTTGTAGATAATTCGCGCCGTGAAATCATAAAATGCCTTTCCGTCCCGGTAGCTCCACGGCATCACCAGCTCCATCGTGTCGGGAAGTTCCCGGCGAACTACTTTCATGAATGCCTCATAGTTGTTTCTCGTAAATGCCACATCGGCATCGTCATCCCACGGGATAAATCCCTTGTGGCGAACGGCTCCGAGAAGCGTGCCCGCATCCAGCATGTATCGAATCTTATATTTTCGGCAAATCCGGTCGATCTCCTTGAGAATTTTCAGATTTGTCTCATGCACTCTGGTCAGATCATATTCCATATCGTATCCCTCCGCTCCCTTCTCTACTTCTGTGCGTCCAGTGCCTCCTTGATCGTCTCTGCCATGTAGTCGATCATCTCATCCGTCATTCCCGGATAAACGCCAATCCAGAACGTGTCTCTCATGATTCGGTCAGTCACAGCCAGATCTCCGACAACACGATATCCGGTTCCACTCTCGCGCATCTGGTCAAAGCACGGATGCTTGATTAAGTTTCCTGCAAACAGCATACGGGTCTGAACACCCTTCTTCTCCACATACTGAACAAGCGCATTTCGATCAACGCCTTCCTTGCAGGTGATCAGGAAACCAAACCAGCTCGGGCGTGATCCCGGACATGCTTCCGGCAGAATCAGTCTGTCCTCGGTTCCGGCAAGTGCCGTCTTCAAACGGTCGAAATTGTGTCTACGGCGCTCCACAAATCCCGGGAACTTGTCGAGCTGTGCACAGCCGATCGATGCCTGAAGATCTGTTGCCTTTAAATTATATCCAAAATGGGAGTACACATATTTGTGATCATAGCCGAGCGGAAGCTCTCCGTACTGACGGTCGAAACGGTGACCGCAAAGATTGTCGCGTCCGGACGGGCAGACACAGTCACGACCCCAGTCGCGGAACGAGCGGATGATCTTGTTTAACAGCGGATTGTCCGTGTAGACAGCGCCACCTTCTCCCATCGTCATGTGGTGAGGCGGATAGAAGCTCGAAGTTCCGATGTCTCCGATCGTTCCGGTGAAACGCTCCTCTCCATCAATCTCATACCGGCTTCCGAGTGCATCACAGTTGTCCTCGATCAGCCACAGGTTATGGCGATCACAGAAGGCTTTTACTGCACCGAGATCGAACGGATTGCCGAGCGTGTGCGCAATCATCACTGCCTTCGTCTTCTCCGAGTAAGCAGACTCAAGCTGAGTCACATCGATGTTGTACTGCGGAATCGTCACGTCGACAAAGACCGGAACAGCGCCGTACTGAATCATCGGTGTCACCGTCGTCGGGAAACCTGCTGCAACCGTGATGATCTCATCCCCGCGTTTTACCTGACGATCTCCGAGAAGCGGAGAGGTCAGCGCCATAAATGCATTCAGGTTCGCAGAAGAACCGGAATTGACAAGCGAGCAGTATCTGACTCCGAGATACTTTGCCAGCTTTGCCTCGAACTCATCAGTGTATCGTCCTGACGTCAGCCAGAATTCCAGCGCACTGTCCACAAGGTTGACCATCTCATTTGCATCATAGACTCTCGATGCATACGGAATTCGATCTCCCGGCTCAAACTCTTTTTTATTTTTGATGTGGTAATTCTCACAGTAGTCTGCCACCAGATCCAGAATCTGCTGACGTGCCTCTTCCTGTTTCTTATCCATCTCGCAATCCATCCTTTCTCTCACCGCTTCATTTTTTCACGTTTTCTCAAACTTTTACCGTTTATTCATGCTTCGCACAAACTTTTCATTTTCTCAAACAACGACCCTAGAACTCCCGAATCTGGCGATCGGTAACCTCGAGCATATCCTCCCCATCAAGGTAGGCTTTCGACCACTCCACCGTCTTCTCAAGCGCCTCCGCGATGTGCCATCTCGGTTGCCATCCAAAGACATGCTTGATGTGAGAACAGTCGAGCTTCAGGAAGTTCGCCTCGTGAGGGCCTCCGTCATGCTGGTTTTCCCAGTCCGCCTGCTCGCCCCAGGCATCGCAGAACAGCGTCACAAGCTCTCCTGTCGTCACGCAGTCGCACTCATCCGGTCCAACGTTGTAATATCCCGCATACGTTCCGTCCTCATACTGTCTCTCAAGGATCT
The DNA here is from genome assembly GCF_050873365.1 of Brotaphodocola sp. Classification (GTDB taxonomy): domain Bacteria; phylum Bacillota; class Clostridia; order Lachnospirales; family Lachnospiraceae; genus Brotaphodocola. The sequence continues at coordinate 70,516 of NZ_JBNMIQ010000007.1, read as the reverse complement.
CAAGATAGGCAAACAACGGTTCCAACACATGCTGATACGGGCGCGTGGAATAAGGATTTCTCACGCCGATCGTCTTGCCGACTGCCATTGCGCGCACGCAGTCCGGAATGATTCGATCGTTCGCAAAATCTCCGCCACCGATCACATTTCCGGCGCGAGCCGTCGAGATCGCGCACCGTCCATCCTGAAAGAACGATTTCTGGTAGCTGTGTGTCACCAGCTCCGAGCAGGACTTGCTGTTTGAGTACGGATCGTAGCCGTCGAGCGGATCGCACTCACGGTAGCCATATTCCCACTCGCGATTTTCATACACCTTATCGGTCGTCACATTTAAAAGGGACTTCACCGACGGAGTCTGGCGCGCACACTCAAGCAGATGAACGGTTCCCATCACATTCGTCTCGTAGGTGTAAACCGGATCTCGATAGGAATCTCTCACGATCGGCTGAGCAGCCAGATGAATCACAAGCTCCGGCTGTACACGATCAAACACCTTCTTCATGGCGCTGAAATCGCGGATATCTCCGATCACCGAGTCCATCGTGTCTTCAAGCCCGAGAATCTGAAACATCGAAGGCTCTGTCGGTGGCTGAAGAGAAAATCCGGTCACCTCTGCCCCTGCCAGTGTCAGAATCCGGCAAAGCCACGAACCCTTAAATCCGGTATGACCGGTCACAAGAATCCGTCTTCCTCTATAAAATTTTTCACATGCTTCCAGATTGTATCTGCTTATCTTCAACCACCTCTCCACCTTTCTTATCTAATATCCAATCTTAACTAATCTTTCCAGATTTTCCACGGAGCCTGCTTCGACTGCCACAGCTCCTCCAACTTTTTCATCTCTCTCTGTGTATCCATGCACTGCCAGAATCCATCATGATAGAACGACATCAGCTCCCCCTCACTTGCGAGTCTCTGCATCGGCTCCTGCTCAAATACCGTCTGGTCATCCTTCAGGTAATCAAATACCTGCGGATTCATCACCATAAATCCACCGTTGATGACTGCTCCGTCTGAATCCGATTTCTCGCGGAATGAACGGATCACGTTGTCCGGTCCGATGTCGAGAACGCCCTTCTGCTGACCGATGTTTACCGTCGTGATCGTCGCAATGCGTCCGTGACTCTTGTGAAACTTCACAAGTGCCTCAAGATCAACGTTGCAGACTCCATCGCCGTAGGTCAGCATGAACGGCTCATCGCCGATGTACGGCTGAATCCGTTTGACACGACCACCTGTCATCGTGTGAAGACCCGTGTCCACGAGCGTCACCTTCCACGGCTCTGCATAGTTGTTGTGTACCTCCATCTTGTTGTTTGCAAGATCAAAGGTCACATCTGAGGTGTGAAGGAAGTAATCCGCAAAGAACTCCTTCACCACATACTGCTTATATCCCAGACAGATCACGAAATCATGGAAGCCAAATTCCGAGTAATATTTCATGATATGCCAGAGAATCGGTCTGCCCCCGATCTCAATCATCGGCTTCGGCTTCAGATGGCTCTCTTCACTGATTCTTGTTCCAAGACCTCCTGCAAGAATTACCACTTTCATAAATGTATTTCCTTTCTCTTCTCTGTACTTCTCTTTCTGCACAGCAACCTCTATCCTGTTCTGCACTCTTCTGTGGTTCTGCACTCTTCTGTGGTTTTGTACTCCACACTCTCCACTCTACTCTGCCGTCATTTTCAAAAGCAGGGCGAGCTTTGTCGTTCCTCTCTGCTCCATCGCATTCGGAACAAAGAAATTCGTCTCAAACCGAAGCGTCACAACATCATACGGCTCTGCCTCGATCTCCGTCTCCACCGAAGTCTCCGTAAAGTGCAGGTAATCGACCGGCTCGTCATTGACATAGACAGTCAGCCACTGGTCATCCGTCAGATCGCGCGGATAGGTGAAACTCAGATGAATCTTTCCCGTCTTTCCCGCCATGACCTGAACCTTCGACTTCTCATCAATCCAGCCATCATCATAAAATCCATAGATCGGACGACATTTGAACGTCTTGACCACATGCGTCACATCCTGAAAACGATTGTGCTCCGGATCTTCCTGAATCACGAGCATGTTGTCATCGACAAGACCAAACTGGCGCACATCACTCACATGAACGACGCGCGTGCTATCCTCTCTCTTGAGCGGATCGAAGACGCGGAAGAAATTCTCTGCCGTGAAGTCTTCCATCTCAAAATTTTTGCCGACCACAAAGATATTTTTTCCAAAGATTCCGACTCCATAGTTGCCGTAAGTCTCCTCTGCAAGAGAGTTGTATCTCTCCTGATCCGCCCAGTAATACAAATTCGGGTACAGACCGCGGTAATAATTCTCAACCGGAAGCATCAGCACCACATAGACCGTCAGCACAGACAGATACGGAAACGCCTGAAGCCAGATGCCTTTCTCCGCCATTCCCTCTGTCAGCACGCCGTAAATCCACGCCATAAACAGAAGCGCCGTCGCATAGGAGACATAGACCCATCTCATCTCCACGCGGATCGTCACACTCGAGCAGGCAATGCACGCGCCGATGAACATCACAAACAGCACAACCGTCTGGATTCTCTCCACGCGCTTCGCCTTTTTCTGAATCAGGCGTATAAACAGCGCAACAACCATCACAATCAGCATCAGATCTGCGATTGCAATCATCATCATGACCCAGAGCGGAGCTTCGCGGAAATTCTGACCGTTCAAATGCTCTGGTCCCGCATTGATTCCGAACAGGTAGGCAATCTGACTCAGCGCAAACTTGATCACAGAGCTGACCGACATTGTATCTGCGACATCCGTTCCACCCGTTCCCGCAGGAGCAACCGTGCCGATCACAAAGAAACGGATCAGCTGAACCACTGCAAATGAGACTGCCGGTGCAATCCACTGGCGCACATCCTTCTCCTTGCGAAACAACAGAACGAGGAAAAACAGCGGAAGAAGCACCATATATCTCTCATGGACAAAGCAGACTGCAAAGTAGAGTCCGCTCGCGAGAAACATCCGGCGGTCTCCCTTTCCGTCATGCTCATGAAGAACCTGATACAGAAGATAAAGAATCGCAATCGCCAGCCACAGTGCCATCGTCTCCATCAGTCCAAGTGCCTGTCCAATCTGGTAGTAGGACATGCGGGACATCAAAAAGATCAGCGCAAACAGAATTCCTAAATATCTGCTCCGGCTGAAACTGCGCGCCATCCGGTAAAGCGTGTATGCAAGACCGGTGTTCAGCAGGATATTAAACGGGACGTACCAGCCCACATGCGGTCCAAAGATCGCCATCTCGACCCATGCCACCAAATTGTAGAGAAACCGGCATCTGCTTCCGCCGAACGTGAAGATCGCCTGAAGAAAGGACTCTGAATTGTAACTGTACCACTGATACAGATCATCCATATAAAGTCCCTCGATCTCCATATGCCGATTGACAAAGAAGGCAAATGCCCCAAGCAGGCACACAATCAGAAGCTCTGACCGCCACTCAATCTGACGCTTGACAAAATTGTGCTTGAGTCCTTCCCCCTCCCTGTCTTTTCTCTGTACATGTTTTCTTTCCATGATAACTCTCCTAAATGATAACTCTCCTAAATATATTTTCTATTCTCGCCTACTTCTCATAGGCAGAATACGCCCCGCGGTAGAAAAACATCAGCACACGGACAATCCAGTCGGGCCAGATCTTTCGGTACATCTCTGTCTCCTCCTTTGAGCGCCGGTTGTTCTCGATGCACGCCTTCGTCGTCGCCCCATCGTGAATCCGGTATCCGATCAGCGGGCGTTCCACACAGACAAACCGCCCCTTCTGTCCCGCAAACTTCCACATCATATCCCAGTCCAGCGCAAACTTGTACGGGGAATCAAAGAGCGGTCTTGTAAGCAACTCCAGATTATAAGTGCAGGACGGACAGATGATCGGATTTCCAAACATCAGTGCCATCCGTTTGACTCCGGTTCTATCTGCAAGCGGGCGCAGGCGCAGAGGCAGGCGCAGAAGTTTCTTTACAAAGTGAATCAGCCCAGGCCGTTCGGTCTTTCCATTTCGCAGAATCACACAGTCCGTCGTGAACACCGAAGCATCCGGATAACGCTCCCAGCAATCTTTCACCGCCTTCGCATAATCCCGGTGGTAGACGTCATCCTGATGTGCGATCGTCACAAGGCGCGTCTTCGCATTTGCACACGCAAAGTTCCAGTCCTCCTGAATGTCGCTCTGTCCCTCGCGCACAAACAGCGGAAGGTCGTACTTCTTTGCGATCTCCTCGATAAACGCACTCGGCGTCGAGGTGCACAGGATGATCTCGGACGGTTCCGACTGGCGTTTCAGCGAGCGGATGCACTCCTCCAAATACAGGGAATCTTTGTATGCACAGACTGCAAATGTATGATCGATGTGATGATCCATTCTCATTACTCCTTAAAAAAGTGCTCCTCAAGCATCAGACAGAGCGCGTGGTAAACCGGAAGATGAAGTTCCTGAATCTTAAATGTCTCAGACTCCGGCACAATGATTGCGACATCCGCACGTTTTCCGAGAATTCCGCCATTCTTTCCGGTCAGTCCGATCACGGAAATCCCCTTTGCCTTCGCCATCGTCACCGCATAGTCGATATTTTTGGAATTTCCGGACGTGGAAATTGCCAAAAAGACATCCCCAGCTCTGCCATACCCGCAGACCTGCTGGGCAAACGTCATATCTCCGTTGACATCATTCGCAAATGCGGTCGAGAGTCCTGCATGTCCGGTCAGCGCAATCGCCATGAGACCGCCCTGAAGCGAGCGCGCAAGGTCCTCTCCGTGTTCCAGACTTTCCTGACAGATCTTCTGCTGAAGCTCTTCCGGCAGAGGTCTGCGCTTTACAAATCCCTTCATCAGCTCCCCGACAATGTGCTCGGAGTCCGCACAGCTCCCGCCATTTCCCGCAATCAGCAGTTTGCCGTCGTGCTCATAGCAGTCTCTGAGCCGTTCATAAGCATTTAAAATCTCCGTCTTCACAGCTTCCAGCTTCGGATAGCGCTCTGTCAGCTCATCAAGAATCTTCGCTTCCTTCTCTGATAATCCCTGTGTCATGTTTCCTGTTTTGTTCCTTTCTCAAAATCATTGCTGTTCAAAAAAGTTCTTATTTTTTCTATTTATGCCTAACAATTTATACTTAGCAATTTATGCCTGTTCATTTATACCTATTAATTATACACCATCAATGCTTGTTCAAGATTTCCTCTACTGCCTCAAGAAGCGTGTCGGCATAGAAATCCCACGGAAGGCTCTCTCCCTCGTGCAGATTTTCTTCTGCCTTCGCTCTCTCTTCAACACCGTAACCGGTTCCGACCAGAATCGTGTGCACGCCGTAATTGCGTCCGGCCTCCACATCGATCTTCTTATCCCCGATCATCCAGGAATGTTCCTTGTCAATCTCGTAGTACTGTTCTGCCATCTCAAACATCCCTGTCTCCGGCTTCCGGCAGTGACAGGTCTTCTTGTAAACACCGATTCCATGTTCCGGGTGGTGCGGGCAATAAAAGAAATGGTCAATCTGCGCGCCCTGTGGTGCAAGAAGTTCGTTCATGTAGGCGTGCAGGCTGACTACCTCATCCTCTCCGTAGTATCCCCGCGCGACACCAGCCTGATTCGTCACCACGACAAGGCGGTATCCTGCCCGCTTGAGCGCGCCAAGTGCCTGTGCGACTCCGGGCAGAAGCACGAGATCCTCTTTTCTGTGCAGGTAGTTGACTTCCTCATTCAGCGTGCCATCTCGGTCAAGAAAAATCACTCTCTCCATCGTCTCCTGGCTGTCCTCCCATGTTCATTAGACCTGTTACGATTTTCTTGTTTTTCTTAGTATGTTCCTTTTTTCTGGTGCTCTCATTCTTTTATTTCTCGAGTACTTACACCTCAAACTTGTAGTCCCCGTTTGGCAGATGAACCTTCACCTCATTGTAATCCCAGCGATCCTCATCTGCAATCCATGACTGGGCACCGCGAAGCTCAAAGTTCCAGTCTGCGAGCTGACCGCCGACCTGCTCCATGCGCTCTGCGACCTTGTGCTTGACGTTGTACGGGCAGTACATCAGAAGATAACCGCCTCCGCCTGCTCCGAGGAGCTTTCCGCCAAGCGCGCCCGCCTTCTTTGCCTCCTCATAGAGCACATCGATCTGCGGGTTCGTGATCTTACTGCTCATGCGCTTCTTGCTCTCCCAACCATAGTCGAGAAGTTTTCCGAAACTGTGCAGATTTCCTTTTAAAAGCTCATCCTTCATCGCATAAGCGAGTGCCTTGACTTCGCACATCGCGTCAAACGCATCCTTTTTCTCGTAGTTCTTGACCTGATCCTGAATGATGTTTGCGGAAACGTGGATATTTCCGGTGTAGCACAGAAGCAGGTTGTACTGCAACTCATGGATGATGTCCTTCTTGATTCTGAGCGGATTTACGACCACGTTGTTCCGTCCGTGGAACTCAATGAAGTTAAATCCGCCAAACACCGCTGCATACTGGTCCTGGTATCCTCCGGCAATCTTCAAATCCTCACGCTCCACCTGATAGGCAAGGTCAGCAAGACGATATCCATCCATCTCGATTCCCTTCCAGCGCGCCATTGCAACGAGAAGTGCCACCATCACCGTCGAGGATGTTCCAAGTCCCGATCCCGGCGGTGCATCACACTGAAGATAAACTTCACAGCCCTGCTTGATCTCCATCGCCTTGAGTGCCGCGGTGACGAGATCGAGTCTGCCGTCATACACATAGTTTTCTTTCGTATTGTATTTGACCGTCATATCAAAATCAAGCGAATGCACGATAATCTGATCATCTGTTCTCGGCACGATCGAACAGTACGCATACTTATTGATCGTACTTCCAATGATGGCTCCACCCTGCTCCACACAGAATGGTGCTACATCCGTACCGCCTCCGCCAAAGCTCACGCGCAGAGGCGCTCTTCCTCGAATTACCATCGGATTACCCCTTTCTTCACATCGTCCATAAACTGATAGTATGCCTCCGGAATTCCGATATCGATAAAATAGCCATCATGCACGAATCCGCCAAGTCTCCGCTTCTCGCCAAGCCACTTCGGAATCATCTCATTTTCAAGGGAAACTTTTCCCTCCGGAATCTCGTCGAGAAGCTCTCTCTTCATATAATAAATTCCGCCGTTGATCGTTCCCGGGCGCGCCTCACTCGTCTTCTCATTGAATCCCGTGAGCATACCCTGATCGAGAGTCGCCTCGCCGTAGCGGGAAATGTCCGGAACTTCCCGGAGCACAAGAGCCAGATCCAGATCCTTCTGCGCCTGCATCTGTGCAAGTCTGCTGTAATCAATCTGATAGAAGGTATCCGCATTCAGCACATAGAAGGCATCTTCCGTCACGAGCTTTCCCGCATTCTTGATCGCACCGGCTGTTCCGAGAAGTTCCTTCTCATAAGCATACTGAATCTTAATCGGGGTCTGATCCGGAGCGGTGAAACGGCTTCCGTCCCCGAAATACTCCTCCACCATCGAGCCCTTGTAACCCACTGCAAAGATGATGTCCGTGATTCCATGCTTTGCAAGTTCATGAACCACATATTCCATAAATGGTTTATCCTGTATCAGTGCCATCGGCTTGGGTCTGTCGCTCACCACACTGCGCAGACGCGTTCCAAGACCACCGGCGAGTAAAATTGCCTGCATTTTTCATTCTCCCATATTGCTAAAATATTGTTCTCTTGGTTTTTTCTTTTGGTCATCCAACCACACATCTGGTTATCCAACCGTACACGTTTCCATTTACTACCCGAACAGTATATCATTTTCTTGTCAAAGATTCCACCCACTTCATAAATCTGTAATAAGAGATTTTTTTAGAAACGAAGAACCCACCAGGAATTCATATCCCTTCCTGGCAGGTTCTCTCTAATCCTTTTCATCCCGTATACATATAACTCAGAGTGGATGTCCCCCTCCTCTATAGGTGGGGGTATCACAAACTTTCTCAGGAGGGGAGACAATCCCCTTCTGAGTTATACGCTCCGCGAGGATGCGCAGTGATTTTGATAAGAAAATGTCAGCAGAGCTGACCAAAATCACGCGCCAAGTCTCTGCGAGCGTCGACTTGAATTCTGCATACTCAAATAATCACTACATCCTTATCACAAATCACAATCAGGCTATCGAAAAGCTCCGATGGCGGGAAAGTACAGGCAAACCCGTGTGAAATGTCGGTGTTTAGATCGCGTATTTTGCGATCTTATGCACCGCTACATTGAACTCGGAGCGAGAGCGCGTTTGCATGACTTTTCCCGCCTGAGGAGCTCCCTGCATCATACCTCTTGCTTCTTACTCCTTGCTTCTTGCCCTTTGCTTCTTGCTCCTTACATTTTCACGCTTAGATTTTATCTCTTAAAATCATCCTCAATCCGCTTCCACGCAGCATCCATGCTGAAATGCTGGCGGATATAGGTCTGCGTCTTTTCACAGAGCGCACGGCATTCATCCGGATTCTGATAGAGACGAACCGTCATCTCTGCGAACTGCTCCGGATCATCCTCGACGAGAAGTACATCCTCGACATTCGGGATGCCCTCCGCTCCGACAGACGTCGTGACGATCGGCGCTCCGTTGTAGATTGCCTCGACAACCTTACCCTTTACGCCTGCGCCGTACCGCAGAGGAACCACAACGATTCTGCTCGTCGCATAAAGCTCACTCAGCTCTTCCTCTGAGACGAATCCCTTGATGACCACTCCATTTCCCGGCTCTGCAAGCGCCTTGATCTCATCGGTCACCTTCGATCCAACCACATAGAAGTCCGGCGGGGTCTGGCCCTGAGCCTGCATCTTCTCGCGAATCCGCGGATAGATCTCTTTCACGAACCACAGAACCGCATCAGCGTTCGGCGGATGTGCGAAACCTCCGACAAACAGCAGTCCTTCCCTCTTCGCAAAGTCTTCCTGAATATCACTCTTGAACTCATCAAAGACATAGGCCGTGATGTCCTTGACATTGATCGTCGGATCGATCTCATGGATCGCATCGCGCTCGACATAGGACGGGTAGTAGGAAACCGCAGCCTTGCTCATCAGAGTCAGCTCCACCGATTTCCAGTACTCGGCATTCTCGCGAATCTTCGGATCTCCGGTGATCTGGTACTCTCTGCTCTCTCTGAGGAAATGCAGATCATGACCATAGTAGATCACCTTGATGTCGGTGTTGTCGAGAATGTAATCGACATACTTCGATGCGATGTGCGGGCGGTTCAGGTAAGCAACCGCAATGTCATCGCCGTGATCTCTGAGCCAATCCCAGATTTTCACCTGATACTCCGGTCCGTAGAGCACCTCAATTCCCATCTGCTCAAGCGTCGTCGTGTACGGCTCCTCATTCATGAAATTGTCACCGAGGAATTTTACGACAAATCCCTTCTTGATGAACATCTTCAAGTACTCAAATGTCGTCTTGGAACCGGCATCCTTGTCGTAGGTCGGCACATAGTGGTCGACAACGAGGATGATCGGCTTGCCCTTACTGCGCTCTCTTGCGCGGAACGGGTCCGGATTTCCGTCGTTCTCACACTGCTTCTTGAACTCCTCCGCCCACTTTTCCTTGAGCTTCTTGGAGTTTGCAACCTGATAACGCTTGAGTCCGGTTCCCTGCACATCGGTTCCGTTGGAAACGCCCTCGAAGTGGATAACTTTTGAGAGTGGCTGGTAAACCACGCGGTATCCGGCTTTTCTGACCTCAAAAGCGAGATCGGAATCCTCACAGTATGCCGGTGCAAATCGGGTATCGAATCCTCCGATCTGCTTCCACAGATCAACGGACAGAAGAATCGCTGCTCCGGAAATGTAGTCGACATCCTTGACGTAGTTGTATTCCGGCTTATCCGGATTGTCGAGACGACCGTAGTTCCAGCCCGATCCATCGCTCCAGATGATTCCGCCGGCCTCCTGAAGTCGTCCATCTGGGTATACGAGCTTTGATCCGACCATTCCGATCGTCGAGTCGGACTCGATCAGCTGAACAAGAGAGGATAACCAGCCCTCGGTCACCTGCGTATCGTTGTTGAGGAACATCACATACTTACCACGGGCATGGCGCGCCGCATTGTTGCAGTTTCTGAGGAAGCCCTGGTTCGTACTGTTTCGGCAGATCACAAGCCCCTCCGCAAACTCTCCGAGGCGAGAGGTCGCATCGGTCGACACATCGTCTGCAATGATGACCTCATATGTCACATCCTTCGTGTGCTCAAGAATCGAGAGCAGGCACGCATAGGTGTAGTGAATCTGATTGTAAACCGGAATCACGATCGATACCTGCGGGTTCTCGACCTTCTCAAAGTGAAGTTTTCCGTGCTGACGGTAGATCTCTCCGATGTTGAAATCTCCATCGCGCAGGTTGCGTCCCTCCGGAGTCGAGTACAACTTCATCGAGCGAACCGGATGCAACAGGTATTCCTTCTTATAAGAAAGGCGTTTGCGCTCCACCGATCCTCTCGGATATTTCTGGTTGAACTTGTCGCCAAGTTTCCGGCGGATCTTGAACAGAATCGCCTCATGCTTGTTGAGGTAGTTGAGCGTCTTTCCGAGTTCTCCGTTCTCATGGCGCAGAGCTGCGATGATTGCCTCAAGGTTTGTCACATGGTTGTTCGTCAAACGCTGTACCTCTGTGATCTTGCGGATCTCCACATCCTTCTCTCGGCTGTGAATCTTCATCTGCTCAATGCGCTCTCTCGCACGCGCAAGATCGCTCTCGGTCTGGCGGATCTCGCGGATTCCGCGGGAGTAAACCATGTAGTTGCCAAGGTAGAGTTGCTGATTCTCCCCGTGCACATAGTTCTGGAAGTTCTCCTCCATCTTGCGGTAGATCTCCGCCATCTCCGGTGTGATCTCAAACAGCGCAAGCACGCTGTCGAGATCGAGCTGACCGAGGACGCTGTGATACTGCTCATAGAAATAGTACAAAATTCGATATTTCACAAAATGCTCTGGAATCGGGAAGAGGAAGACCCACTCGTAGTCCAGACAGAAAATTCCGTTCTTTGTGAGAAGCATATTTTCAAACAGCGCATCGATGTTGGAAACCTTGCAGGCGGTGTCGCTTGCAAGAACAGATTTCTCCTCGTCAGTGAGTCCCGCTCCAAATACCTCGTCAAACTCCTCTGTCTCAGAAAATGCGCTTCTGTACTCCGGAGCAATGTCGTAAATCTGCTCCATCGCCTCCTTGAGTGCTGTCGCCGGAACCTGTCCATTCTGGATCTGCTCTCCGAGCTTCTCCGCCCAGGTCTGTCCCTTTAAATACGGGAAATATGCGGAATTTCCATTTTCCTCACAGAATGCCTTTGCGACTTTGAGCGTGCGGTGCTGTTTCGTCAGTGCCTGATACTTCTTCTCAAATGACCAGATGTGCTCTGCTCCATCAAGGCTCAGAGCGGACTTCTCGACATAGCGCTTCCAGACTTTATTTGAGTGACCCGGATTTCCTGCATTCTGAACCGATGCCGAATTTACGCTTGCCGACTGCTCGTTCTCTGCGCCCTCTGTATCTGCGCTCTCTGTACCTGCACCAACAGAATTCTGCACTTCCTGCATTTCCTGTGCTTTTTGCATTTTCTGCATATCCTGCATTTCCTGCAAATTCTCATACGGTGCCGGTGCACTCTGCTCAGTCAGTCGCTCACAGATACAGGTCTTGATCTGGAACTGCTCTCTGCGCGTCTTATTGTACTTGATATAAATCCGGCGGTCGCTTGCCTGCATGCTTGCGTTCGCCTGCCAGAATACAAGATAGGAGTTTGCATACAAGTCAAAGACACCTGCCTCGCAGACCTCATCAAACTTCTCTCCCATATCCATCATGTGATACGGCGGATAATCATACGCCGGTGTCACACGCGTCAGATCTCCCTTTTTCGGAAGATACTGATCGGAATAAATGCTGACCGGTGTGCGGTAATCCGGCATCGGATAGTAAAATTCTGCCCGACCGGACATCCTCATGGTCGTTTCTGTTCCATAGAGAAGCTCGAGAATCCGCTTCTTGGAAAGCGCATTCTCCTCTTCCCTGCTTCCCGCAAAATACTTCATGCCGAGCGTATTTGCGACTGCGATAATCAGAACGCCGTCCGGCGCAAGCAGAGACTTCGCCGTCTGAATCTGCTCCTCATACGGTGCTTCAAGCGTTCCCGCAAACACAATGTAATCGTATTTCTGTTCTGATTTCCGGGCATCCTCCGCCTCTTTTTTATGCTTCTGCGCATAATCAGAGAGCGTGCCCTCCTCATAACGAATGTTCGGCGCGCCCGGATACCGCATTTGCACGGTCTCAAGCGCTTTCTTGCTCTCATCAAGAACCGTCACCCGGCTCACACTTCTGCGGAACAGTCCGGTCATCGCACCGTAGTCTGCACCGACCTGCAACAGAGAGGCATCTGACCGAAAATCATACCACTCGAGCAGAAGCTCTCTCTGGCTGGAAAGTGCATACAGATAGTCAAGGCGACTGTTCTGCTCAAGAATCTCCCGAACATTTCCCTTATGCTCTTTTAAGAGTGCCTGTATTTCCTCATCAATCTTTTTCATTCTACTGGTTTCCTTTTTCTTCCTGCGTGCCCGACGGCTTTAAAACTGCCTCGACCTCAGATTCCATATCGTAAACGCCCACGGTGTTCTTGTTGGAGATGACCGTGATATTTGCAATGTCGTACAGACGGTGGTAGACCGTGTGCTCGCCCTGCTCAAATCCGGTACAGCTCATCGAGAGCAGATACTCTCCACCCTGAAGCGTCATCTTCTGGCGGAAGCAGACCTCGTACTCATCGCCGTCCTTGACCGGACGGATATCCGCTCCCTCAAACATTGTGTTCGTTCCCGTCAGATCCGCACCCTTCTTATCCTTAATTGTATAGGTAAAGATCGGTGCCTGAATCGTGTCATAGAAATGAATACGCTCGCGAATCTCAAAATACTCTCCCTTGAGGAGCAGATTCGTGAGGTTTCCTCTCTCATCAAACAGACCAAAGTCATAGAGTTCTGCTTTGCCATTTCCATACTCGGTCTTGCTCGGGTTGATCGTCAGCTTGTCGCGCATCAAGCCCTGATGCACTGCTTTCTGGTGACCACCCGCATGCTTTCCGGTCTGAGAATCCGAAGTTCCTGATCCTGACTTTGCAGAATTCTCCTCATCCCCGATTCCACCGGAAAAATCATTCATCTCGGCAAGCTCTTCCTCAAGCGCGCCCATCTGGTTTGCGAGAATTTTCTTGTAGAGATCGACCATCTTGCCCGGCGCTCCCTCTGCGACGTAATGACCCTTATTTAAAAGGACAACCCTGTCACAGTACTTGATGACACTTCCCATATCGTGCGTTACCATCAGGATCGTCGTTCCGTTCTTACGGATCTCCTCCATTCTGCGGTAACACTTTGACTGGAAGAAGACATCTCCTACCGAGAGTGCCTCATCGACAATCAGAATCTCCGGCTCGACATTGATCGCGAGCGCAAATGCGAGGCGGACAAACATACCACTCGAGTAGGTCTTCACCGGCTGGTAGACGAAGTCCCCGATATCCGCGAACTCCAAAATATCCGGCAATTTCTCCTCCATCTGCTTTCTCGTAAATCCCATCATCGTTCCGTTCATGAACACGTTCTCGATTCCGGTGTAATCCATGTTGAATCCGGCTCCGAGCTCGAGGAGCGCCGAGATCACTCCGCTGACGCGCACATTTCCGGAAGTCGGAGTCAGAACGCCGGTGATGATCTTTAAGATCGTGGACTTTCCCGATCCGTTCGTTCCGATGATGCCAACGGTCTCGCCCTTCTTGACATTGAAGGAAATGTCACTCAGCGCAAAAAAGTCCCTGTGATAATTCTTGTGGGTGACGCTTAAGGATTCCTTCAACCGGTCAATCGGCTTCTCATATAGTTTATAAATCTTGCTTACATTTTGTACCTGAATTGCATATTCGTTGTCTGAAGACATGAAATTTCCTTTCGTTCCTCTCGAGCATGCCAGCAAATGCAGATCTTGCATGTAAATCTCAAATACAGATCTTACATATCGATCCCAAATGCGGATCTTAAATACAGATCTTAAATGCAGATCTCAAATATGCATTCCAAATGCAAATCCCGGCATACGCTTCCTACTTCGAGGAGCATTATACCATTTATTCCACGCAGGTGCAAGGAATCCCTTATTCACATTTTCCATTACCGTTTCTGCATTGCACAAAATCCGCTCACATCAATCCTGCACGCTCCGATTCCCCTGTTATCTTTTCTTTTATCTTTTCTTCTATTTGTTCCACCTTCTAATCGTATTCTGATAGAGAATCATTCCCACGCTTCCGACAAGCACCTCCGAGATCGGAAATGCCCGCTTTCCGATCTCGATCACCTCACTGCTGTTTTAGAAGATTTTAAGAAGTTGCGTTAGGAAAAACACGAAACATCCCACTCCGAGCAACATAAATACACAGGAAAACAGATAGCTGTCTTTCATCGTCTCCCGACATCTCAGATAACTCTTTGTCGCATAGTTAAAACTCAAGACCGGAACGATGCAGGTTTGCAGACCCATAGCGGTCAATGCGGTTTCTGAATACTGCCCCACAAAAAAGCTGTCCACAATGTTGTACATAGCTTGAATCAGCTGTGCAAGCATGACCGGAGGAGCGATTTTCAATAAAATCCTGGGGATTTTTTCTGTCCGGAAAAGTTCTGTCTTTGCTCCTGCTCTATCATCCTTTTTCATGATCCATTTCCTCCAAAGTCAGATCTAAAACTTCATCCGAAGTCTTTTCCGAGGTTTTTTCCGAAACCTTTTCCAACGTCTTTCCCGAAGTTTCCGCCAACGTCTCTTCCAAAATCCGATCATACTCCATAAAAAGTTCTGTCATCTCCCGGATTCGCTCCTCTCCAATGCGCTTCGCCGTCCGCTCCTCCATAAGGCTTAAGGAATACAGAAGTTTTTCCGAGTATGCTTCCCCGGTTTTTGTCAGCACAAGTGCCTTCTCTTTTCCGAAGGATTTTTCTTTATTGATCTCAAGAATCCCCTCTTTTCTCATCTCTGTGATCACATGGTTCACCGTCTGACGCGGAAGCAGATAAGAATCACAGACCTGTTTCTGCGTGCAAAATCCATATTCCCGAATCGTATAAAGCACCAGCATCCGATTATAGCTGACCTGATTTTCCTTCGCCCACATCGAGTAAACCCTTCGGCACCGAATAATCGCCTGGTTGACCTGATCGTGCAGTTTTTGTATATTTCGATCCATGTTCTCCCTCTTCTTTTAATCCCATTTGGGATTAAAAGAAGTATACGCCTGTGGTTATCTGATGTCAATCCCAGCTTCTTTAAACTTTGTTTTCGCTCAAAATCTATCTTATAATACAGAAAGTCCCGTGACAGCACTCTCTTTTCGAGTCTGCCACGGGACTTTCTTCTATAATCTTCTATCAAAATCGCAGAGTACCACGCCTGACCAACTGGATCAGACGTGGGTGAATGCGTAATGATTTTTAAATATTTTAGATCATTCATTCTTTTGATTCTTAATATATTCTTTTACCGCAGTACTTGTTCGGTCACTGACCGTTCCAATAAAATAGCTCAAACTCCAAAAATAGGGTTTCCAGTAATAAGGTTTCAGTTCCTCTGAAAATTGTTTCCTAATGTTTCGAGAAGATGCAGATTTAAATGCATTTACAAATTCCGCAAGATTTAAATTTGGTTTTGCATCAAACAAAATATGAATGTGATCTGGCATGCATTCAAATGCCTGAATGGTAAGATCACGATCCTTAAAATAGGCTTCCGTGTAATTTCTAAGGACAGTTTCCAATTGTCCACAAATCACGGGATACCGATATTTTGTGACTAAAACTAAATGGTACTGTAATAAAAAGCAACTGTGTCTGTTCACATAATAGCCATCCTGTTTTGAAAACATATGTTCTCCTTTCTCGTTGCAACTGATCATATAATATGATATAATTATATCATGTAAGATTAAGTAATTACAATGTATTTTTATTCAAAAAGAAAGGAGGCAACTGATATGGTATACATGAGAACGGTAACTGTTTGTATCACTCAAAATCATCCTTTATTTGATTATGCAGAAACGGTAACACGTCTTGCAAATCATTTAAGCAATGCGATTCGTTTTCGTCAACGTCAGGTATTAGCGGCGGTTTCCAAACCTGCTACAAATTGGTCAGCCAACGAACAGGAAGTCATGAAAGAAATTCTTGATACCATCTCACAAATGAAACGTCCTGTTCCTGCTCCGACACAGGAAAATCATTTTCTTGGCTATTCCTTTTTGGATTCTGTCATGAAATATACAAAAAATCCAGATTATTATGCAAAAGGACTTCCGCGTCAGACTGCACAATATGTTTTAAAACAGGCAGTTCGAGATATGAAGGCTTTTTATGCCTCCTGTCGTGCCTACGCAAAAGATCCCTCTGCCTTTACCGGAAAGCCAAAACTTCCTGGTTATAAGAGAAAAGGTGGACATACCACAGCAACTGTTTCCAATCAAGACTGTGTCATTCAATTACGAAACGGTAAATGGTATGCAGAATTCCCATTCATAAAAAAGAATCCCGTATGCATCGGATTTCCAATTCCAGATGCAAGACTCAAGCAGGCATGTATCATACCGGAAAATGGTCGTTATCGTTTGACGTTTCAATTTGAAGTTGCAAGAGATCTTCCTGAACCTTCAGAAGAATCTCATCGAATTTGTGCAATTGACTTTGGTGTCGATAATCTCATGGCAGTTACGAATAACTGTGGCATAACATCTCTTTTATATAAAGGTGGACCAGCTAAAGCATCGAATCAATGGTATAATAAAACTATTGCGAAACTTGTAAGTGAACAGACCCTTCAAACAGGAAAAAAATTTGTACCAAACGAAACCTATTACGCAATTACAAACCGACGAAATGATCAGGTCTCTGATTATCTGCATAAATGTGCAAAACACTTTATGACATGGTGCGTAGAAAACCGTATCGACACCGTTGTCATGGGTGTAAATAAATACTGGAAGCAGAATTCTGGGATCGGTCATCAAAATAATCAGGAGTTTGTACAGTTACCCATCACAAAACTTCGCGAAATCATTCACTATCTTTGCGAATGGAACGGAATTCGTTGCATCGAACAGGAAGAAAGCTATACTTCAAAAGCAAGTTTTCCTGATCACGATCCGATCCCGGTATATCGAAAAGGAGATTTCACGAAATACACGTTTTCTGGTAAGCGCAAACCGACTCACTATGCCGGAATGTATAAAAAAGAGGGATTTCGTGGTCTTTATCAAACAAAAAATGGTACCATCATCAACTCCGATTTAAATGGATCTGCGAATATCTTAAGAAAAGCATATCCACAAGCCTTTGACGGGGAAAGTCTGCCTTGCTTTGAAAATGTTTTTATCATTTTTCATCCTGATTATGAGGATCAGAAAAGAAATCGTCAAAAACAATTACAAGCAAAAAATTCGTCCAGTAAATCAAAAGAAAAGAGAGCGCGACGAAAAGAACGCGCTTTTCGTCAAACTGTCGCTTAAAAGTAATCCCATTGGGATAGGGCTTTGTGAATAGCCATAAGCCACTTATCGTAGTCTTTCGGAAACCACGCCTGATGGCGTAGGAAACGGAGACTTCAGACGTGGTAATTCATTATTTTTTATCCATTCTCTATCTAATATTATTTATTTTATTGTATTACATTTATATTAGGGAATTGCCTTATATCGTTTTGCCCTACATCTAAGTATTAACGTGCAACCTGCTTTTCCAAAAGCTCCGCTAAAAATTCCACAGTTTGATCCAAAGCAGACACATCAACCTTAAACCTGTCGCTGTGCAGATTTTCACTCGGACCTGTTCCGACTTTGATATAAAGACCTTTTATATCGCTTCCCTCCGGGACGAATTTGCTGAAGTCGTCGCCGGTCATTGCCGGATCCAGAATCACATTTTGCAAACCACACTTTTGCGCCAGATCTTTTGCTGACTCACACAATTCTTCATCATTGATGACGGCTGGCGGGCCTTCCTGCCAGCTCACTTTCGTCTGTACACGCCCTCCTTGGTTCATGCCTTCTGCGATCCGATAGATCTCCTCTTTGATCCGGCTTCGATCCTTCCCGTCCATCGTCCGCACGGTTCCCTCTAAAAACGCAGTTTCCGGAATCACATTCCAGGTTGCTCCGCCCTCAAGATGTGTCACACTGACAACACCCGCATGGAGCGGACTCAAACATTCTGGAACAATGCGCCCAAGTTTCTCCACCACCGAAACGGCTGTCGTGATCGGATTGACTCCCAACTGTGGAGTCGCCCCGTGAGTCCCCTTTCCGCGGATGTCAATCCGAAATCCATCCACCGCTGCCATCACACTGCCAGGCTGGATCGATACCTGCCCCGGTCGAAGGGTTGGCTCCACATGAAAGCCGAAAACCTCCGAATATTCGGGCAGATTTCCATTTTTTCGCACATATTCTGCGCCACTGGCAACTTCCTCGGCGGGCTGAAAAACAAAATAAATTTTCCCTGTCAAATTTTCTTTTCTTTGATTTAGAAGAGAGGCTACTTTCAGAGCTACCGTCGTATGAAAATCATGACCGCAGGCATGCATGAATCCCGGATGTTCTGACACATAGGGAAGCACTGTCTTTTCCTCGATCGGAAGCGCATCGATGTCCGCGCGAAAGCAGATTGTTTTCCCATTTGTCTTTCCGGACTTTTTTCCTTCCACCACCGCGATGACACCAGTCTCTAGCTCAGCCGGATGCAGAGTAAGCCCCTCTTCCTTTAAAATCTCACGGATTTTTGCAGTCGTCTCATGCTCCTGAAAACCGGTTTCCGGATGTCGGTGAAACCAGCAGAACAATTCTTTCCAGTCTCTCTCCATGTTTCTTTTCGCCCCACTTACCCAAACCTAAATATGTAACGCAACTTACAGCGGTGCTACGATCTCTGAGATCGCAACGAGAGTCGCCTCTCCGCTGATGGTAATCCGATTTTCTTTTTGGAGGGTGCAGTGCAAATATCCCCCACGCTTTGATGCCTGATAGGCGAAAATCTCTTTTTTCTTTAATTGATCTGCCCAATAGACAGCGATTTGGCAGTGTGCAGAACCGCAGACCGGATCTTCCGCAATGCTCAATTTCGGGCAGAAACTGCGTGATACACAGTCCACATCCGTTCCAAGCGCCGTCGCATTCTGAATTCTTCCCTCGATTCCAAGCAGAAGCTCCTGATTGGGCTTCATCGTCCTCACAACATCCTCCGACTCAAACACACACACCAGATCCAGTCCCAGCACCGCTTTTACCGGGCGCACGCCAAATGCGTTTTCCATCGCATCGGTAACCGGAATCTCCCGCAACTCATAGGTTGGAAAGTCCATTTCATATAAATCTCCATTTCGATGAACCGTCAGCGCCCCGCTGAGTGTATGGAAGGTTACCTCCCTGCTGTCGTTCTCATAATAATTCAAAATCACATATGAGGATGCCAGGGTGGCATGACCACACAATTCCACCTCCGTTCCGGGTGTAAACCAGCGGAGATGATACCCCTCTGTCTCCTTCACGATAAATGCTGTCTCGGAAAGATTATTTTCCATTGCCAGCTTCATCATGGATTCTTCCGATGGCCAGTGATCCATCACACAGACCGCAGCCGGATTTCCCGAAAATGGCTGATTCGTAAATGCATCTACAAGATATTGTTTCATTTCTGTTTTCCTCTTTTCCGCTTTTGCCCTTGTTCCGCTCTGATAATTTCCGAGAGCTTGACCTTGCGTTCCCCATTCTCTATCTGATTTTTTCTTTTCTCTGGCAATTTTTCAAATAGACCAAATAGAGCACCAGCAATCTCACCGATCTACCCAATTTGAATCAATCAGAAGGCAATCAGGAAGATTTCTTGCTCACGGCGTGTTAAATCCGTTATGCCTGATTTGCCATACGATAAATCGCAATCATATCTTCTAAATAGAGAACCTTCGCTGAGCCTTTATGACCGCCCGTTGCTCTCACACAGGACTCCGCCATCTCCCTGATCTGCTCATCCGTCGGCGCGATCCCAAGCTCCTTAAAGTTGACCGGCATTCCTATCTCGCGGTAGAAATCTTCCATCGCCTCAATTCCCTTGAGCGCAGTTTTTTCATCGGTATCTTCCGGGGTGACTCCCATCACCCGAGTTGCATAGCGCACAAATCTCGGCAGGCAATTTTTATACACATATCTTGCCCAGCTCGGCCAGATTGCGGAAAGACCGGCGCCGTGTGTTACATCAAACATTCCGCCCATCTCGTGTTCCAGCATATGGGACGCAAAATCACCGCCATCGTTTCCGCAACCTGTGAGTCCATTGTGGGACAGGCTTCCCGCCCACATCACCTCTGCTCTCGCCTCATAGTTTGCCGGATCATGATGAAGAATTTTTGCACATTTTATCACTGTGCGGAGAAGTCCCTCTGCAATCTCATCGGTGAGTTCCATATTTCCGCCCTGCGTAAAATATCTCTCCATCGTGTGCATCATAATGTCCGCACACCCTGATTCCGTCTGATAATCTGGCAGACTCATCGTCAGCTCCGGGTTCATGATCGCAAATTTCGGGCGGGCAATATCGTCGTTGTAGGATCGCTTTTCTCCGGTCTCTTCATTGGTAATCACACAGCTGTTGCTCGTCTCACTGCCCGCTGCCGAGATCGTCAGAATGGACGCAATCGGCAGGAAGTTCTCCGCCTTGCGCTTCTTTTCAAAAAGCTCCCAGACATCCTTTTGTGGCTCTGCCAATCCATAGGAAATCGCCTTTGCAGAGTCAATCACAGAGCCACCACCAACTGCAAGAATAAAATCAACATCCTCTCTCTTTCCAAGCTCAATTCCCTCTCTCACCTTCGACAAGCGCGGGTTCGGCACAACTCCGCCCAGCTCCGTATAAGCGACTCCAGATGCTTTTAAAGATGTCTTTACCCGGTCAATCAGACCTGATTTTACAGCACTCTTCCCACCATAATGGATCAACACCTTCTTCGCACCATACGTCTTAATCAGTTCCCCTACCTGATTTTCTGTACCCTTTCCAAAGATTACTTTTGTCGGGGAATAATACCCAAATCCAAACATGATCCTTCTCCTCCGTACCGTTTCGTATCGTTGTTGTTTATTTTAGTGACTATTTTACTTTTTTCCTGTAATTGTAACACTTTATAATACGAATATATCAGAAATCACACCGATTCTCAAGATAATTGGAAGATGAGATGAAGATCTCAGCAGAGCTGACCAAAAGTTACTGTATGTGGAATCGGAATTTTCTGAACTGAAAATTCTGTATGATGCCGCGGTGGATAACTAAATCACTTGTATATTAGCCTTGTAATAAAAAATAGAAATTCATAATAATCATAATACTTGCAATTCCCATAAATATAAAATAGATAACCTTACTCCCTTTTGACTCCACTTGCTTTACACAAAATGAGAGATACACAATCCATGCAAAATAGGCAATAAATATCAACCCGCTTCTATAAAAAATAGCAGAAAGAAAAAATAACGTATTAACAATTTTCATCCCATTTTCAGAAAAGAGTATTTCTTTGATTCTACGCATATCCCACCTCCACAACGTTCTGCTCATTTATTTGATATTCGATTAATTTCCTCTTTCAATGCCTTAATCTCTTCTAGAATAATCACCGTACATCCAACTATAAGTCCCGCCAAAAGAATAATCCCTCCATAAATAGGATATAAAAAGGATTCTGCGACACCACCACCAAGCACATTGGACAATAAGGACCAAATCCCTGCTCCCGGAAAAACTATCAATGCAAACATAGCAATCATCGCAATCAAAATTTTACTCATTATGCTCTACCTCCATTCAAACCACTACATTTTTGTGCGCTTCTTTTTGTTTCATAATCTCATCTTTCTTCCAAGTTGCCAACAAGATTTCCATCCGTTATATCTGTTATTATTATAATATATCGCATTAATATCTGACAATAAACAGCAACTTACCGTTTTCTTACGTATTTCTTTGTAAAATATTTTTCACCCTCATCTTTTAACAAACCGTGTAATAAAAAAACGGAGCCTGACTTTCGCCAAGCTCCATTTTCGCCATCACTGGTCATCACTCATATTTTTTTCAAATATATCAACTGTATGATTGTTCTGTCAGCTGAATCCATGTACATTTACGCATCAAAAAAACACGTTTTACAGGTGAAGGACACGGTCACGGATTTCCTGAGTTCTTCCCTGGTTCCAGAACTGGGTTCCGATGTATCCGCAGGTACGGCGAGCAACGGACATCTTGTCCTGATTGCGGTTTCCGCAGTTCGGGCACTCCCAGATCAGCTTGCCGGTCTCGTCCTCGACAATCTTGATCTCTCCGTCGTAGCCACAGCACTCGCAGTAATCGCTCTTCGTGTTCAGCTCTGCATACATGATGTTGTCATAGATGAACTTCATCACAGAGAGAACTGCCGGGATGTTGTTCTGCATGTTCGGAACCTCAACGTAGCTGATTGCGCCACCCGGGGACAGCTTCTGGAACTCGGACTCAAATTTCAGCTTGCTGAATGCATCGATCTCCTCAGTTACATGAACGTGGTAGCTGTTCGTGATGTAGTTCTTGTCGGTGACTCCCTTGATGATGCCAAAACGCTTTTGTAAGCACTTTGCAAACTTGTAGGTCGTGGACTCCATCGGTGTGCCGTATACGGAGTAGCTGATGTTCTCTGCCTTCTTCCACTCGGCGCACTTGTCATTGAGGCGCTGCATGACTTTGAGTGCAAACTCCTTGCCCTCCGGGGAGGTGTGGGACTTGCCCATCATGCGGACGCACATCTCATGGAGACCTGCATAGCCGAGGGAAATCGTGGAGTAACCATCAAACAGCAATTTGTCGATCGTCTCGCCCTTCTTCAAGCGAGCGAGTGCTCCGTTCTGCCACAGAATCGGGGCAACGTCGGAAATCGTTCCGAGAAGACGCTCATGACGGCAACGCAGGGCGCGATGACAGAGCTCCAGACGCTCCTCGAGAATCTGCCAGAATTTCTCCATATCTCCGTCGGAAGAACATGCCACATCGACCAGATTGATCGTCACAACGCCCTGGTTAAAACGACCGTAGAACTTGTGGCTTCCGTCTGCATTGCGCTGAGAATCCTCGACAGTCAGGAACGAACGGCATCCCATGCACGGGTAAACATTTCCGTTCTTCATCTGCTTCATGATCTTTGCGGAAATGTAGTCCGGAACCATGCGCTTTGCGGTACACTTTGCGGCAAGCTCGGTCAGATGCCAGTACTTGGAATCCTCGGTGATATTATCCTCGTCAAGCACATAGATCAGCTTCGGGAATGCCGGGGTGATCCACACGCCCTTCTCGTTCTTAACTCCCTGCATACGCTGAATCATCACTTCCTCGATGATCAGGGCAAGGTCGTCTCTCGTCTGTCCCTCCGGAACCTCGTCGAGGTACATGAAGACCGTCACAAACGGAGCCTGACCATTACAGGTCATCAGTGTGATCAGCTGATACTGGATTGTCTGGATTCCGCTCTTAACCTCCTCGCGCAGACGTCTCTCGACAACCTTGTCGATGATTGCCTCGTCGAGGGACTCTCCGCACTCCTTGCGCTCCTCAATCACGTTCTTGCGCAGTTTCTTACGGCTGATGTCCACGAACGGCGCAAGGTGAGCCAGAGTGAACGACTGACCGCCGTACTGGTTGCTCGCCACCTGCGCGACGATCTGCGTCGTCACGTTGCAGGCTGTGAAAAAGCTGTGCGGTTTCTCGATCATCGTCTCGCTGATCACGGTTCCGTTCTGAAGCATATCTTCAAGGTTGATCAGATCGCAGTTATGCTCTTTTTGGGCATAGTAATCCGTATCATGGAAGTGAATGATTCCCTCCTCATGAGCGTGCACGATCTCCTCCGGGAGCAGAACGCGACGGCTCAAATCCTTGCTGACCTCTCCTGCCATATAATCTCTCTGTGTGGAGTTGATGACCGGATTCTTGTTGGAGTTCTCCTGCTTGACCTCCTCGTTGATGTGCTCGATCAGAGAGAGAATGCCATTGTCCGTCGTGTTCGACTTTCTCGTCAGCTCTCTCTTGTAGCGGTAGCGCACATACTTCTGTGCCACCTCATAACCACGCATCTCCATAATGCCGGTCTCGACCATGTCCTGAATGTCTTCCACATTGATCGCATGGGTCGCTTTGTCAACCGTTGAGGCAATCGTGTCGGCAACCGCCTTGATCTGATAATCGTTCATCTGGTGAAGTTTGTCCACACTCTGATTAGCCTTCCGAATTGCGTTGACAATCTTGGCTTCGTCGAAGATAACCTCCTTGCCATTTCGCTTAATTACGTTGTTTTTCACGTCTGTGCTCATCTTCCCCGCTCCTACCTACTATATCTTGTTAAATATTTGTTTTCGTCCAACTATATATGGTGCGAGTAATATCATACTACAAAAGTACTCTTCTGAAAAGGGGGAATTTTGCAATATTTGTTGAATATTTTATTCCCATGAGTTATGATAAAATAGCATGTAAAATGCGGGTATTTTACGCAAATTTTTTCTAAAACAAGACATTACAGGAGGATTCCATTGAAACAACAAATAAGAAAAATCTTGTGTTTTCTGCTGGCCTTCCAGATCTTTTCGATCACTGCATTCGCCAAACCTGACTGGCCGGCTGACACCGGAATTCAGGCAGAGGCAGGCATCGTGATGGACATGGATTCCGGAGCGATTCTCTTCGGACAGAACATTCACGTTCCCTATGCACCGGCAAGTATCACGAAACTTCTGACTGCCCTCGTCGTGCTCGAAAACTGTGATCTCGATGAGACTGTCGACTTCACAACCGAGGCTGTCAACAGCGTTGACCCGGACAGCGGAAATAAGCTCAGCATCGTTGCAGGAGACCAGCTCTCCGTTGAGGACTGTCTCTACTCCCTACTTCTCGTCTCCGCAAACCAGTCCGCAAACGCCCTTGCGATCCACACTGCCGGAAGTCTCTCCGGATTCGTGGATATGATGAATGAGAAGATCAAGGAGCTCGGCTGTACGGAGAGCCATTTTGCCAATCCGTCCGGTTTGAGCAACAGCGACCAGTATGTGACCGCCTACGACATGGCTCTGATCGGTGAGGCTGCCTACAACAACGAGGAGCTCTTAAAAATCAGCTCCACGACGAGTTACAAGACTGCACCGACGACGAACAATCCGAACGGAAAGACTCTCCAGCAGGAGCACCGTCTCGTGATCGCGGAGGATGCCTCAAGTGAGTTCTACACGCCGTCCGCAGTTGCCGGAAAGACCGGTTACACCCAGGCTGCCGGAAACACGCTTGTGACCTACGCAGAGCAGGATGGACGCCGTCTGATCTCCGTTATCCTGAAAGGTCAGCCACGCCAGTACTTCCTCGACACCCAGGCACTCCTTGACTTTGGCTTCCGCAACTTCAAAAATGTGGTAATCGCGGACGCGGAGGAGCGCTATGTAACCAGAAATGACACGATCGATCTCAACACCGGTTCTTTCAAGGCATCGGATTTAAAGATCGAACCTGACAAGGTCATCACCCTGCCAAATGACGCCTCGTTTGACGACGCAGAAGTCTCTCTCGACTACCTGCCGGACGAGTTCCCATCAAATGCAACGGCAGTTCTGAAATACACCTACAACGACCGCGCAATCGGAAAAGCCTTCCTTCTTGCAAAAGACGGAGTCAAGGTCAATAACGGCGCAGAGCCGGAGACGAGCGAGCCGGAAGTTGAGAGTACCACGGCGGTCACAGAGCTGGAGACCACAGCCCCTGCTGAGACAAAGGCCGATAACCAGAAGACTGGTCTTGGGCAATCTCTGAATCTCTCTTCCACACAGACGATTCTTCTGATTGTTGCCGGTGTCATTGGTCTTCTCGTGATCGCACTGATTCTTCTGATTCTGTATCGCCGTCATGAAGAAAAAGTCGCCATGGCAAAGCGCAGAGAGCGCCGTCGCCAGCGCCTTCAGGAAGCCGGTGAGACAGATGCCTTTGAGAAGTTGATGGCAGAGCGCAGAGAGCGCGATTCCCGCCTCAGAGAGCAACAGAGAAATGCCGTTCATGAGACTTCGGAGCACACCGAGGATGAGGAAAATCTGGACTCCGATGAGGATGAGGTAACGACCACAGATCCCGCAGAAAATGATTCTGACGATGATTTCTAAATCCATATATCTCAGAGTGGATGTCCCCCCTCCTCTATAGGTGGAGGTATCACAAACTTTCTCAGGAGGGGAGACAATCCCCTTCTGAGTTATACGCTCCGTGAGCGTCGACTTGAAAATAACACAACACAGAGCGAAATAAAAAGAAACAAAAAAAGATAAGATAAAAAGAGACAAACAGAAACAAAAATAAACAAAAAATGCCTGATCAGCACTCACAGACATAACCGTGAATGCCGATCGGGCGTTTTTTCTCTTTCCAGGCATTTTTCTCTTCCCAAATTTCTCCCAGATTCTTCCCGGATATTTTTTATTTTCCGTAAGTGATTGCCGAGTAAGCGTCGAGCATCCCTCCACACGCAACCTTGTCGGTCAATGTGTCGAGTTTTCGCGCTGAGTTGAGAATTACATTTCTCACATCTTTGAGTTCAAGATCGGTGCGGTAAGAGTACAGAAATGCCGCCACTCCGGTCACCATCGGCGCTGCCATCGAAGTTCCCGACATGAAGCCATATCCATCGGTGACGGTGCTGACGATGTAGGTTCCCGGAGCTGCAATATCCACGTTCTTGACGCCATAATTTGAGCTCGCCTCAAGGTTTCCATCAAAGATCAGATTTGCGACGGAGATGATATTGTCACAGTCAAAACCTGACGGATAATCCGGAGTCTCATCGATGTTGATGCCCTTTCCCGCCGAATCGCCGTTTCCGGCAGATACGACAAAGAGCATCTTGGAATCCCTCATCACCTGCTCAAGGTGCGGGTAATACGTCGTCGTTCCAAAGCTCAGGTTGCAGATTGAAGCGCCGTTTGCCTCAGCATACTGAATCGCCTGAATCACCGCTTCTTCCTCACCGAGACCGTAATCCGTTCCGAGCACCTTGACCGGCATGATTTTTACATACTTATTGTCCGCAATTCCCGCAATTCCATCTTTTCCACGGCTTCCCGCGATCGTTCCCGCACCGTGAGTTCCGTGGTCATCCTCTTTTCCCACATAGATCTGGTTCGTGTTGTTGAAAAAGTTCCAGCCGTGCACATCGTCCACATAGCCGTTTCCATCGTTGTCGATTCCGTCTCCCGGGATCTCCCCCTCGTTCGTCCAGATCGAATCCTTCAAATCCGGATGATTGATGTTGATTCCCGTGTCAATCACGGCGACTGTAACATTTCTTCGCTCCGAAGTCGTGTCCTGATCATACAGCTCCCACGCCGGAAGGATGTTGATGTCAATTCCCTTCACTGAGGTGATCGTCGCCTGATAGTAGGCATCCGGACCGGAGACCGGAGCCGGAATTCCAAGATAATTGGCGAGATCAATCCGCTTTGCAAGCTCTGGGTTGCTGTTCTCAAACTTATTCTGGATTTCTACATACTGAAGCTCCCCATCGTTCTTGAGCCCCCACTGATAGCGGGCATAGGGATCAGATGCAGACAGATTCTCCTCTCCCGGACCGTAGACCCGGGCGGAAAATGGCATCTCCGTTGTTGCTTTCTGCCCTGCATTTTCCATTTCCGTGTTTCCCATTTCCGTCTGCTCCGCATAGACGGCAAGCGGAAGATTTCCTGCCAGAAACACCGCCATAAGCGGTGCAATCACTCTCTTATAATTCTTTCTTGTCATATCTGAAGCTCTCCTTTTCGCGCCCTGCATGGGAGGTATCCCCGATTTCAAACAGAAACATACTCAGTATAGCACAAATCCGCGAATGCGTCACGGTCTCATTCATCCGCGATATATAACTCAGAGTGGATGCGCAGTGATTCTGATGGGAAGATGTCAGCAGAGCTGACCGGAATCACGCGCCAAGTCTCCGCGAGCGTTGACTTGAACTGCGATATACAATTACTGTATACCGTTATCATATACAGTTATAATGTGCCGTTGCAATCTACAACGCAAAAGAAGCGCCAAACAACAAGAAATCTTGTCATTTGACGCTTCTCCTATTTATCGCGCTCTAAACAGTGGATAATTAGAAATTCTAATTACTCAATGATAGAAACAACACGGCCTGAACCTACGGTTCTACCACCCTCACGGATAGCGAAACGAAGACCCTGCTCCATTGCTACCGGATGGATCAGCTCTACGGTCATCTCTACGTTATCGCCCGGCATGCACATCTCGGTGCCCTCCGGCAGCTCGCAAACGCCGGTAACGTCGGTTGTTCTGAAGTAGAACTGCGGACGGTAGTTGTTGAAGAACGGAGTATGACGACCACCCTCGTCCTTGGTCAGAACGTAAACCTGAGCGGTGAACTTGTGATGGCAGGTAACGCTGCCCGGCTTAGCCAGAACCTGGCCACGCTCGATATCAGTTCTCTGGATACCACGAAGCAGAGCACCGATGTTATCACCAGCCTGAGCCTCATCCAGAAGCTTACGGAACATCTCGATACCGGTTACAACGGTCTTCTTAACGTCATCCTTAATACCAAGGATCTCAACCTCATCGTTCAGATGAAGAACACCACGCTCTACACGACCGGTAGCTACGGTACCACGACCGGTAATGGTGAATACATCCTCAACCGGCATCAGGAACGGCTTATCAGTCTCACGCTGCGGATCCGGAATCCAGCTATCAACAGCATCCATCAGCTCAAGGATCTTGTCGCCCCACTCGCTCTGCGGATCCTCAAGAGCCTTCAGTGCGGAACCCTGAATGATCGGGGTGTCATCGCCCGGGAACTCGTACTCGTTCAGCAGCTCACGGATCTCCATGTCTACCAGCTCAAGCAGCTCCGGATCGTCAACCATATCGCACTTGTTCATGAATACAACGATGTACGGCACGCCTACCTGACGGGACAGCAGGATGTGCTCACGGGTCTGAGCCATAACACCATCGGTTGCTGCTACTACCAGGATAGCACCATCCATCTGTGCAGCACCAGTGATCATGTTCTTAACGTAGTCAGCATGTCCTGGGCAGTCAACGTGTGCATAGTGTCTCTTCGGAGTCTCATACTCAACGTGTGCGGTAGAGATGGTGATTCCACGCTCTCTCTCCTCCGGAGCCTTATCGATATTCTCGAATGCAACAGCCTCACCAGTGCCATATCTCTCGTGCAGGGTCTTGGTAATTGCTGCAGTCAGAGTGGTTTTACCATGGTCAACGTGGCCAATGGTACCAATGTTACAATGCGGTTTGGTTCTTTCAAACTTTGCTTTTGCCATTTTATAGCGTCCTCCTTAATTGGGCCCATTTGGGCTTGTTGATTTATAATTAGGCTGTTTACAATTATATGCTATTTGCGCAATATTTTCAAGCCTATTTTCCAGCCCCCGGACAGTTCAAAAAACTGTCTGGAGGCTAAGGATTGCATTAGTATTAGTTGCCCTTATGCTCGTTAATGATCTTATCCTGTACGGACTTCGGAACCTGCTCGTACTTTTCGAAGAACATAGAGTAGTTACCACGACCCTGAGTCTTAGAACGCAGGTCGGTGGAGTAACCGAACATCTCAGACAGCGGAACGTAAGCCTTTACGATCTTACCACCGCCGACGTCATCCATACCCTCGATACGGCCACGACGGGAGTTGATATCACCGATAACATCACCCATGTACTCCTCCGGCATGGTAACCTCAACCTTCATGATCGGCTCAAGAAGAACAGCACCAGCCTTCTGCATAGCATCCTTGAATGCCATGGAACCAGCGATCTTGAACGCCATCTCAGAAGAATCGACCTCATGGTAAGAACCATCGTATACGTTAGCATGAACACCCAGTACCGGGAATCCAGCCAGGATACCAGTCTTGGAAGCCTCTTCGATACCCTCTCCAACAGCCGGGATGTACTCCTTCGGAATAGCACCACCAACTACGGAAGACTCGAACTTGAAGGTCTCCTCGCCGTTCGGATCCATCGGCTCGAAGTGTACTTTACAGTGACCGTACTGACCACGACCACCAGACTGCTTAGCGTACTTGCTATCTACATCAACAGCCTTAGTAAAGGTCTCCTTGTAAGCAACCTGCGGAGCACCAACGTTTGCTTCAACGTTGAACTCTCTCAGCAGACGGTCTACGATGATCTCCAGATGAAGCTCACCCATACCAGAGATGATGGTCTGACCAGTCTCGGTATTGGTAGAAGCACGGAAGGTCGGATCCTCCTCTGCCAGCTTTGCAAGAGCTTCGCTCATCTTGCCCTGACCAGCCTTGGTCTTCGGCTCGATTGCGATATCGATAACCGGCTCCGGGAACTCCATGGACTCCAGGATTACCGGATGCTGCTCATCACAGATAGTATCACCAGTAGTAGTATTCTTGAATCCTACTGCTGCTGCGATATCACCAGAGTAAACCTTGTCGAGCTCCTGACGCTTGTTAGCATGCATCTGAAGGATACGTCCTACACGCTCCTTCTTATCCTTCGTTGCATTCAGTACATAAGAACCGGAGTTCAGAGTACCGGAGTACACACGGAAGAATGCCAGCTTACCAACGAACGGGTCAGTCATGATCTTGAATGCCAGTGCAGCGAACGGCTCGTCATCAGAAGAATGACGCTCGATCTCGTTGCCCTCCATATCAACACCCTTGATAGCCGGGATGTCGGTCGGAGCCGGCATGAACTCGATGATTGCGTTCAGAAGTCTCTGAACACCCTTGTTTCTATATGCACTACCACAGCATACCGGAACAGCGGTACACTCGCAGGTAGCCTTTCTCAGAACCTTCTTCAGTTCCTCAACGGACGGCTCTTCACCCTCAAGGTATGCCATCATCAGATCATCATCCAGCTCGCAGATCTTCTCTACCAGCTCGGTGTGATACAGCTCAGCATCATCCTTCATATCATCCGGGATCTCGCAAACGGTAACGTCGTCACCCTTATCATCGTTGTAGATGTAAGCCTGCATCTCGAACAGGTCAACGATTCCCTTGAACTCGTCTTCCTTACCGATCGGGAGCTGTAAGCAGATAGCGTTCTTACCAAGTCTGGTACGAATCTGCTCTACTGCGCCGTAGAAGTTTGCACCCAGGATATCCATCTTGTTGATGAATGCCATACGCGGTACGTTGTAGGTATCAGCCTGACGCCATACATTCTCAGACTGCGGCTCTACACCACCCTTTGCACAGAACACGCCTACTGCGCCGTCCAGTACACGGAGGGAACGCTCAACCTCAACAGTGAAGTCTACGTGTCCAGGGGTATCGATGATGTTGATACGATACTCCGGCTGTCCCTTGATCGGACGGTTGTCCTGACCATGAATGGTCCAGTGACAGGTAGTAGCTGCAGAAGTAATGGTAATACCTCTCTCCTGCTCCTGCTCCATCCAGTCCATGGTTGCAGTACCTTCATGAGTATCACCGATCTTGTAGTTTACACCAGTGTAATACAGGATACGCTCAGTCAAAGTGGTCTTACCAGCATCGATATGAGCCATGATACCAATATTTCTGGTTCTCTCCAACGGATATTCTCTTCCAGCCAAAGCTTTATCCTCCTATTAGAATCTGAAATGGGAGAAGGCCTTGTTAGCCTCTGCCATCTTGTGCATGTCTTCTTTACGCTTTACAGATGCGCCAGTGTTGTTTGCTGCATCCATAATCTCGTTTGCCAGTCTCTCTTCCTGGGTCTTCTCGCCTCTCTTACGGGAGAACATGGTGATCCAGCGAAGTGCCAGGGTCTGACGTCTCTCCGGCTTAACCTCGATCGGCACCTGATAGGTAGCACCACCGATACGTTTTGCCTTTACTTCCAGAACAGGCATGATGTTGTTCATAGCCTCTTCAAAGACCTCTACTGCCGGCTTACCGGTCTTCTCTTCTACACGGCCAAATGCACCGTATACGATCTTCTGAGCAACACCCTTCTTACCATCCAGCATGATGTTGTTGATCAGCTTGGTTACAACCTTGTTGTTGTATAAAGGATCTGCTAATACGTCTCTTTTCTGAATATGTCCTTTACGTGGCACGTTACTTCCCTCCTTAATCATAAATTGCATTAATTCATCGGTACTCACATGTTTCCATAAAATGTGTTCGCGCGGGTAAATATCTATTTCCTGCAACCTACAGGTCAATATCAACTTCCGGCGCAACTGCATATGCAGTCACTTTTTACTTACGTTAGTGGTACATTGGAGTCGGGATTCCGCTTCTGCGGGAATCTGCTCCATCTGTTACACTGCCAGGGGCAGTCTGACTGTTATGCAGTCAATCTTACTTCTTGGTAGCTTTCGGTCTCTTAGCGCCGTACTTAGAACGAGCCTGCTTTCTGTTGGCTACGCCTGCGGTATCCAGAGTACCTCTGATGATGTGATATCTGGTACCCGGAAGGTCCTTTACTCTTCCTCCACGGATCAGAACAACGCTGTGCTCCTGAAGGTTGTGTCCCTCACCCGGGATATAGCTTGTAACTTCGATGCCGTTGGAAAGACGTACTCTGGCGATTTTACGAAGTGCAGAGTTCGGCTTCTTCGGGGTAGCAGTCTTAACTGCGGTGCAAACGCCTCTCTTCTGCGGAGAAGAAGTATCGATTGCGCGCTTCTGTAAAGAGTTGTATCCCTTCTGCAGAGCCGGAGCAGTAGACTTCTTAACTGCGGTCTGTCTTCCCTTTCTCACTAACTGGTTGAATGTTGGCATTCTTTTCACCTCCTGTGATATTGTCTGTTGGTTGCTGTACATTCAAGCTTTTGCTTTTTGCACACAAAAACATTGCGTGAAATTTGCACGCCATATCATTATATCTACATTCTTCGCCACTGTCAAGATATTTTTCATATTTTACAAGGATTTTCTGTATGATGGTAGTGGATTCTGTTTCCCTGTATATGGGTAGGAATTTTCTGAACCGGAAACCTTCAAAAATAAACTAAGAAAGGATCAAATCATCATGTCCTCTTCCCGTTTTCAACCCAAAGCTCTTCTCACTTCTCTTTTGATTTCCTATCTGATCTCCGGAATTCTTTTGCTTTTTCTCTCCTTCGCAGTGTGGAAAATGCAGATTTCCGAGCAAATGACCGGCACACTGATCCTCGGTGTCTACGCGCTCTCCTGCCTTGTCGGTGGATTCGCAAGCGCACGCCTGATCCGCTCGCGCCGTTTTTTCTGGGGACTTTTGACCGGTCTTCTCTATGTGCTCGTTCTCGTCGCCGTCTCCTGGCTTTTCGGACAGGAGGAGAGCCGTTACTCGAGCAGACTCATTCCCATCGTGATCTGCTGTGCGGTCTCCGGGATGATCGGAGGGATTGCAGGGTAAATGTTGTGATTGATGGTCTGAGGGGCGGGGTGCCTATTACTTTGCCTGGCGTTTTCGTTCTTTTCCAACTGCACGGGAGACTACACGGGAAGTTCGTCCCGATGTATAGTGTGCGTGAGGATGTTCCATTTTATTCCATGCAGTTGACACGGCCGACATCGTTTTTCCTGAAATGCCTGCATGTCCTGCCATCGCACCGAGTTCTTCCGATTTTTCTGCCTGCGCCTGCATCATCTCGGCATGCTTTGCAAGAGTCTGTCTCGCGTCCTGAACCATCCCGAACATTGCGAGGATTCCACTTCCCAAGAAGACCGCAAAATCTCCAAGGTTGAAAACAACTTTCTTGAGTGCGCCGATTCGAATGCTGAAATAATCTACGACGTAATGGCGCACCATCCGGTCGTAGAGGTTGCTGAGCGCACCTCCGAGAAGGATCGAGAGACCGAGCTTCTGCACATGCGCCTGTGCTCCCTTTTTCGGAAGCAGGTAGAGAAATACGCCAAACAGACCGGAAATGATCGAAAGTGGGATCAATCGCACAATCTGCTGATACTTTTCGAGAAATCCAAATGGAAATCCTGCGTTGTGGTTGCGGTAAAGCCAGATTTTTCCGTGGCTTCCCTTGAGTTCCCGCGGGAAATCTTCTGGGTTCTGCTTCTCCACCCACCATTTAAGTGCGAGATCCCCGCCGGCGATCCCCGCAATTAAGAATAAATAAATCATATCTTCTCCTCTCCGCTCCGGCAATTCAAGGCAATGCTTGCAGAGGCTTCTGCGGATTTGAGTGCCGGAAGTCTTTCTTTCATATCTAATCGAAATCTGAATTACAATTGATCCGATCACATATTATCATAAATACAAAAATACAATTGCCTCTTACGGCTCCGACTATGAAATAAGAGCTTTATTATATCTGTGTCTTACAGCTCCAACCATGAAATAAAAGCCTTGTGTCCTTGTTTCTCTTGCTTTTCTTGATTTCGGCTCCGACCGCGGAATAAGGTCATGCAAACGCGCTCTCGCTCCGGGTTCGACGTAGTGGTGCATAAGTTCGCAAAATACGCGAACTAAGCACCAACGTCTCACACGGGTTTGCATTGACTTTTCCGCGTCTGAGCCTGATATACAAATCCTATTCAAGTTTTTTACTATTCAAGGCATCGCAAACAGCGTATAATCCTAGTACACTCAGCAAACACCCACACTGAGCATATCTCACCCTTTATTTTTCTGTCTTTTTGCACACTAAACTGCATCTGGATAAGCTCTTACATCCATTTTACTATTTGCTCAATTTCCCGTCAAATTAAATTCATTATATTCATTTTTCTTTTCTGGAATTAAATTTGATCTGTCATTCTCATTCTGTTTCCATAAAATATAAGAGAATAAAAGCGAATTACCGGAGTTTTCTATTATGATCCCCTGTTCCTTTGATCCGGCATCGGAGGATTATGCCGACTTTATTCTTCGTTATTCTTCACGCGCAAGCGATGAAGTATTCAAATTCACAAGCAGTACCTGCATCAATTTCATCAGCCGAGAATTTGCCATCGTGCACACACCACTCGAGAGTGTTCTCCCTCTGAGCATCAGTCGCTATACTTACACCGCAATCCCAAAACTTTACAGTCTTTTAGATACCACTGCACTTGAGAGCAGTGGCGTTCTCGATGCGATTCGCCAGCCCGCAATCCGTGCATCGGGGCGAGGCGTCATGATCGGAATCATTGATACTGGAATCGATTATACAAGTCCTCTTTTTCGCCGTTCCGACGGTTCTACACGCATTGTCGGAATCTGGGATCAGACAATTCCTTCTGATACCGAACCACAGGCGGTTTCTGGTTTTCAGCCTTTTTACGGAACTGTATACACACAGGATGACATTAACAATGCTCTGCGTCTTAGAAATCCTTATGAACTTGTCCCGACCCGGGATACAGATGGTCACGGTACCTTTCTCGCGGGAGTTGCCGGTGGAAGCCGGATTCAGACTCCGACTGCCTTTTCCGGCTCTGCACCGGAGGCAGAGCTTGCCGTCGTCAAACTCAAGCCGGCAAAACAGTATCTGCGCGATTTCTTTTTAATCGCCCCAAATGTTCCCGCCTATCAGGAAAATGATATTATGAGTGCGGTGAGCTTTCTCCTCGGGTTAGCTGGTGATCGCCGGATGCCCCTCGTCCTTCTCTTTGGGCTCGGCACGTCGCAGGGAAGTCACGATGGAACTTCCCCGCTCTGCCTTCAACTTCAGGCGCTCACAAGCTCGATGGGACTTGTCGCTGTCGCAGGAGCCGGAAATGAGACCGGATATCATCATCATTATCTGGGAAATCTTTCAGAACAGGAAGAATGGGAAGATGTGGAACTTCGCGTCGCGGAGGGTGAAAATGGATTTTGCATGGAACTTTGGGCAAATGAGCCCGATCTCTACACAATTGGTTTTGTGTCGCCGTCCGGAGAGCAGATCGAGCGCGTCCCCCTTGTTCTCGGAAAAGAAACGGAGATCACCTTTGCTCTCGACGCGACAAAGATCGCGCTTACCTATCAGACTTATGAGAGTTCTTCGGGAAGCCAGCTGATCTTTCTGCGCCTTGAGACCCCGTCTCCGGGGATATGGCATATCCGTGTCTATCCGGTGCTCTATCTCAGCGGACAGTTCCATATCTGGCTCCCACAAAATCCATTTATCGCTCCTCGCACCATCTTTCTCCGATCTGATCCGGATACGACGATCACCGATCCCGGAAACGGACAGATGCCTGTAACTGTGGGGGCTTACAACCATCTCACGGACAGCATTTACATCCACAGCAGTCGTGGATACACCCGTTCCAGTGCGATCAAACCGGATCTGTGTGCTCCGGGTGTCGATGTGCAGGGAGCTTCCTCCTCGGACGATCCCAATGTCGATCCAAAAAATCTCCTCACCCGCAAAACCGGAACCTCCGTCTCCGCCGGACTCACCGCGGGCGCCTGCGCCGATATTCTCTCATGGGCATTCGTCGACGGCAATGCGCCCTACCTCACAAGCACCTCCGTCAAGGCAATGCTGATCGGAGGTGCCGGAAGAAATCCTGCCTTCCGCTACCCGAACAGACAATGGGGATATGGAACGCTGAATTTATATCAGTCATTTTTAAATTTACGTCAATAAATAAGTCCGCAAAAATACTCATCCACGAACAAGACAATGTGATTAAAAAATCCGTATCCGTCTACATTTAAGACGGATAACGCCTATCCACGCATCTGAATCAATGGACCACCTTTTTTCTCAAGGTACGAGCGAGTCACAACAACCGTGCCGATCCCCGGATCTTTCGGAATCTCATACATGATATCGAGCATGAACTCTTCAAGAATTGCTCGCAGAGCACGCGCTCCGGTGTCTCTCCGGAGTGCTTCCTCCGCAATCCATCTGAGCGCATCCTCCTCAAACTCGAGCTTGACCTCATCCATCGAGAGAAGTTTCTCATACTGACGGAGAATCGCATTCTTCGGCTCTCTGAGAATTCTCATCAGCAGATCTTCACTCAATTTCTCAAGCGTGACCGTAACCGGCAGTCTTCCAAGAAACTCCGGAATCATGCCGAACTTTCTGAGATCCTCTGTCGTCACCTTTGAGAGAATCTGTCTCTCCTGCTCTGCCTGATCCTTGAGAACTGCTCCGAATCCCATTGAGGACTTCTTCTGCAAACGCTCACGGATGATCGTCTCAAGATCCGGGAAAGCGCCCCCGCAGATGAACAGAATATTTTCTGTATTTACGGTTGTCGTCGGCGTAAGTGCGTTTTTCTGACCCGCTCCGACCGGAACCTCCACCGTACTTCCCTCAAGGAGCTTTAAAAGTTCCTGCTGAACGGACTCTCCGCTCACATCTCTGGTATTCGTCTCCTTCTTGCGCGCAATTTTATCAATCTCATCGATAAAGATGATTCCATGTTCCGCCTTCTCGACATCATTTCCGGAAGCCGTTAAAAGTTTAGAGACTACGCTTTCAATGTCATCTCCAATATAACCTGCCTCTGTCAGCGAAGTCGCATCGGCAATTGCGAGCGGAACATTCAACAGATTTGCAAGCGTCTTTACAAGATACGTCTTTCCGCTTCCAGTCGGTCCGATCATCAGGATATTGGACTTTTCAATGTGCACATCATCTGCCTGCTCCTCTCCTTTTTTCGCAAGCACAGCACGCTGTTCCTCATCAAAAATTCTCTTATAATGATTATAAACGGCAACTGCCATCACCTTTTTCGCCTTGTCCTGACCAATCACATACTCATCGAGCTTTGCCTTCAAAATATGAGGTGCCGGGATATCCTTCAACTGAAAATCCGGTCCGTTTTTCTCCTTGCGCTTCTTCACTTTCTGCTTGTTTGAGATCATCGCATTCCCGAATCCCTCCATATCTGTCGGATTCGTAAAGTTCATATTCATATATGGCATTCCCGGAATCTGGGAGAGATCCATCTTCGACCAGTCAATTTTTGACATATCCATGCCATTTCCCATAATTGAATCAAAGGCTTTCTGCATGCAATCATGGCAAAGGCAAATATTTCCCGGCATCATGATCATGCTTCCCGCCTTGCTCTCCGGTCTCCGGCAAATATAGCAGACTTTCTCATACTCCTGTGTATCCGAAGAGTTTTCCTTCTTCTCTGTGGTCTTATCTATCTCCATATTTTCTGTCTTTTCTCCTGTTATCTCTTTCACATCATCTTTTTTCTGTTCATCCTGTACTTCTCTGAAGTCTTCCATCCTTGTTCTCCTTCTCCTACCCTGATCCAATCAATCATTTTCTCTCTCATGTATACTTTATACGCATCTTCTTCACAGGTCAATGGAGAAAATCTGCCAAGCAGAAAAAGAGAGCCCGTTCAAAAAATTCCTACCCATTTGCTGTAACACAAAAGGTACTGTGACAAAAGAATTTTCCCTTTCACCACAGTACCCCATTTTTATCTAAACTCTTTGTATCCTAAATTTATCTCTGTTCGTTACTGTTTGCTGTCCGCCGGTCTAGTTCCAAGCGTGATTGAAACAGTACGCTCCTGATACTCTCCGTTCTCAAGCGACTGAACGGTCAAGTCAACCGTCTCACCGGATCGATAATATTTCAACAGATCTTTCAAATCTGCCATTGTGCGAACACTCTGTCCGTCAAACTTTGTGATAATATCCTTTTCTTTCAACTCTGATTTCGATGCTGCTCCGTTCTCCACAATCTTGTAGACATAGATTCCCTTTGGCATTCCATACATCGACGCTGCATTGTCATCGATGTTCTGTCCCTGAATTCCAAGGTAACCCTGCTGTGCCTGTGCAACCTCTGTGCGGACTTTGCGGTT
Organism: Brotaphodocola sp.; assembly: GCF_050873365.1. GTDB lineage: Bacteria > Bacillota > Clostridia > Lachnospirales > Lachnospiraceae > Brotaphodocola. The sequence continues at coordinate 31,662 of NZ_JBNMIQ010000007.1, read as the reverse complement.
CATCAGCTGATTAATAATATCCTTTACCTGAGACACCGGAATCGCATATCCCATTCCCTCAACCTCGGTCGAAGAATATTTTGCGGAGTTGATTCCGATTACCTCGCCTCTCATATTCAAAAGTGCGCCACCACTGTTACCCGGGTTGATCGCTGCATCCGTCTGGAGAAGTTTCTTTACATCCGTCTCATCCGTCTTCACTTCTCGGTCAAGCGCACTGATGTATCCAACCGTCACCGACTGTCCATATCCAAGTGCATTTCCGATTGCGACAACACCCTGACCGACCTTGAGCGCATCAGAATCTCCGAGCGTCGCAATCTTAATCTGGCTCATCGCCTCCGCCGGAATATCTTTCAGAGAAACTGCAATAACTGCAAGATCCTGTTCGGCATCCGTTCCCTTGATCGTCGCATTGACCTGACTGTTATCAATAAACGTCACGGTCAGCTGATTGGAATCCTCGACAACGTGATTATTCGTCACAATCAAAAGCTCACTGTCATTCTGACCTACAATGATTCCAGAACCACTGCTCGGAACTTCCACAGTTCTTCCCGGTCCGAACCAGGTCTGCTGTTGCATCAGCATCGTATTGTTAATCGCCACAACGGACGGCATTGCATTAGAAGCAATCTCCGACACATCCATTCCAGTCTGAACCGAAGATTCAGTGTCTCCACTCTGATTTTCTGTCGGCGCCTGAGCAATCGTCAGCTGAGTCTCACTCTTCGGAAAATACTGATCTCTCAGATAATTTCCCGCCTGATTCACACCAAACATTGTTCCGCCTGCAATCACACCAAACAAAACGGCTGAGACCGCAACTCCGGCAATCTTTTTGACAACCGGTGGCATTCCCTTTGAACCAGGAACCGGCTCATCCGGAATCTGAGCATTCGGATGATTCTCCACCCATCCGCTCTGAGGATCTTCCTTCACAAACTCCTGTCCGTCATCCTCCCACATTTCCTGCGATGTTCTCTGTTCGTCATCACTGCTCTCATTCATTCTGTCATATGCATCATCACGATAATCGTTCTCTCTATTATTTTCATGGAACTCTCTATCCTCATCCTCAAACATGTCTCCAGTCCCCTTTCCTCTATCACCTCATGATATTCGCAATCATACTCTCACTGTCTCAGGAAACCATTTTCTATTGCAAATATCTTTTATATTCTCGTTGCTGTTCACACACCCTGCAAACAGCAACGGATTTTGCCGATGCTTTGCATTCCAAATCGGCAAAATCTGCTACCACCACTGTATCATACGGCATTTTCCGTTCAAAAAATGCCTACCCGTTACAGTAATGTTCTCTCTTTACTATCAAGACTATAACAATTAATTGTGTCGGAAATGTGATGGAAACGTATCTAAGGTGTGAAACATACACATAAGAAAAATACAATCAGATTTGTTCACAACCAAAACCGCAAATAAAATAGTTTCCCTCAACCCAAATGCACATAGAAATAATGGTTTGGAAAAACGTGTATGCAGAAAAGGCTCCGTCAGCGGGAAAGTACATGCAAACCCGTGTGAGACGTCGGTGCTTAGGTTGCGTAGTTTGCAACCTTATGCACCGCTACGTCGAACCCGGAGCGAGAGCGCGTTTGCATGACTTTACCCGTGAACGGAGCCATGAGCCATCTTATGATCTCTTATTTTTTTATTACCTGTCGAAAATGTTTAAAATCTTCATCGTGCTAGCTAACACCAGCCCACTTTACTGCCCTGGTCTCGAAACCGGACCGGATCCAGCCGTAGTCGGCGTTGTACTTGTTCCTCCCGGTCCCACATGTGCCGTGGTCTCCTTGGACGCTGACGTCGTAGATGAAGCCGGTCCCTCTCCGCGTACAGTCGATGCCGTCGGGAGCTCAGAAGTTCCACCGGAAGTAGAATGAGACGCTGTTGTCTCTCGAGAAGCGGAAGTTGTCGACGTTCCCGCATGGTTCGCACTCGTGCTCTCCTTCGGCGCAATCGTCTCCTTAATTTCTGTCGTTCCCTTCTCTTCTTTTGTCTCCTTCGTCATCTCTTTTGCGTCCTTCGTTTCCTTTGAATCCTTTGCAGATGTCGTTTCATGAGCATTCGATTCCTTAGAGTCCTTGGAATTTTTCTCATCCGCCTTCGCACTCTCAGAAATCTTTCCGGTAGATGAATCACCCGGCTCCACGGTCACCTTTACATCCTTCTTGTCATCCGTGTCAGACTCATCCTTAGAATTCTTTGAAGACCCAGTTGTCGCAGAAGCCGTTGTCTTCTGTGGCTGAACAACGCCACTGTCTGTTCCCACTTTTTTGACAACCTGACCCTCTTTATAGATGCCGGTATCCGCAGAGATCTTCTCACCGATCTTCTTTACAGTCTCAGACGGCTCATAATCGGTCTCATCATAGAGGAACTCATGAAGCAGTTTGACATTGCTCTCAAGCGTTGCCGGAACAACAACCGCACCCTTCTTGCCCATATTCGCCTCACCGCGCGCCTGCGGGAATCCAGTCGTATCTACAAGATGGAACTTCGAGATGTTCTTCGCATTGTTTACAAGATCATCCACCCAGAGGCTCGTGTAAGTATTCGGGAACACGGTTCCGATCAGACGATAAAGCGTCTGGAAATCTGCCTTCTGCGCTTTCTCAAACGCAAGGCTAATAATCTTTCTCTGGCGCTCGGTACGCGCATAGTCCGTATCCATCAGACGAAGACGACCATATGCAACTGCCTGAACACCATCAAGATGATTCATTCCTGCATGAGTCAGCTGGGTCGAACCGATTCCGGTTGCCTTTACGGTCTCTGTGATGAAAGAGTTAATATAGTAGAACTCCGCCTTGCTCAGCTCCACATCGACACCGCCAAGAATATCAATTCCCTGTGCAACTGCCTTCCAGTTAAAGGTGATATAGTCCGTAATATTCAGATCGAGGTTGCGGTTTAACGCTGTCATCGCCTGAGCCGGTCCTCCAAGGAAATATGCCTGATTAATCTTATTGTAGCTTCCCTTCTCCTGACTGATGTTCAGATAGGAATCACGGTAAACGGAAACGAGCTTAATCTCTCCATTTTCCAGATTGATGCTACAAATGATGTTGACATCCGCATTCGTATCCTTCTTGATTGCATTGTCACGGGCATCCACACCGAAGACTGCGATTGTCCAGTAACCCTTCATATTCTGGGTTGCAACCTCCGGAAGATCCTGATTGACCGTAACTTCCTTCATCTCTTCCTCGCTCGGTCGCTGAATCTTTGCCGCCGTGCGCGCGAAAAATCCATATCCGAAAATAAAGAACAGCGCAAAGCACTCCGCAATCACTGTCGTGATGATTCTGCGGATCGTTCTTCTCTTCTTGGCGCGCTCCATCTCTTTTCTCGGATTCGGCAGGTTGTTATTTCCATTATTATTGCCATTATAACCATTATTGTTGCCACCATTGCCACCGTTGCGACCACCACCATTTCCATGACCGCCATTGTTATAATTGCCACTGCCTCCGCTTGAAGCTGTGCTCTTGGAAATATTTTTGCTTGGCGAAACATTTCTCTGTGCACTCTGGCGTCTCCCCGCACCGGACTCCGGTGAAGAGGCTGCTGTGCGCCACCGCTTTGCTTCCTTGCTTCCGGAATTTCCGGAACTTACAGAACTTCCAGAATTTACAGAAGTCTGCACACTGCGAACCCTGCGCACAGATCGCGCCGAACGTGCAGAATGCATCGAATGTCCGGAACGACTCACTGTCACCGAACCGCCCTCCATGATAACCGGTCCTTCCATCTCTCTCTGACGCTCTGAAGTCCGGCGACGGCTTCGCTCGTCTCCCTGTCTTCTGTCTTCCTCGTACTCACGACTCATATATCTACCTCATTTTATTTATTGCCCGGAAAGAAGCCAATCATCCTGATCCTCTCAGATCATCACTTTCTACTTTCTTCCCGTATCCTCAGGTGTCCGTTGTCCACTGTCTGTCAGCGCACCACTCATTTGTCTATTATCCACGCTTATCCACTCACAGCAATTTGTTGTCCATTGATCCCTCTATCTGCTTCCATAAATCCCTGAAGTTTAAAAACAGCTTTTTCTTTCATGTTTCATCTTTCATGTCTCATGTCTCATTTAATTAATCTAATAAAATTTAATAAGCATTCTTATTGATAAAGCCCTTAAAAAACGTCAGAAACAGGATCTTAAAGTCAAATCCAAGTGTCCAGTTCTCGATATAATACAAATCATGCTCGATTCGCTTCGTGATCGAGGTGTCTCCGCGCAGACCATTGACCTGCGCCCATCCGGTCATTCCCGGTCGAACCTGATGCTTGATCATATATCGTGGAATCTCTTCCTTGAATTTTTCTACAAAGAATGGTCGCTCCGGTCTCGGACCAACCAGACTCATATCGCCAAACAGCACGTTGAAAAGCTGTGGCATCTCGTCGATACTTGTTTTTCTGATGAATCTTCCGATCGGCGTCACGCGCGGATCATGAGGACTCGTCCACTGATTTTTCTCCTTCTTCGGGTCCTGCACTTCCATCGACCGGAATTTGTACATCTTAAACGGTCGATTGTGAAGTCCAACTCGCTCCTGGCAATAGATCAGAGGACCGGGAGCTGTCAGCTTAATCAAAATCGCTGTGACGATCATGATCGGTGAAAACAAAATCAACGCTACCAGCGCTCCAAAAATATCGACAGCACGTTTCATCATCGCATTCAGCGGATCGCTGAGCGGAACGCGGCGGATATTGATAACCGGAAGTCCCTGAAGATCTTCCGTGTAAGGTCTTGTCGGAATAATGTTGTTGTAATCCGGAATAAACTTTGTGTGTACGCCGGATTTCTCGCATTCCGCCACCAGATCCTCGAGAATCCCATATTCCCGAATACAGAGCGTGATCGCAATCTCATCCATGAAATTCAGATTCAGAATGTTTCTCAGATTGCTGATCGGTCCGATGACCTTGATGCCCCGGTACTCGCTCCCCCTCGCCTTGTGATCGTCGAGAATGCCGTGAATCTGATACCCCCACTCCGGATTTGCCAGCACGCGGTCAATATAATTTTCCGCTGCCCGGCTGTATCCGATCAGAAGAATATGCTTCTGATTGTATCCCTTCGCCCGCATAGAGCGCAGGAAAATTCGGATCAAATTCCTCTCAATCGTCTCTGCCGTCACATTGACCGCACAGAAGACAATGACGAGTTTTCGAGAGAACTCTCTCAGATATGGATTTTTACCTGTCAGATAGAGGAGCAGACCGCTGATCAGAAATCCGATCAGGTTCGCCTTGCAGATATTGGCAAATTCCTGCCTGCGCCCCTGCACCCGTTTCGGGGTGAAAAGCTGAAAAATTGTATACAGTAGCAGGTACAACGGCACAAGCACCAGCAGTGCTCCCATATAAAACCAGTCGGGAAGCACGCCTCCCGTGTCAAACCAGCCACTCTTTATTGTCACAAACCAGCTCAGGATGTACGCCCCTGCAATCACCAGTGCATCCAGCACCACATGCATGCGGTTCAGCCTCTTTTGGTTACTCTTTATCATTTATTTTTGCCTCCGTACAGGGAAAACTCCTCCCTATTTAAGCGCATAGCAACTCAATGATAACGATTATACACGAATTCTTTTCTTTGCACTATTAAATTTCTCTTAAATTTCGTAATGTTATATTCACAACCTGTAACATTATTTTTGAAGTTTCGTAACTGTTCAGTAGGTCTGCGCATTCACTGCGCTGACCGTACAAAAACATGGACTTACAGGCAAAAATCCCATTGCCGAAGGCAATTTTCAATGGATTTTTGCTCGTAACTGTGAAGGTACTGAACAGTTACGAAGCTTCTTTTTGATCTGCCGTCTTCCAAACTCATAGATATAGAGGATTGCGCCGTAGATCAGCTCCCACTCGATCGCGAGATAATTCTGAAAATCCTCTGGTCGATAAACGACTTTCTTTGTCTTCTTCACCGTGCGGATTCCCTCGAGAACTCCACCGACATACTCCTTCTCAAATCCTTTTTTCTTGAAGAAGAAATATTTTCCGAGAATTCCAAGACCGATCGGAACGCTGTTTAAGAGCAACTGCCATCCCGGCATGTTCTTATAATTTAAGTAAACGTTGTTGCGCGCCGCGAGACGAACTTTGAATTCATTGTACTTCGATCCGCTCGTTCCGCTCCCGACATGATAGATCTCGGCAGACGGGCAGTAACGGTTATAGTATCCCGCAATCTTTGCGCGGTATCCTACGTCGATATCCTCGAGATATGCAAAATGCATCTCGTCAAAATATCCGATCTCCTCAAAGATCTCCCTGCGATAAATCGCTGCACCGGCACACGCTGAGAACACGTTGCACGCACGGTTGTATCGCTCAATCTCCTGACCGACTCCGCGCTGATACGCCCAACCCATGATGCTATACATATCTCCGCCATCATCCATCAGCTCCTTGTGGTAGAGCTGAATCATCTTCGGGCTGACCGAGAAAATCTTCGGCGAGCGCTCAATCTCACGGATCAGCGCCTCGACATATCCCTCTTTCGCCTCGGTATCATTGTTTAACAGAATCACAAATGGAGTTTTTGACGCCTTGATTCCCACATTGACCGCGCCGGAAAATCCCGTGTTCTCCGGAAGAAAAATCGAGGGAATCTCATGTTCTTTCAGCCACTCAACACTCCCATCCGTCGATCCATTGTCGACAACGAGAATCTCAAAATCCTTGCAGGTCTGCTTCTCAAGTGCGCTCATGCACATTTCCATGAATTTCAGACCATTGTAATTTGGAATGATAATCGTCGCTTTTTTCATCTCACTCATCTTGCTATTTTACACCTCCAGCTTGTACGGCTCCCCGATCTTCTCCTTCTGGAGATCTCTCAGAGCAAAGTTGGATTTTCTCAGCGTCAGGTTTGGATTGTAGTACGGATCTCCGTTTTTCAAAATATCCGGCCAACGGCGGGCAAAGATCGCGATCTCACGGTTGAAGCGTGCGACTTTCTCCGGTGTATCCTCAAGTCCTCTCGACTTCGACTCATAATGGTACATCACCGAGTACGGATTGTATACAACGAGTTTTCCGGCATTTCTGACTTTCATGCAGTAATCGATGTCGTTGAATGCGACCGCAAGCTCCTCGGTGAAACCACCGACCTCGCGGAACAGAGACGCTCTCGTCATCATGCACGCCGCCGTCACTGCACTGTAATCCTGAGCGCACATTGCGCGGTGGAAGTAACTGCTCTCCGCCTCGTGCAGACCGATGAACGTGTGACCCGCGATTCCGCCGAATCCGATGACAACGCCCGCATGCTGGATCGTGTTGTCCTGATAAAGCAGACGAACACCGACGATTCCGACCTCCGGTCTCTGCGCATAGCCGAGCATTTCCTCAAACAGATCTTTCGAGATAATCTCCGTATCGTTGTTCAGGAAAAGGAAATACTCACCCTTTGCAAACTGGGCGCCAAAGTTGTTGATCGCGGAGTAGTTGAACTCGCGCTCCCATTTCACGACATGAACCTGCGGAAATTCTTTCTGAATCTTCTCGTAGTACGCAAACGTCTCTTTCTCCGTGCTGTTGTTCTCAATGACAATAAACTCAAGATTCTTGTACGTTGCGCGCTCCAGGATTGAGCGGATACAGAGATCCAGATCTGCACTGTGGTCCTTGTTCGGAATAATCACAGAGACGAGCGGATTGTTCTGCACCTTGAAGATCGTGTGGTAAATGCCGTAGTCGACACCCTTCACGACCTTTTCAGCCGGAATCCCGCATCTCTCATAGTGCGCCATGATCGCTCTCGCGCCCGCCTCAAACGCATACATCTTGCTCTCCGGATTGCTCGCCGTCGAGTTCTGGTGACAGCGCCAGTGGTAGAGCACCTTCGGGATATGCACGATCTGGTTTGCCTTCTCCGTACAGCGGAAGATGAAATCATAGTCCTGAGCGCCGTCAAACTCCTGACGGAATCCGCCAACCTGACTCAAAAGCTCCCGCTTCACGACAAAGAGGTGACAGATGTAGTTGACACTTGTCAGCAAATCCTGATTGAAATCCGGCTTGAAATGCGGATCAAACAGGGCGCCTCCGTCCATATCGAGCTTATCCTCATCAGAGTAAATCACATCGCAGTCCGGATTCTTGTTGATCGCGGAAGCTACCTCATAGAGCGCATGCTCCGGAAGCGTGTCATCATGGTCAGCGAGCACAATGAAATCACCCTTTGCCATCTCAAGTGCGGAGTTCGTGTTTCCGGAAATTCCGCGGTTCTCACCCAGATCAACAAATCGGAAACGCGGATCTTCCTTTGCATACTGCGCAAGCACACGGTTGACGATCTTTCCCTCCCCGGCAGGACTTCCGTTTGCCACGCAGACCTCCCAGTTCGAGTACGTCTGTGCCTTGATCGAGTCGAGCATCTCCCTGAGATACTTCTCCGGTGTCTTATATGCCGGAATCACAATCGACAGCAAAGGCTCTGATGCCAGCTTTTCTTTTCTCTGTCGCTCCAGTTCTTCCTCAGTCGGCTTCGTCAGCTTATACCACTCGCCATAATCATAGTCGTTATCAAGTCCCTGAATCTTGTGCTTCGACTTTAAGATCAGTGCCTTGAGTCCATTCTTCTTCCAGAATTCGAGGGCGACATGAACCGTCTCCATATTCATCAGATCACGGATCTTCTCAATTCGCTTATGCAGGACACTCGCACGCTTCTCGACAAGCTGTTCATTGTACTTGATCTTGACCGTGCGTCCGTCACAGCGGATTAAAAGCCAGTAATCCTTTCCGCGCTCATACGGGAACTGAATATCAAATCCGAAATCCCGATCGTACACTTTCTTATAATAAATCTGGCTCACATCGTCGCGTCTCGTCGCCACATACCGGGCTTTGACCGGCTTCTTATTTCCATCCAGAACCTTAAACTGCGCCTTTGACTCCGGTGTCTTTCCGACTACCCAGCCGTTGAGCTGAATCGAGTTTTCCCGGATTCTTACCACATCTACCTTATATTTCATAAATCTTTTTCCTTAATCCTATCTTTTTCCCTCTAGCTATGCTATCTCCGTTATCTCTGTTCTGTTCTCTTCAGTTCTCTTCTCTCCTGCGCTGTCTCTCATTCTGTCTTTGCTCTGCCACTCTCTTCGCTCTCTCGTTTTTCTTCCACTTTTTTATCCTCTGTGAAATTCAAACGCTCCTCTTCGACAACAAGCGGGCGATGCATCACTCTCTGGTTGATTGAGAGCACATACTCTCCGACCATGCCGATGAAGAAGATCTGTACCGATCCCAAAAACAGCATTCCAATCAGCATCGGTGCCATCCCAGCCGGAAAACGATCCCACCAGATCAGTTTCATCACCAGATAGGCGATTGCGACCGCAAGGCTCACGAGACAGCTGAACGCGCCGAGAAACGTCGCAAGTCTCAGTCCCGCCTTCGTGTATGAGGTCACACTCAGCATTGCCGCATCATAGAGGCGGTAGAAGTTGTTGTGTGTCTTTCCCGCACGCCGTTTCGGCTGTTCATACGGGATTTCCTTTCGCTTGTATCCGAGTTCTGCGACAATTCCGCGAAGAAACGGGGTTGGGTCATCGAGTTTTCTTAAAACCTCAATGAAATCGCGGTCATAAAGACCCGATCCCGTGAAATGTTCGATCTGCTCGACATCGGAGAGTTTCTTGATCGTCTTGTAATAAAAACTGCGAAGCGCATACATCAGACGGTTTTCCTTACTGCTCGTCTTGATACCGATGACGATCTTATATCCCTCTTCCCACGCTCTGACGTACTTCGGGATCATCTCAACCGGATCCTGAAAATCTGCGACCATTTCAATCACGCAGTCTCCGGTGACCTGAAGCATGCCGTAGTACGGCGAATTAAACTGACCGAAATTTCTTGCATTGAAAATTGCCTTGATCTTTGGATTTCCTGCACACATACGGCGAAGAATCGACCGCGTCTGGTCCGTGGAATCATTATCGATAAAGACCAGCTCATAATCGTATTCCGGCAGATCCCGATTCAGCGTCTCCAGGACAGCCTGACTGATCGGCTCTACATTCTCCTCCTCATTGTAGCAAGGAATCAGTACACTAATTTTTTTCATCATTCCTCCATCATGCGCCGGATGCCATCCCGAAACGCGATTTCTTCCTTCCATGTCCCTGCGGTCAGCTCTGAGAGAACCTCCGTCCGCGGGCAGATCGAGAGTGCTCCCTCTTTTGCCTGCACAAAGGTGCCATACTCGAGCGCTCCTCTTCCTCCCGCAATCTCATGGATCTCCTCGACAAAGTCTTTAAGGACTCTCGTGTCCTTGCTTGCGACATTGACGATCCGGCTCTCCCCCTCATGCTCATCACTGAACCGATAGAGTTCGAGCACTGCCCTCGACGCATCCTGAATATCCATAAAGTTCCATCTGTGACGGCAGGCACTTAAGGAAACCGTCTCACCCAGTGGCAGATCGCGCACAAGCGTCGAGATGATCGACCACGGATGATCGCCTCGCCCGTAAACGCTGAAAAAGCGCAGGTGATAGTAGGTCATTCCATACTCCCTGCACAACGGCACTGCCCGCTGATAAAATTCCAGCTTCGCCTTGCCGTAGGCGTTGACCGGATGACACTCCATCGACTCCTCCATTGTTCCGTCCTCGGTAATCCCGTACTCCACGCGGGAACCCGCATCGAGGAAAAACGTACAGCCGAGCGCATGCGAGGCGCGCACACACGCGAGAGAGTCCTCCACATTTTTCTGCTGAACAACCGGAGAATCGATCTCTGCCCGATTCACTCCGCCCCATGCAAAGTGAAAGAATGCATCGGCATGTCCGATCGTCTTGACCGCGTTCTCGACCTGATCAAGCGCCCCTTCGACCACAGTCAACTTCTCATGTTCCGGAAGCAGTCCGCGATTTGGCGAGCCGGGACGCACAAGGCAAACGACCTCCGCTCCACTCTCAAGCAGAGCCTTCGCGGTATTCCTCCCGATAAATCCGGTCGCACCTGTCATCACGACTCTCTTTCCTCTCAGTTCCACCACATTTCCTCCATTTATCTATCCTGTATTTTCGAAGTTTCTCTTACACCTACCTTTGCAACTGAAAGAAACACTAAAAATACATTATACCTTGTTAAAAATTCAAGTACAATCCATGTATATAGGCTCCTACCGCGAAATAAGTCATGCAAACACGCTCTCGCTCCGGATTCCGACGTAGCGGTGCATAAGGTCGCAAAATACGCGACCTAAACACCGACGTCTCACACGGGTTTGCATTGTCCTTTTTCGCGTCCGTCGCCCTTCACATACATTCAAGTTCCAGTTTTTAGACACTCCTGTGCACTTTAACTTTATGCTTTCTCAATCCGATCCGTCTTCAGCGTCAGCGCCTCTACCTGTGCGCCAAATCGCTCCCGAATAATTCCGGCGATCTCATCGGAGTAACCCGGTGCGACAATCAAAATCACATCGACCGGCTCTTCATGAAAATGATCCGGCGCGACAATCGGAATGTGGGAGGACGGCGCAAACCGCCCCTGCTTAAACGGTGCAGAGTCAATGATATAGGATGTATATTCTTCCATATGAAGCGTCGACAGCAAAGTGAATCCCTGATGGCTCGCTCCCCAGACCGCAAAGCGCTTCTTCTCCGCTTTCAGGCGTCCCTTAAGTGCACACAGATCCCCGCTGACCTGCCGATATCCATCGAGCAGAGGTTGAATCGAAACTGCCGTAATTGCTTTTTTGTTCTCTCCCCCTCGCTCCTGCGACCGAATTTTCTCCCATCTCTCATCCGACATCTTCTTCACAACCATCGAGAGCGTATCCCGGTTGATCATTTCCTCCTCAAGCACCTCAAATCCATTGTGCTCGAGAAGTGCACGAAGCGTTCCAAACGAGTAGTAGGCGATGTGATCGCGGATCAGCTCATAGTAACTGCCCTTCTCCAGAATATACTCCAGACTCGGAACCGTCACAAGACCCATTCCATCCTCGGCAAGATTGTGCCGAATCGCCTGAAGCATCACATCCGGGCGTGGCTGGTGCTCCAAAAAATTGAACGAGAGGAAGACATCATACGGCGCATCCTCATATCCCGCAAACACCTGATCCTTCGTCTCCGGAAATTCCTGCCAGACAGAAAGTCCATCCTGTTTTGCAATCTCCACAAGATCCGCCTTGTGCTCCATTCCGTATGCCTTCACCGGAAATTCGGTCAGCACTTTGAGAAACTCTCCTCTTCCACAACCAACCTCGAGGAAACGCTTTCCCTCAAGATGATAGGTCTCAATCAGATGACGATACTGGTTTCGGCGCAGACCGGTCATCGTCGTCGAAAATCCTCCTGCGCGGATCACATCCCGATAGTACGAAACCGGCTCACAGTCAAACTGCACAAGTCCACATGCCGGACACTGGTACAGATCAAGATCAATTCCGCGATCCGATTTCACTTCTTCCTCATCCGGAATATCCTGAGCAGATGCCGGTGCATGATTCAGTTTAAATAATTCTCTCTCCGGCAGATGATGTCCGCAGGCGATGCAATGTCTCATAAATTCCCTCCGCAAATAATGTCTTCGGTCTCCAGCTTGTCTCGCGACAGATTTTTTGAATATCCGGCATCAGATCCGCCGGTCCCTCGGCATTCTGAGGACGTTCCCCATACAGGAAACTTCCCTGACTGCCACAGATCTCATACATCTCCTCGACATAGGAGCGAAGAGGTCTCGTATCCATGCTGGCGATGTTGTAAGTTCCCTCACTTCCCTCACTCAGAAGGTGGGACAGAGCCTCCACCATATCTTCTATATAAAGGAAGTTCCAATTCTGGGTACACGGTCCGAGTTTCATCGTCTCCGCCCGTGTCCAGGTGTCCAGACAAGAATTCACCAACGACCACGGATGATCCCCAGGCCCGTACACGCTGAAGATTCTCGTATGAATATACTCCATTTTCAGGATTTTGCAAAGACTTTTTGCTTGATTGTAAAAATCCACCTTCGCTTTTCCGTACTCTGACACCGGATGACACGGCGTCTCCTCGTCGATCGTCTGGTGCCAGACTCCATACTCCGCCTGTGATCCGCTAAACAAAAAACGACCACAGCCAATCGAGACTGCGGCGCGGACGGATGCTAAAGACAGCACGACATTATTCTGCTGGACATCGCGTCTCGTGCGGTTCTCACTCCCCGCTCCATCCCAGCCAAGATGCACCCACACATCTGCATGCGGAACACGTTCCGAAATCTTCTCGATCCGGCTCAAATCACACTCCACAATCTGAAGTCTGCCCGGAACGACATCGGTTTTACTCATCCGCTCCGAAACTTCCCTCTCCACCTGCAAGAGAGCCGGAAGATTTTTTGATCCCGGACGAATAACTGCAAAAACGTCCTGTCCGTCAAGAAGGAACCGCCGTACACTGGCGGTTCCAATAAAGCTAGTTGCTCCTGTCACTACAATTTTCATTCTACTCTCTCTGTTCTACTTTTCTCTGCCCTACTTTTTTATCTTACTCCAAATGAATCAAATCCTCACTCACGAATTCTCGGAATAATCATCATCTCGTCCATCTCCTCCTCCGGAAGGAACGGGGAGAGATCCTCAAGTGGCGGGGAGACGAGTGTTCCGTCCGGAAGACGTTTGGCGGAAGACTTCGGCTCAAAATTCTGATCGGTTGAGACGAAGACCTCACAGATCGCCGGTCCGTCGATTGCGAGCGTCTTCTCGACTGCTTCTGCAAGCTCACTGTTGTGATGAGCTGAGACATACGGATATCCGTAGGCATACGCAAGTTTCTCCATATCCGGGAAACTTAAGTCATGGCTGTCTGTTCCGACTCCGACAAGCGGTTCGCCAAAGAAATTCTTCTGCGTCTGACGGATCGAGTGGTAACCGTTGTTGTTAATCAGGAAGATCTTGATCGGCATCTGATGTGAGACGATCGTCTGAAGCTCCTGAAGATTCATCTGAATACTTCCATCTCCAGTCAGCACAATGATATCGTGGGACGACATTCCATCGCCCTCAAACTCCGGATCATGAACTGCCATGCAGGCTCCGATTCCTGCCGGAAGATCGTATCCCATCGATGCGATCGCCGAGTTCGAGATGAAACGCTGACCCTTCTTAATGATGTAGGCATGACCACCTGCGACACAGGCGGAACCATTTCCGACAACCGTCACCTGATCCTCACTGAGTCTACTGCTGAGTGCCTCGACAAGCGCATAAACATTCGCCGGTTTTGTATCTGGCTGATCGAGATGCTTGCTCTGAATCACCGGATAACGTTTTCTCCACATCTGACAGGTCTCCACCCAGTTCAGATCCTTGAGACCTTTTCCTCCGTCGAAGACCGGATGATCCTTGTCTGCGCCCTGCTTCTTGAGTACCTGATTCATCACGCTCAAGAGATCTTTTGCATCTGCATGAACCGGAAGATCAACGTGAACGCTCGGCTTTTTGAGTTCCTCCGCATCGACATCGCAGACAATCACATAGGCCTCGCGCGCCCAGGTCTTATAATTATATCCGACCTGACGGATGCTCAGACGGCTTCCGACTGAAAAGACGAGATCACTGTTCTGAACCGCAAGATTTCCCGGGCGATCTCCCATTCCGCCGGGACGTCCCGCATAAAGCGGATGCTGATCCCAGACACAGTCCTGGTTGTTCCATCCGGTCACAAGCGGAATTCCAAGACGCTCTGCGGTCTCAAGAAACTCCTCGTAAGCACCTGCAATCCGAATTCCGTTTCCAGTATAGAAAACCGGGCGTTTCGCCTGCTTGATCTTCTCAATGATCGTCTCTGCAAGCTCCTCAGTCACCTTCGGAAGCTCCGGCTCTCTCTGCTCGCCGTTTCCGGCAAAATCCTCCGCAATCGCATGAGGCGGATCGCTCTCATAGACACCAGCCCAGCCCGTGCCTCCTGCCTCATAATCCTCCGGATCAAAACCGACGAGATCCTCGGTCTCAACATAAGCACCCTGAACATTTAACGGAATGTCAAGCCAGGTCGGACCCGGACGCTTCGTCTGCGCCAGATACAGTGCCTTCTCGAGACAGAAACGGATTCTCAGCGGATCAATCACCATTTCAGAGTACTTTGTCATGCACGCGATCGACTTTGTGATGTCGAATTCCTGATCCCCCATCGCACGGATTCCGACTCCCGCCCAGCGCGCCGTCGTGTCATAGCGCACCTGACCGGACAGAATCAGCATCGGAATCGAGTCGAGCCATCCGCCGACAACTCCGGTGATGGCATTCGTTCCTCCAGGTCCCGTCGTCACGCAGAGCAGACCGATCTTATTGTGGATTCTCGCATAAGATTCCGCTGCCATCGCACACGCCTGCTCGTGATGCTGATAAAGACAGGAGAGTCCCTTCTGATGTCCGAGCGCATCGTTTAAATGCATCGCACCCCCGCCCGTCACAGTGAATACCTGATTGATTCCAGCATCGACAATTCTCTGTGCGATATAGTTTGATACTTTCATTTTCATAGTAAAAACCCCTCGCTTATCTCTTAAAGTTTCTAAGTCTTACCCCCAGCCCTCTGGGGTCCGTACAGTATGAGGAGAGTATAACACACTTTCCCATGCCTTTCCACCGTTTCCATCAACCCTCACTTTAAATCAAAAATCAAATCCGCTATAATCGCAGAGTAATGCAGAGACGGATTTTCGGCCACCGAGATTCTGCACCGCGCAGAATCCGAGATTTATTTAAAGGAGATTATTTTCATGAAAAACAGAAAATTTACCACACTGGCTGTATTATCCACAACGGCGGTTCTCACCACAGTCCTTCCTTCGATCCCGGCATGGATTCCGGGCACGGTACAGACTGCATTCGGCGCATCTGCCGGATGGGTGGAGGAAGACGGAGAGCTCCGCTACCGCGACAGCGACGGCTACTATCTCACCGACACCTGGAAAAAGAAGGACGGCGAGTGGTATTATCTTGGGGAAGATGGTCGTCTGACGCGCTCCTCAATGGTTGACGAGTACTACGTTGACGCAGACGGAAAGCGCGTTGTGAATCGCTGGATCGGAGAAGAGGGAGAGGAGTGGGACGATGAGGCCCCGGACACTTCCTGGTACTACTTCGGAAAAGACGGAAAAGCAGTCACCTCCCGTTGGCAGGTGATTGACGGAAAATACTATTACTTTAATGAAGAGAGCCATATGCAGACCGGAAAGATCGAGCTGGACGGCTTTACTTACTACTTAGGAGAAGAAAATGACGGTGTCATGAAGACGGGCTGGATTCAGCTTGAAAATGAGAGCGACGATCCGGACAGCGATCTCGTCTGGCACTATTTTGATGGAAACGGTCGCATGGTAATGAACCAGATCGACCGCAAGATCGAAAATCATTACTATACATTTGAAAATGGCATTTTGCAGACCGGCTGGTATCAGCTTCCGGCTTCTGATTCCGCAAATGCAACCGAAACTGAGGGCGAGAACAACCTTGCCTCCGCATCCAATGCCACAGATGCATCCACGACTTCTACAACCTCTTCTGCACCGCTGATTTCTTCCTATCAGTACTATGAGGAGGACGGAAAGCGTGCAAACGGCTGGTACACGATCGAGGGCGCCCCGGAGATCAGCGAGGAGGGCGAACTCTTCAAGTTTTACTTCAAGAATGGCGCACCTTACCACGCACAGACCGGAGTTCAGACGTTCAGCGTCGAGTCCCGCCGTTACGGCTTCAACACTCGCGGGGAGATGCAGACCGGTCTTCAGGAGGTAACTCTCGAGGACGGAATTACCGCAAACTTCTATTTTGGAGAGGACGGCGTGATGAAGACCGGCAGACAGTCGATCTACGACGAGGATCTCGATGAGACTCAGTCCTGGTTCTTCTATACTGATGGTGGAAACAAGGGACAGGGTGTTCATGGAGTCCGCGATAACAGCGTTTATCGCCGTGGACTGCGCCTCGATGCAGACCGCGACTTACGCTACGCACCTGCCGACCTTGACGGAACGCTTTACCTTGTAAATACCTCCGGAGCAATCCAGAAGGCTTCTGCTTCTACAAAGTCTGCGTCCAGACCGGAGCTTGGAAACGGATTTAAGGATTTCAAGGATTCCAACGATAAGATCTGGGTGGTTGACCGAAACGGCATCATCCAGCAGTAAATTACGGTTCACGCACTGCGCGAACAGCAAAACATAAGAGAACAAAAAACAATTAAACATTATGGGCACAAAATCAAGTCTTTTCATCCGTTCAGCAGTACCAATATAAGAAATGATTTTGTTGCCCATATTTGAGTTTTATTCGTAATCTGTATTTGAATTTTATAAGACCAGATAAATAAAAATTTTAAATTTTTTGTTATATTTTTTCAGAACCGCCGTAACCATTATTGTGGTTGTTTAAGTGATACGAGATGGGGAAGTATCCCCATTTATCTATCAACCTTGAAAATCAAAGGCTTTATTGTTATTTATTGTGTCATTTATTATTGGGAGGAAGTAAAATCATGCGGGAACTGGCTGTCTATTATTGTCCAAAATGTGGATACTACGGATATTTTCATCTTGAACAGAATGCAATCTGTCCGAATTGTCTCAAGAAATTGGACTGTCTCGACCTGCCATACCCGGATTTCGTCAATCTCAGCCTTGAGGCGAGAGATGCCCTTCTGATTCAGAAAATCCTCTCCCACGATCCGTCCGTCTCAAACCGGATTCTGACCGCGGACCGTGCACACAGCTATCGAAAGACGATTGCCACTCTTCACTCTCAGGTCTATGATCTGAAATTGGAAAACAAGCAACTGCTTGAGACTCTCAACTGGATGCACGAGACGATCTGGGAACTTCTCAGCAAAAAGGCGCGACCGGATGATCCCTCTTCCCAGAATAATCCCGATTCACCGGATGAGAAATCCAAGCCTGCGGATTGATTAATCGAACTTTCGCAAGCCTTTCTTCTCCCCATTTTCCACACAATCTGTACCAGTAATATACCGAACAATCAGGCGATCCTGCGTTTTCTGCATCTGACGGATCGTCTTCAAAAGTATCTCATTTTCTTTTTTCAGGCTCTCGTTTTCCTGTTTCAGCCGTTTCCAATCTTCCAACATTCCCATCTCATGTGCCTCCTTTTTAACTCCCTGCACCAAACGAATTTCCTTTATCGTTTCGCAGACTCCGGAGATTTTCTCTCGATTCTTTTCGGCTGATTTTTTGTCAGAAAACCTCTGAGCCTGTCTTCTGTTCATTTTCTTTTCTATAATATAATCAATATAATTCTTTTTTGTTTCTTTGAAAAGCGAATTTAATCGCAAAGTTCGACACCTGTTACTGTTCAGAAATTTTCTCCCTCCAAATTTTTGTCAATCATGACGTTCATAACGATTTTCTTACGATTCCCCCGATTTCCTTACAATCCTTTTCGAGCTATTGTCATCAAATTCTCATGCTGTTATAATAAGGTCAGCAAGAAAAAGAGGTGATTGACTATGCGAAAAAAGATAGGAATACTCTTTGCTATGATTACCTTCTGTCTTCTTCTGAATGTCATCCCTGCAATGGCAGGCGAATGGCGCAAAACCGGAGAAGATCAGTGGCAATACATGAAAGATGATGGCTCCAAGGCAACCGGGTGGCTTGAAATCGACGGAAACCGCTATTATTTCGATGAAAACGGCAACCGCAAATCCGATTATTGGCTCAAGGATGACGGTTCCTGGTACTATCTCGATGAAGATGGTGTAATGGCAAGGAATACTTGGGTTGACAACTACCACGTTGACAACTCCGGAAGATTTGAAAAGAAACGCTAAATTTTCATTCCATGTATATATAACTCAGAGTGGATGTCCCCCTCTAAGTTATACGCTCCGCGAGCGTCGACTTGAATTTGGATATAATTTCATTTTTCACTCATCCAACAACCTATACATGAATGACTATATTTAAAACATTGATTCTACGAATATGGAGGGATTTTTAACATGAAGAAACGTTTTCTCAGCATGGCAGCAGTTGCAGTTGCACTCTCTATTTCCACCGGAATGACTGCATTTGCAGGTTCCTGGAAATCCGATGAGAATGGTAAATATTACGAGAACGATGACGGTTCCCGCCCGGTATATGCTGGCTGGTTCACCGATCCGGCTGATGGCGTGATGTACTACATGGATCCGGATGGTTACGCAATGACCAATACCAAGGTTGAGGGATATCGCCTTGATGACGATGGTCACCGTATCGAGAAGACCGAGGAGGATCTCCAGCGTGAGGCTGCCCGCAAGGCAGAGCTTGCTTCCCGTCCGAGCCCGGCAAGAAAGGCTGCTGCCGCTGAGGTTGCCGCTGATGCAGCTAAGACTGCTACCACTGCTACCACGACAGGACGCACTTCCTATCAGTCCGAAATGAAGGTATTTATGGACAAATACTTCATCGAGGCAGGCAAGGCTTGCACGAATGATGATATCGCTGGCACAACCGATGAGGACAACACCGAGATCACCTATGCATTCAAGACCAGTGATGGTTATCACTTCTTAGAGGCAACTGAGTGGCTGTCTGTTAAGGAGTCTTCTACCAACTACAAACCGCAGGCATTTGACCTGTTCTACAACTTCAACGCTATGGGCGGTGAGGAAGCTACGATCTTCGGCAATGCCTTCAATCAGATGGTAATCGCTGCTGTCGGTGAGACCGAGGGACAGGCAGTCATTGACGCGATCAACGAGGCTCGCAATGCTGGCACAACTTCCTTCAATCGCAGTGGAAACACCGATCCGGGCAACACCTACACCCTGACTTACAGCAACGGAAGCGCAACCCTCTCCGTAACCTGCAGTGAGCAGGATTCGATCGCAGCTGAGGCTGAGCAGGCAAAGGAGGAGGCTGAGGCAAACGCTGAGGCTGAGCAGACTGCAACCTCTACCGTACTCGTAGCTGGTCAGAGCGCAACTTCCACGGAGGAATAAGATTCGTGAAAGTATCACCGATGCTTTTGCGGTATACAGAATAATCCTATAAGAAGTTCGTATGCAATCCTTTTATACAAATACAAGAGAGTTCGCAGAGGATGAAAATCTCATCTTCTGTGAACTCTCTTTTTTATTTTGACCATATTTCTTTATTCTAAGATTTTAAGTCGGCAAAATCAAAATCTGCTACCTTCCCTGCTTCCCTGTACGGACGACCGACAGATAATTACTCTCCACTCTTCTCCAACTTTCGGTAAGCGAGCATCAGATCCACCACTCTTCCATAACTTTTCACACCGTCTTCCTGAAGATTTGCCTTCAAATAGGTATCGTTGATCTGGTTTGCAACCTTGGCAGTCTTTGTGTCATAGCGATCCCAAAACTGATTGTTCTCAGCAAGATCCCTCTTTACCTCCGTCCCCAGCTTTGAGACGCACTTCTGATATGCATCTCGATCAACATCGACAAGCGCATTTGTCGCATGAATCCATCCAAGCAGATATCCACTGTACCGAAATGCCCGCTCCTCTGAAAAACTGCAAGCAAGACAGGCAATAAAATTTGCCTCATCCTCCCTCATAAATCCTTTCAGATGGGAGAGTTCATGGCAGATCGTATGCGGAATGTTGTAATCCGTCATCGCCTTATTATAATTTGCCTCAACCGTAAACGGCGAGTAGATCCCACTCAACTGCTGAACCGACAAAATCTCCGACACAGTAACCTGTTTTGCCCTCGGATAAAATCCCGCAAGCTCCGGATAGCGTTCCCCAACCGCTTGCATCGCACGGATTCCCTCCTTCTGCCACGCGCGCTCCCTGTATACAAAGTTTTCTTCCCGATCCGCCTCAGAGACAGGGGCATTCTCATTGACTTTTTCTGTCAGAAACTCACACAGATCTGCGAGCTCCTCGGTCGTATACCGACCCGTCTCAATCCCCGCATACTCAGAAAACGCTCTCGCATGATAATTGATTCCACAATTCATTGTATACAGAAAAAACAGCATCGCTACGATCAACCACACGCGTCGCAAAAAACGCATCCACCACGGTTTCCCCGCGCGAATCTGTCCGATCAGCCATCCCGCTCCGACAACCACAATCACATAGATTCCAAACTCAGAGACGGAAAATGGAACCCACCCAAACACTCGCCCCACACTCCCGACAATCAGTGGATAGATGTGATGCGCATACCAGTCCGCAAATCCCGGCACCCTTCTTGCAATCACCTGAAACAACAGCGCCAGAATCAGACAAATCCACGCAACCACGGTATAACGCTTTTCTCTTTTCTCTCTCTTTTTCGCATCTCTTATCACGTTTTCTCTCTCTTTTCTTCTGAAATCTTGCCCCAACTATAATCCCTCTTTACACTCCACTCCCCTATCTTAACACAACTTCACACAAACGAAAATCTGTCTTCCTGTGGAACCGCAAGTGCCTTCCTGTAAAACCAAAAACGCCGTAAGACAACATGGTAACCATGGAAATTTACCGTACTTAAATGCGAAGCCACGGCAAATTCCGTTACTGGACACATGCACATGAAACGTAACGATTTGCACTCCACCAGCTTGTCCGAAAACAGTTGCCACTATCCACAGAAAGACCTATAATGAAAGTTACACATAACGGTTCTGTGTCCTCATTCTCACAGTTACCATACTACACTTCAAAGGAGCAAACTTATGAATTCCTCAGTTTCTAAAACCAAGCTGGCACTCTCCGTCTTCCGGCGCTGTTGCTACGGATACTTTGTCAGTGGAATGGTCATCCTGTCCTTCGGCGCAATCATGCCTTCCCTGATCTCAGAATCCGGCATGAACTTTGCAACGGCAGGAGGTCTCCTGTCCTTCATGGCAATCGGCAACTTCCTCGCCAGCTTCGTTTTTCCGGCAATGACAGCCCGCTTTGGACTGCGTGTTTCCATCTCATTTTGGTCGTTCACGATTCCGATCACCCTCTTCCTGTTTTCTCTCCTTCCCCCGCTCCCAGCCATGTATGCTCTGATCTTCTGCATCGGTCTGGCGCGTGGTTCCGTCACCATCATCAACAACCTGGCGGTCAATCAGGTCATGGAAGAGCCGGCACGCTACCTGAATCTTCTTCATTGCAGTTTTGCAATCGGCGCCTTTGCATCCCCATTCCTGACCGCCTGCCTGCTCGGGCTCGGATTTGGTTGGAGAACCATTCTCTACCTGTTGATTCTCCTCTCTGCAAGCGCCGGAATCTGCTATTTCAGCATGGATTACTCGCTCATTTCTGCCGAGAAGAAATCAAACACGAATCAACCGTCCAAGGTAGCTTCCTCAAAGACTGCTTCTGCCACCAGCTCAACCTCAAAGAACTCCGGCAATCTGGATTTCCTGAAAAATTCCGATTTCCTGTGCATCGCCTTTGTTCTCTTCTTCTATCTCGGAATTGAGAACTCAATCAACGGCTGGTTTGTTACCTACCTTCAGAACACCGGCATCATGAGCGCCACATTCGCGACAAACATGGTATCCGTCACCTGGCTGATGATCATGGCAGGACGACTCGTGACCGCAAAGATCTCTGCCACACTCGGAAGAAGCCGAATGATCGTGATCCAGACCATCGGAAGCACGGTATTCTTCTTCCTTCTTACTCACGCAACGACCCTTCCAATCGTCACAATCGCCCTCGTCGGACTCGGATTCTTTCTCGCCGGTATCTATCCGACCTGCATCGCTGAAGGTGGGCAATACATCGTCGGATCGACACTCGGCATGTCTGTCCTGACCGCAGTCTCCGCTCTCGGTGGAATCCTCACCCCGGCTCTGATCGGATGGATCGCCGACCGCTCCGGAATGACCGGCGCCATCGGCACACTCAGCGTCAACGTCTTTTTGATGATTTTACTCGGACTGCGAAATTATTTTCGTTCCCATCGCAAATAAGGTGAATCACACATCAAATCTCTGCTCGCTTAGACTTGAACTCAGAGTGAATTACAGGCTCCGGTATGGGAAAGTTCTCGCAAACCCGTGTGAATCGCCGGTGTTTAGGTCGCGTCTTTTGCGACCTTACGCACCGTTGCGATGAACCCGGAGCGAGAGCGAGTTTGAGAGACTTTTCCCATGATCGGAGCCGTTTCTTTTGATCACATCTTATCACATTCCATGCTCAAAGCCGTTTCCTTTGATTTTTTCGTTTTACCCCCTCAAAACCTGAAAACACAGAACCAGAACCAAAACAAAAAAGCAGGCATTTCCCAATAATATGCTCCCTCCTAAGCGACAAGTTTTTATTCTTTCACCTGTCTACCTAGAAGGAGAGCACATCAGAGAAATCCCTGCTTTTCGATTATTCCATATTTATTCCATATTTATATATCGATACATCCAAAAATTAATTCTGGCGATCCCGTCTCGCTGTTCCAATACGCACAAGCGCACGGTGCAGTTTCGACTCCGCCATCTTATAATCCTGCTCAGACAGACCGGTCTGCGCCATCTTCTCCTCCGCGCGTCTCTTAGAAGCCTCCGCACGAGTCACATCAATGTCCTCGCTCCACTCCCAGGTCGTCGCCATCAGACGGCACTCGCCATTCATCACAGTCAGCATTCCACCGATGCAGGCAGCCTCCCGCTTTGTTCCATCCTCGAGCACCACAACTGCCTTACCCATACCGATTGCGGTACAGTAATTCATGTGGTGAGCCAGAATTGCAAGATCTCCATGGATCGTGCGACAGGATACACTCTGCACCTGTCCGTCATACATCAGACCGTCAAGAGAGGCAATCTGCAAATGAAAGGTTGATCCCATACGGCTTCCTCCTTCCTACTGCTGTAACTTCTTTGCCTTCTCATAGACATCGTCGATGGTTCCGGCAAACAGGAAACAGCTCTCCGGAATGTCATCGCACTCGCCGTCAAGAATCTTCTTAAATCCTCTCAGGGTCTCCTTAAGCGGAACGTACTGTCCTGCCATACCGGTAAACTGCTCTGCAACCGAGAAACTCTGGGACAGGAAACGCTGTACCTTACGAGCTCTCGATACGGTCAGCTTATCCTCCTCAGACAGCTCATCCATACCCATGATCGCGATGATATCCTGAAGTTCCTTGTAACGCTGAAGCACTCTCTGTACCGCACGAGCGATGTCGTAATGCTCCTGTCCAACGGTCTCCGGGGACAGAATACGGCTCGTAGAATCCAGCGGATCTACTGCCGGGTAAATACCCTGGCTGGCGATCTCACGGGAAAGTACCGTGGTTGCATCCAGATGTGTGAACGTTGTTGCCGGAGCCGGGTCAGTCAGGTCATCTGCCGGCACATAAACTGCCTGAACAGAAGTAATAGAACCCTTCTTCGTGGAAGTGATACGCTCCTGAAGAGCACCCATCTCCGTTGCCAGAGTCGGCTGGTAACCTACTGCGGACGGCATACGTCCAAGCAGAGCGGATACCTCAGAACCTGCCTGGGTGAAACGGAAAATGTTATCGATGAACAGAAGCACATCCTGGTTCTTGACATCACGGAAGTACTCCGCCATTGTCAGGCCGGACAGTGCCACACGCATACGAGCTCCCGGTGGCTCATTCATCTGACCATATACCAGAGCGGTCTTATCGATAACTCCGCTCTCCTTCATCTCTCCGTAAAGGTCATTACCCTCACGGGTACGCTCTCCTACGCCGGTGAATACAGACAGACCACCATGAGCCGTTGCAACATTGTGAATCAGCTCCATGATCAGAACCGTCTTACCTACACCTGCACCTCCGAACAGACCGATCTTACCGCCCTTTGCGTAAGGACAGATCAGGTCTACGACCTTGATACCGGTCTCGAGGATCTCCGTTGCCGGAGTCTGCTCCTCGTAAGAAGGTGCCTGACGATGAATCGCCCAACGCTCCTTTGCCTCCGGAGCCGGCATATCATCTACCGGATCACCCAGAAGGTTAAATACTCTTCCCAGACACTCCTCGCCGACCGGAACCGTGATCGGATTTCCCGTATCCACTGCATCCGTTCCGCGAACCAGACCGTCGGTAGAGTTCATAGCGATGCAACGCACCACATCGTCACCGATCTGCTGGGCTACTTCGGCCACAACGCGGTGACCGTTCACCTCAATCTCAATCGCGTTCAGCAGTGCCGGCAGTTCGCCCTCTGCAAACCGGATATCCAGTACCGGGCCGGTTACCTGCACTACCTTGCCAATATGTTTCTCACTCATATAAGAATCTCCTTGTTATCCTCACGATTCCTCCGCGCCCGCAACAATCTCCGTAATCTCCTGCGTGATGCTGGCCTGACGCGCCCGGTTGTAATAAAGGTTCAGCTGTTCGATCATCTCTCCCGCATTCTTCGTCGCTGCATCCATTGCCGTTCGACGAGCCGCAAGCTCACTGGCTACCGACTCGCACATTGCACCATAAATCAGCGCCGCAAGGTACTCCGGAACGATCGCGTCAAAGACGGTCTCACTGTCCGGCTCATAGAGAATCAGAGAGCGAACGTTCTTCGGGTCCGCTTCCTTCTCACAGAAGTCCTTCAACGGCAGAAGTGCCGTCGTCTGCGGTTTCTGGGAAAGCATCGACACGAAGCTCGTATAGCACAGAGCCACATGTCCATACTCTCCGGCGCGGTATCCCTCACAGATCCGCTTTGCCATCTCAAAACAGTCTCCAATCGAAATATCTGCGGCCTCGGCAAATTCCTCTGTCATCAGACCTACATTGCGACGGCGGAAGTACTCCACCGTCTTCTTTCCGATCGGCATCACCTCATACTCTTTTCCGGCTACCTGCTCTTCCACGAGCTTGAACAGATTGGAGTTGTAGCCTCCTGCGAGACCGCGGTCACCCGCGATCACGACATAACACCATTTCTCGCTTTTGCTCTCTCTGGTGTAAGGAGACATGAAATCTGTATTTCCAGATGCAATCTGTCCAAGGGTATCCCGAAGCATCTCAAAACAGGGCTTGCTGACCTGGGCACGTTCCTTTGCTTTGCGCAGTTTGGAGGATGCCACCAGTTCCATCGCTTTGGTAATCTGCATGGTGCTTTGTATGCTCTTCATACGCAGCTTTACCGCTTTCATATTTGCAGCCATGAGTTTCCTCCTTTATTCAGCTTCATTCAGCTTCATTTCACCCTATTTTGCTTTTAAAAACTTCTCCGTGTAATCCTTCAGTGCCGTCTTGAGCTTCTCCTCAGTCTCTGCATCGAGAGTACCCTTTGCACGGATGTTATCCATTGCAGTTGCACCGTTTGCATCACTGTCGAGGAAGTCATACAGACCCATCTCGTACTCATGAACGTCCTCTACCGCAACCGCAGAGAGCACACCATTTACAACGGCATACAGAATTGCAACCTGCTTCTCAACCGGAACCGGCATGCTACGGCCCTGTTTGAGCACTTCCACAATTCTCTCACCCTGTGCCAGACGAGCCTTCGTATCCGCATCCAGGTCGGAACCGAACTGTGCGAAGCTCTGAAGCTCACGGTACTGGGAGTAAACCAGTTTCAGAGTACCGGCAACCTTCTTCATTGCCTTGATCTGAGCATTACCACCTACTCGGGAAACGGAAATACCCGGGTTTACTGCCGGCATGATACCGGAGTGGAACAGCTCGGTCTCAAGGAAGATCTGACCGTCGGTAATGGAAATTACGTTTGTCGGAATGTATGCAGATACATCACCTGCCTGGGTCTCAATGATCGGCAGAGCCGTCATCGAACCGCCACCCTTTTCTGCGGACAGCTTTGCTGCACGCTCAAGCAGACGGGAGTGCAGATAGAAAACGTCTCCCGGATATGCCTCACGGCCCGGCGGACGACGAATCAGCAGAGAAAGTGCACGGTAAGCAACCGCGTGCTTGCTCAGATCATCGTAAACGATCAGCACATGTTTTCCCTTATTCATAAAATACTCACCCATCGCACATCCGGAATACGGTGCGATGTACTGAAGCGGGCTGGACTCAGAAGCGGTCGCTGCGACAACAATCGTGTAGTCCATTGCCCCGCTCTCCTGAAGCTGGGATACCAGACCTGCTACGGTCGAACGTTTCTGTCCGATTGCGACATAGATACAGATAACGTCCTTGCCCTTCTGGTTGATGATCGTATCCACTGCGATCGTCGTCTTACCAGTCTGACGGTCGCCGATGATCAGCTCTCGCTGTCCACGACCGATCGGAATCATCGAGTCGATTGCCTTGATTCCAGTCTGTAACGGCTCCTTAACCGGCTGTCTGTCACAGATTCCCGGTGCCGGAGATTCTACCGCACGGTACTCCGATGTCTCAATAGGGCCAGCTCCGTCGATCGGCTGTCCGATTGCATTTACGACACGTCCGATCATTGCCTCTCCGACCGGAACAGAAACCACCTTGCCAGTACGTTTTACCGTCTGACCCTCGCTGATTCCCTGATCCGAACCGAAAAGTACAACGGAAACACTTGTCTCCTCCAGGTTCTGCGCCATTCCAAATGTGCCGTCCTCAAACTCCAGAAGCTCACCGGACATACAGCCTGCCAGTCCGCTGACTCTGGAGATTCCATCTCCGACAGTCAGTACGGTACCGGTCTCACTCTGCTCGATCGCGTTCTGATAATGTTTGATCTGGCTACGGATGACCCTGGAAATTTCTTCCGGTTTTAATTGCATGTTTACACCCGTCCTTTATACGTTTAGTTTTCGGTAATTTGCTTTCGCAGGTTGTCCAGACGATTCTCAAGCGTTCCGTCCAGAGCAATTCCCTCGAGCTCCACGCGGATACCGCCCAGAACCTGAGGCTCCTGCTTTTCTTTCATGATGACCGTCTTGCCACTGATTTTCTCAAGGCGTGCTTTGAGTGCTTCTCTCTGCTCCTCTTTCAGCGCAACCGCCGTGACAACAAGTGCCTCGGCAATGTTGTGGTCCTCATTATAACGGCGTCTGAATTCCCGGCTACATCCGGAAAAACTGCGGACAATGCCCTCACTGCACAGAATCTTGAAAAAATTCAGCAGATAAGGATGCACCTGCTCGCCAAACGCCTCATCAATCAGAGAAAGTCGCTCTGCCTTTGCGACCGACGGCTCAGAAAGCAGGGTCAGATACTCCGGATTCTCCTTGAGAACCTCTGCGACCATCTCCACCTGTTCCATCAAAGTCTCTGTCAGCTTTTCTTCGGCAGCCAGATCGTACAGGCTGTCTCCATAAAGCCTGCCTGTATCCATCATGACGCTTCTCCTACATTCTTAATAAACTCGTTAATCAGTTTCTCGTGGTCATCTTCGCTGACCTCGCGCTCAATTACCTTTCCTGCAATATCCATGGCAATGGAGCCAATCTCATTCTTCAGATCTCCAACTGCCTTCTTGCGCTCCTGAGCAATGTCTGCCTCAGCCTTCGCCTTGATGCCGGCTGCCTGAGCCTGTGCATCCTGAAGGATTGCGTCTGCCTTCGTCTGAGCAGATTTCTGAGCGTCCTTGAGGATCTCGCTTGCTTCCGCCTTCGCCTGAGCCATATTCTGCTCATACTCGGCTTTCATCGCTTCCGCTTCTTCCTTGGACTTTCTCGCATCCGTCAGCTGAGCATCCGCCATCTCTTTTCTCTTCTCGAGCATGGCATTGATCGGCTTAAACAGAAAACGCTTGATCAGGTACATCTGAATAAAGAGGTTGCAGATCTGTGCAATAAAGGTCCATGGTGCAATTCCCACCAAATCCTGTACTTCGCGCATGTTCTCCCTCCTATTTTGTTACTGCCTGCGCCCTGCGCAAACAGTCACGGATTTCACCAAGGTTCGTATTAACCCAGATAGTTCATGAACATACCCGGAGCTACGAAGATCAGAAGCAGACCGGTAACGAAACCGTAAATACCGGTGGTCTCTGCGATTGCACAACCAAGAAGCATCGTGCTGGTTACATCACCCTTGCACTCCGGCTGACGGCCAATAGCCTCCAGAGCCTTAGAAACTGCATTACCTTCACCAATACCAGGTCCGATACCTGCAATCAGAGAACATCCAGCGCCGATTGCACAACCTGCCAGTGCGATACCACGTGCGAGTAACTGAAAATCTGTCATAGTAATTTCCTCCTGAAAATAAAATTTATCTGCCTCATCCCTCCGCCGCATTGGCGATGTACATGATCGTCAGCATACTGAAAATGAATGCCTGCATGGCTCCGGAGAACCAGTCAAAGTATACAGACAAAATAGCGGGAATACCGACATCGAGAATCGGAATGCTTCCCAGAATCTGTCCAAGCGCACCCGGAAGCCATCCGAGAAGTGCGGTGGACGCAATTGCCAGAGACGCATAGATCAGGCCGTTGATTACCACACCCGACAAGATATTGCCGAAATGACGGCATGCCATGCTGACTGGCGTTGCCAGCTCTGAAAGAATATTGAACGGAGTCATAACCGCAATCGGGGTCGTGAATCCCTTCAGATATCCCAAAAGTCCGCCAGCTTTGATCTTCGTAGACGTAATCATAATGAATACGACAATCGCCCACGCTGCCTCTGTGGACAGATCTGCTGTCGGGCTTCTCAGTCCCGTCAAACTGATCAGGTTCGATACCACACTCGTTGTAAAGAGCGCAGCGACAAACGGAATCAGCTTGTCGAACTTCCTGCTTCCGGTATTGTTGCGGACAAAGTTATTTGCCTGCTCAACCAGAAACTCTGCGAGTGCCTGACGCTTGGAGATGTTCTCCACCTTCAGGTCACGGGTCAGCCAGATACACAGTCCCGTGATCAGCGCCATCACGATCCAGCTGACTACAAGAGTCTCTGAAATCTGGATGTCACCAAGGATCGGAATCCCCGTAGGAATTGTGAAATAGACGGCTGCACCTGTCACATCAAAATTCATCCTTGTTTCCTCCTTTCTTTTTCATGTATGCCCTCCAGCTCCGCTCCCCCTGATTGAAAACGAAGTTCTTGAACGTACATCTTATTTATTGTTTTTTACAGTTGCCAAAATTCCGCGGGCCTTGATAACTGCACCCGGGACAAAGAGCGGAAAGATTCCCGCTACTCCGTTGATGAAAGGTATCGTCATCGCAAGAATAACCCAGATGAGCTGAATCATCATGCGGTAATGATAGCTGGTCTTCATCCGGCGATAAGCCAGATCATGATCCTCCGTATCTGCAATCTTCTGCACGGTAAGTCCCATGAGGAAGAAATTTCCCACAGCCACCACGCTTCCGAGCACAGCGCCCACAATCACCTTGTAGTCAAACGGAACCGA
Source organism: Brotaphodocola sp. (assembly GCF_050873365.1). Classification (GTDB taxonomy): domain Bacteria; phylum Bacillota; class Clostridia; order Lachnospirales; family Lachnospiraceae; genus Brotaphodocola. Next base: position 1,421 of record NZ_JBNMIQ010000007.1, on the reverse strand, counting down.
ATCCGGAATCACCAGATGTAAGCCAAAAAATACGAAAATCATCACGACAGAAGCCACTGCCGTTCCCGTCCCAATCCGGGCGGTTTCCTTTTTCACTGCATCCTGAACCTGAACCACCAGAGTCCTCCTTCTACTGACATTTTGTGTCTGATTTCTGTCCTACAAATTTCCTATCTCATCTCTTTTGTTCTATTCTATGATTCTTTGCTGTTTCTTATCTTCTCACAACTTCCTCAAGTCCATGCAGATAACTTTGCCTTACTGTTCACGCGCCCTGCAAACAGCAACAAATTTTGCCGATGCTCATCGCTTTCCATACTTGTCTCTGCCATTTCCTTGATTATGCCGTTTTCTCTGTATGCTTGTCAATGATGCCTGTTATAAGATGGACATCTTTTTTCTTTTTTTCGATCTGTTTCCTTCATAATGGACTGATAGATCTTGTATGCCGTCGCAAAAGAACCACCGAGACCAAAGAAAAATCCGAGCAGGTAAATCCAGCCCCCGACATGAAATCTCGTATTCAGCCAATAACTTCCCAAAAGGCACAGGAGAAGTGGCATCATCAGGGAGAGTCCCATCTGACTCAGCATGGATAATTGCCGGAAAACAGAATTCCAGTGTTTCATTGTTCTCTTCCTCCTCGAACTGCAAAGACCTCATTCCTCGATTTCACTATTTTCATTATCCTCTTAGCTTCACATTTTCTATGCAAACCGCCCCAAATCCCCATTTTATCGTTAAATATTAGTCAAAAAATGATTCCCGATTGTTCTGCAAAGAAAACGTTAAAAAAGATACATTTTTCCTGTTTTTGTCACTTTTTTATATTGTTTTCCTAAAAAGTGTCATATTTTCCTGTCATTATTACACAACATAAATTTTATTATAACCGATCTCAGCGGTTTTGACAACATATTAACGCAAGTTTAATATTGTTCATAAAAGGTTAATTTTTATCAATTTACAGGGTTTTGTAAGCGTTTACATCTGTTTGTTGAGAGAATTTTGTGGAATCTGTCTGAAAACCAATTTTTTACATCTGATTTATCACTTTAAAGTGCCGTATTTTATTTGTAATCTGTCCTGTTATTTTCTATTTTGCCCTGATTCTCATTCTACCCAAAACGCAAAGGAATATCTGCTATATGCACTTTGTATACAAGATCCATCTCTTTACTTCATCCATTTTTTATTTTTATATGTTCTCATTTTCTTGGTCATTTCCTATCCCTGCTTCCTGCTTTTGCCATCCTATTCTCCACTCTCACACTTCCCAATAATTTACCTTATCAGAAGTATAATCACTTCGTGATGCGATTTTAATAGGAATTTTAAGAGCATTTCAGAAAGAAAAAGGAGAGTGCATTCATTATGAAGAAGCAGACTAAGATCGTTGCAGTTGCATCTGCAGCAGCAAT